>NC_017856.1:0-341666 GCF_000260965.1 Methylophaga frappieri
ATCAATTTTGGTTGATAACAAATCCTGCAGATTTTTGATGATGTTGTATTTAAAACAGGATCGGGCGGTCAGTTCCGTTTTGCTGTCTTGGATGAGATTGATACACTCAAGAAACTAAATTGGAGGAAATAAAATGTCTGAATGGCGTGAACAGGAAAAAGAGCGAACTTATAATGATGACGAGGTGACGGCACGCCTCGCTGAGATTCTGCCACATTGGTATTTGGAAAATGGCTGGATTCGCCGTAAATATAAGACTAGTGGCTGGAAAAGTACGTTGATGGTCATTAATACGGTTGGGCATTTGGCTGAGGCGGCCTTTCATCATCCAGATTTGACGGCATCTTATGCCTTTGTGATTGTTAAGCTCACTAATCATGCAGCCAAAGGTATTACGGATAAAGATTTTGAATTAGCTCAGAAAATCGAAGAAGTTGTGATGTGGCAACCTGGCCTGGATGACGGTGCACTTGTTGGTACCCCGGATGATGCCCGCTTCAAATACATTAAGTACGATAAATAGAGGCTGCCTAATCATGAACTCAGAAACCCTATCGCTGGAAATACGTCAGTTTCTTAAAAAGGTGGGTATTACGTCTCATCGTGAGATTGAGCAGTCTATTCAGGCGGCGCTTGAGTCTGGGCAGATTACCGATAATGCCACCCTCTCCATCAAGATGCATTTAACGATTCCTGAGTTAGATATGCATCATCATGTGAATAGTCAGCTTCATTTGGAGTAACCATGCTGCGCTCTGTTCAAACCAAAGCGTTAAATGTGCTTGGCGAGCCATTGCAGGATTGTAGTCATACGCCGTTGACCGGTTTTTTTAGAGACGGGTGCTGTAATACCAGTGAAGACGATCTTGGCTCTCACACAGTTTGTGTGTCAGTTTCACAAGCCTTTTTGGAGTTTTCCCGGTTTCGGGGTAATGACTTGGTGACGCCGATTCCAGAATATAACTTTCCGGGTTTAAAGCCGGGCGATCGTTGGTGTTTATGTGCTGCAAGATGGCTGGAGGCACATCAAAATCAACGGGCGCCTCAGGTTTACCTCGCCAGCACACATCAACGGGCAACCGACATCATTCCCCTCACTTTATTAAAAGAATATGCTCTTGACTTAAATTGAGGGCATTTAATGAGTGGCTTGGTCGACAGATTTTTCTGTCAGAAAATCGGCCACGTCTTGAATATTTTGTGTGATCGGCATGGCTGGTAAACTGCGTAAAAACACTTTACCGTAAGGTTTATTCAGTAATCTTGGGTCACACAAAACCAACACACCATAATCACGGACATCACGAATTAACCTCCCTATGCCCTGCTTTAACTGAATAACAGCGGATGGAATTTGTATGCTACGAAATGGGTTGCCACCATGCATTTTCAGCAGATTGATACGGGCCTCTAAAACCGGGTCACCTGGTGACGCGAATGGAATTTTATCAATTAACACGCAGCGTAAGGCGTCCCCCCGCACATCAACCCCCTCCCAAAAACTGCTGGTGCCGAGCAAAACGGCGTCTCCCTGTTCCCGAAATCGCTCAATCAGTTGTGCTTTACCCCCACTCCCCTGCACCAATAAGGGATGGCCGCAGTCTTTTAAGGCTTCAGCCACTTCGTAGAGCGCCCGATAGCTGGTAAATAATAAAAAGGTTCGACCGCCGCTCAATGTGATGACCTGTCTGGCGACATCGGCAATATGTTGATTGTAATTAACGGATGCGGGCATCAATTTTGTTTCGGGTAAAAAGAGTAAGCTTTGCTGCTGGTAATCGAAGGGACTCTCCCAGCTAACCGTTTCTGCATCGTCAATGCCAAGCTGTTGTTTAAAATGATTAAATTGACCCGCTACGGTTAATGTGGCTGAGGTAAATATCCAGGCTGCCGGTTTGTCATCAAGCCATTGCTGAAACGGCCCACTGATATCAAATGGGGTAGCGTTTAAAATAAAGCCACTGAGTCGATTATCCAGCCATAAGACGTGATCGCTAGGTTCAGCGTTTGCCTGAAAGTATTCCAGTAAATCAAGCAGGCTTTCAGCACGTTGATGACATTGGCTTAACCCTTGACTGCGCGGCGAGGCTTGCTCAAGTTCTTCAGCCAGATTTGTTAACGCTTGGGCGACGGCATCCAGCAGGTTTTGTTGGGTTTCATCGCCTTCTCCAGCAAACCAGGGACGACGAAGTACCTCGCTTCCCAAATAGACCCTGAGACGTTGTAAAACCGTCTGCAGTTTATCTGATGCCGTTGCAATACTTGGCATATCGGAAGCCTCGGCGTGCATTTCTTGCGTTGCATCCCGACATAGCTCAGTAATTTGATGACTGCTTAACCTTAGCCCCAAAAACTGGCTGGCAATGCCGGGTAGCTGATGTGCTTCATCAATAATATAGGCATCGGCAGTGGGTAAAACCTCACCCTGCCCCGCTGTTTTTAAGGCCAGATCTGACATCAGCAAATGGTGATTTACAACGACAATATCGGCCTCCTGCGCCCGACGCCGTGCTTCAGCAACAAAGCAGTGCTGATATTCTGGGCATTGCGTGCCGAGACAATTATCAACTGTCGAAGTGACCCGTGGTAGCAAATGGCTATCAGCGTCTAATAATTGCGTGTCAGACAGATCCCCGTGATCACTTTGTTCTGCCCATTTTCTCAGTTTGCTGAGTGTAGCTTGGTCATTGAGCAATGAATCGTCTGTTTCTGCCAGTCCCAAACGGTGATGGCAGAGATAGTTGCTGCGACCTTTAAGAATGGCAGTCATCAGTGGCACATTTAATGTTTGTCGTAGAACCGGCAAATCACGCTGATAGAGTTGGTCTTGGAGATTCTTTGTGCCCGTTGAAATAAAGACTTTTTGTCCCGACAGCATGGCTGGAGCTAAATAAGCAAAGGTTTTGCCTGTGCCTGTGCCTGCTTCAGCAATAAGCAGGTTGCCGTTGCTAAGTGTATTGGCAACGCGTTCGGCCATTTCCTGCTGCGCAGGGCGAGGTTGGAAGCCTGTTATTTGTTGAGAAAGCACACCATCTTCATTGAAAAGTGCCGTCAGCTCATCCCGCATCAGCCAACCTGTCGGATTTGTAACGCCCATACCCAGAGACTGCCGCAGCACAGGAAACCAATCAGGGCAGCCCAAAATTGTACTTGATAGCGGCGACGTAATTTGGCTTCAGGAATGACTGAAATCAGATAACTGCTTCTGCCGGGGCCCTTGCCAAGCAGATGAATGGCATCCGGTTGCATTGTTAAATGTTCGCGTCTTACTTGGGCATTGGCAGCAGCAACAACGCGTTGCCATTCTTTATCACTGAAGCGACCATCTTTATTGGTATCAAATCTGGCCAATAATTGATTCAGGTTTTGTTTCCACTCTCTTAACAATAAACTGACCTGCTCTTTCAGCATCATCTGTGTAGCAGCCTGAATAGTTTGAAACCAGCCAATCGCATAAAGCTGCTGCCCTGGCACAATAGTGCGCTCACTATAACGTCGATTTCGATTAACGGGATCGCGCCAGCGTCGCTGTTTGACATGCATTATTTCTGCGTCATCGGGGTCGACGACACATTGGCCGCTGCCGTCATTTAAATAAAATAATGCATCACTGCGTTGACGTTGTATGGTCGACCATCTGGTTCGTTCTCGGCTGCCATTCAGCACAGTTTGGCGTTGCTCGATAACGTATTCATACCAGACACAATGACGCCCGGATACCGGTGATACAACAGGAGAGCCAGGCATGAGCTCAGCGCTACCAGCCAGTTCTATGCAACCTTGATGAGCGGACCGAATTTTTGAGGTTGGTTTACCACTGAGCAGTCGAATACGCTGCAATGATTGAATCAAATAATAAAAACAGCCTGCACCGATGCCGATAATCAGCAGGCTGGCTAATGTAAATTCACCTGATTCTAATGAACGAATGATACCAGCCAGGATATTGCGTACATTTTCCATTAACGATTAAACAATGCGCCCAGATCCACATCAGCGGTTTCGCTTTCACTGAACTCTAGCAAGTCAAAAGCACGGAACCGAAACAGACGCGCAATCACCAAGTCTGGAAATTGTTCGATCTGGATATTGTTAATATTGACGCTTTCGTTATAAAACTCGCGGCGATCGGCAATCGCATTTTCCAGGCCACTAATACGTTGTTGCAGGTGTTGAAAGGTCTCATTTGCTTTCAAATCAGGATACGCTTCAGCAACAGCGAACAGATTACCCAGACCAAGACGCATTTCAGTTTCGGCAGCGCCCAGTGCCGGAACATCGCCATTTGCCTGCGCGGCAGACACGGCTGCTCTTGCCTGCATGACTTTTTCCAGAGTTTGTTGTTCAAACTGCATGTATTGGCGACAGGTTTCCACCAGTTTGGGCAGTTCATCGTGACGCTGTTTTAATAGCACATCGATATTGGACCAGGCTTTTTTGACGTTGTGTTTGAGGCTGACCAAATGGTTAAACATGATGATGGCATAAACAATAACCACCACCAGTAAACCCCAAAAAATAAATTCACTGATTTCCATATTCGTCTCCGTGACCTGCTTGATTTAGTTAACCTGCCTGATTATCCCAAACGGATAATTCGGACCCATTTTCGGTGGTCCAGACCCGATCACCAATAATTTTAAACTGCGCGACGGACATACCGCCGCGTTTTTTTTTGCCCGTGTGTCGTTCTAATGCCGTTTGAATATCATGTCGGCTGGCATAATACATTTCGGTTGGCTGATACTGATCATCAAACAGCACCAGGATCACCGCTTCCCATTCCTGTTGTAAATTGATTTGGCCAATTTTTGGCGTGGTATTCCGACTCTCTTCAAACAAGGTTCGGCCTTTAATGACAAGCCGTTGATCGGGCCAGTGTTGATGACCAATCGCATCAAATCCGGCTGCGGTATCATCAATTAGTTTGAGCCCAAGCGCTTTGGCTGCGTCAAATCGTGCAATTTCGCCGGTAACCGGCAAGCTGGTGCCGGTGGTTTGTCGATAGCGCGCAGCTAACTGACGGGTTTCCCGCATCAGTTTGTCCATGGAATATAAGTCTTTGCCTGCGACGGTTGACTGGCTCATAGCGGCATTATACACAGCAAAAAAAAGGCCTGTATGCATCTGCATACAGGCCTGATAAGGTTACGAGGATTAACGACAATAGTTAAGACCTCACACCAAGACAATTAATTCCGAATTAACGAAATTACTTTTGTGCGTCCAATTCTTTTTGGTAGTACTTGTGAACCAGTTTGTCTTGATTTTCCAGAAGATAATCAATGCTAGGTTCATTGTTCATTGCTTTTTCGATAGCACGACGGGTAGCTTCACGGTGAATGTTAAACAAGGCAACGTGATCCAGATCTTCGACAGTCGTGATGCTTGGGTTCAACCAAACTGAGACGATAATGCCTAAGTCATTGGCTTTTTCTTTAGGGATCGTACCGTTACGGACGGCATCCAGTACGCCGTTGGCTATTGCGCCTTGAACCGTACCCATCAGGATATTGGTGTAAGCGGTTTTTTTCACCGTGACTTTACTGACCATCAATGTGGCAGGACGAACCTGCATGTCTGTGTTCATTAAAGCCAGAACCCGTGAGTGTCCCTGTACCTGGTCACCCATTAAGTTGGCAAACGCGGTGCCAAACGGACCATCCAGTTCACCAATAACGACTTCTGGTTCTGCAGCGGTAAATGGGGGCCCGCCGGCAACCAGAGATTCACCGGTACGCATGATGATTTTGTCACTCATCGGATTTTGCTCCTTTGATTGTGAAAGAAATCGGCCATTATCCCGGCCACGAAACATAGCCGCAAGTCGGCGCCACTTTGAGATATTGCTGTAGACAGCTAAAATACTGGCTTTAACAAGGTTTAATTATGTCAGAAATTGCCACACCCTATGAGCGAATTGGCGGTGAAGAAGGTGTTCGCCAATTGGTGCGTTACTTTTATCAAATTATGTCGGATACGCCGCAGACCAGTTTGGTTCGTCAGATGCATCCGACGCAAATCCAATCCAGCGAAGATAAATTATTCTGGTTTCTGAGTGGCTGGATGGGCGGCCCTCAATTGTATGTTGAAAAATTTGGCCATCCCAGATTACGTGCCCGGCATCTGCCCTTTTCAATTGGTATTGAGGAACGTGATCAATGGTTGTATTGCATGGCTCAAGCGTTAAAGAAAATGAACTTGGAGCCGCTGTTTGCCGAACAATTGATGTCTTCATTTGTTCAAACAGCTGACTTTATGCGTAATCGACCGGAGTAGAGATGGCTATTGGTGCATTGATTATTGGTGACGAAATACTTTCAGGCAAGCGACAAGACAAGCATTTTGAGTTTCTTAAGTCGCTCCTGGCTAAACGTGGACTTGAATTGGATTGGGTTCATTTAACCGGCGATGATCCCCAACAGCTTGAACGCAGCATGCGATTTGCCATGCAAAGCGAGGATATCTTTTTTAGCTTTGGTGGCATTGGTGCCACACCGGATGATCGGACGCGGCAAACCGTCGCCAAAGTGGTCGGGGTTGCCATTGAGCCGCACCCAGAAGCAATTCGATTGATTGAGCAAACCTATGCTGAGCGTGCCTACCCTAATCGGGTGTTGATGGGGCATCTGCCTGTGGGCGCAACGCTCATTCCCAACGCCGTAAATAATGTCGCCGGGTTCAGTTTTGCTTCTGGCCACTTCATGCCAGGATTTCCCGAAATGGCATGGCCGATGTGCGAATGGGTCATGTCACATCACTATGCTGACTTACGTGATACGCGCCCTGCTTGCGAACAAATCATCTATGTCATTGGGGGACGTGAGTCAGATCTGTTGTTCATTATGCAAAAAATAGATTCGGATTTTCCGTCACTCAAACTATCCAGTCTCCCCTGCCTTGGCGAACCGCCACATATTGAAATGAGTTTGCGTGGTGCGGCAGAACAGGTTGAAAAAGCCATGACACTGCTTAAACAAGCGATAACCGAAACTGGATTTACCTGGCAGGATCAGCTTACCCAGTAAAACCAAACCGGCAGCGTTGCCAGACAGAGTATCGTGGTCAACGCAACAGCCGCCGCGTAAAGACTTGAGTCCAAACCATATTGTTCACAAATGACAAAACCAAACACCATGGTCGGCATTGCCGCTGCCAAGACGACGGTCATGCCAACTTCGGGTGTGACGGGCATGAACTGGACGATACCCCACACGACCGCTGGTGCCAAGACGAGTGAAATTAACGCAACCGGCAAAAGCAGCGGTAATAAGCGAAAGTGAAAGCTTTGCCAGCGAATGCTCATACCAAGTGCAATCAGCATCAGCGGCACAACACCACCTGATAGTGTGGCCAGGGCATGATGCAATATCTCAGGTCTGGGTACTTGCAACAAATTCAACATCACGGCGAGTGTGACCGCCCATAAAGGCGGAATTCTCAGCAATGCTTTCAATGGATGGAGTGACACTTCTTGGTCGCCAAAATGGCGTGCCAACAGGATGCCTGCCGTCATTAAAACGGGCGTGCACGCAAACAGATCATACTGCAAAATCAATGAATTAGACCAACTTCCTAAAGCTTGGTCGAGAACTGGCAGCCCCAAATATGTGACATTGGGGAAGCTCGCTGCCAATAGCAGTGCGCCAGTCTGGGTCTGGCTGACGTTCAGCCAGCGCAACACGAGCCACATGGCAAACATTGCCGAAGCTAATGCAGACAACGCAATCAGAGAAATTTGCACTGATCCGGCATTGAGATCAGTTTGCCAGATCACATCAATAATCAAGGCAGGCAGGAGAATATAAAACACCAGATCAGTTAAAGCACGGCGATGTGCAATCGAGGAAATATGTTGTGGTGCAAATCTGTGCCACAACGCGCCACAGGCGATTAACACGGCCATTTGTGTCAAAACACTGAACATGGATTTCGGACTGTCTGATTTAAAACCACGATCCTAGCAATCTGCCTGATAAAACGAAAGCAAACAAACTGGTTTTACCAGCCAAAAACGCTTGCTCTGCCTGAATTGGCAGCGTATTGTTAAGCCTAATCAGTGGCCGCAGATGTGGCTTTTTTTCATGTTCTTTCAATCGCCTGGGACGGGGTGGTGATATGTCACTTTCAAAGCAGTTATTTCTTCTTGTTACGCTGATTTTTGTGATTGTGTTTGCGGTCAACTTTACCCTGAGCATGAATAATATTCGCAGTTATCTTCAGGTGGAATCAGAAATTCATGTTCAGGATACCGCTACCTCCTTAGGTTTATCGCTTAGTCCTCACATGACCGATGAACAGGATCCCATACTGCGTACGATGATGAATGCGATTTTTGATACGGGTTACTATCGTGAAATGCGCTTGGAAAACATTGACGGTGAAGCGTTGGTGACGCTGACTAATCCGGTTGAGATCGAGGGAGTGCCAGACTGGTTAATTACGTTGCTACCGATTGAAACAGCAACAGCGGTATCTGAAATCAGCTCAGGCTGGACGATTAGCGGTACCTTACATGTGAGCAGCAACCCTGGGTATGGGTATCTGAAGTTATGGCAACAGTTCAGATCAACATTATTTTATAGCCTGCTGTTTTTCCTCGGGGCAATGGCATTGTTGTACGTTGTTTTACGGTTGACCCTAAAACCCTTGAATGCAATTCGCAGCCAAGCCAATGAAATCTCTGCGGGTAATTTTGTGCGCATCGAAAAAATGCCGTGGACCACGGAAGTCCGTGAAGTCGCGCAATCAATGAATAGTATGTCAGGCAAAATTGGCGGCATGATTGCGCGATTAAATGCCAAACTAGAGAATCTGACAGACAGTTTAAAACGCGATCCACTGACCGGGCTATTCAATCAGCAAACCTTTACCGAAAACATGAAAAGTGCCTTGGCGGATGGTCAGCAAGGTCATGTGCTGTATTTAAAATTTGATGATTTGGCAGGCATAGTCCGGGATCGAGGCAAGCAAGGGGTGGATCAGTTACTCATCGACTTTGCCGATATGCTTAAGCAGCATGCGCTCGCCCCTGCTCAGTCTTATCGTCTGTATGGTTCTGAATTCGTCGTCTTATCACCGGGTACCGACAGTGGCAGCATTCATCTGTTTGCCAAAAAGTTACAACAAGCAATTCATAATCTCGGGCAGCAATATCAAGAGAGTGATTTATTGCATATCGGTATTGTCCAATTCGAGCGTAGCAGTGAATACGCTCGGTTATTACCTGCCGCTGTCGAGGCCTATGAGCAAGCACGATTGATCGGCAGTAATGCGTATTTTGTGCGCCAGGATTCACTCAGCTCTATTAACGAGCAAGGCTGGAAAACCGCTGTTAAACGTGCGATTGAACACAATACACCAGAAATCACCTTTACCAATCAGGCCCATAATTATGAGACAGAAGATCCACGTCTGGTAATGATGGAAGCCTTTACGCTGGTCACAGATGTCAGCGGCCAGACGCTGCCAACAGGGACTTTCTTCTCGATGGCCGAAGAGTTTGCCTTGGTTGAACAGCTGGACCGCACGATTGTGAATAAGATTCTGACGACAATGGAACATCAGCAGGTTAACAGTCCGGTCACCATTAACTTGTCCATGCATTCCGTTGCCTCTCCAGCGTTCCGTCAGTGGTTACGCGAACGACTTGTCACCTTTTCGTTACCAGCGCACTTGCTGGTCTTTAGTGTGACGGCCTATGCTGCGGCGAAACAGCTGCCTGTTTTTGCAGAGTTTGGCGTATTTGTTCGACGTTTAGGCGCAACTACCCTGCTCAAACGTTATAGCAGTGATGTGATTCCGGTAGAAAAAATCAAAGAGCTGCAAGTGGATTATGTGCGTTTGGCGCGCGATTTGACTACCGATATCCATCAGCATAGTAGCAAGCCGGATTTCCTCGATATTATGCAGGAGGTTTCCAGTTTGCTTGAAATCAAAATTCTGGTGGAAAGTGTCAGCCAAGATGAAGATTTCCACTATGTGCGTCGGATTGGGCTGTACGGTATTAGCCGTTAACAGTCAATGAATCGCAGCAGGACATTCCGTAACCTGATTGGCGGGTTTTTGCTTTGCCTTGCCATGTTGTCATGGCCGTTGGTTGCAGATATTCGTTTTTCCGAACCTTTTTTAAAGAAAATTGAAGAAAAACATAATCGCTTTTCTCGTTTGCGTTTTGAAGAGTGGCAAAGCCTGATGGATGACGCCACGGATCTGTCTGAGCAGGAAAAACTCAACGCCGTTAATGCGTTTTTTAATCGTAATGTGCAGTTTATTGATGATCTGGCGTTATGGGGAAAAAAAGATTATTGGGCAACACCTGCCGAAATGCTGGCTATTGGTGCAGGTGATTGTGAAGACTATTCCATTGCCAAATATTTCACCTTGAAAGCGATTGGCATTGATGAAGAAAAACTACGGATTACTTACGTAAAGGCGATTGAACTGGATCAGGCGCATATGGTGCTTACCTATTACGAAACGCCACGTTCAATGCCATTAGTTTTGGATAATCTGGTGATTGATATTGAACCCGCAAATCGCCGGCCAGATCTGATTCCTGTTTATAGTTTTAATGGACGTGGTTTATGGCTGTCCAAGTCTCGCGGTACCGGGCAACGGGTTGGTGATGCATCTCGCTTGTCACTCTGGGAAGATCTCGTTAACCGAATGCAGGCAGAAGACTTTTAAGGCATGATGCCCAGCGTCTGATTAATTTGGGCTATGGTTTGATTGATTTCAATCTGCGTCATTTGGAGTTGATTTCGGGTGGCGTTATGTTCTGCTTCAACAAGCAATAAAGTCCGTAAGTCAATCTGACCAAGATCGAAACTTTTTTGCTGTTTGTGCTGATACGTTTCACTGAGAGAAAATTGCGCTTGGAGGCGTTGCTGCTTGTCTCTCAGTGCAGAGAGCGTATCACGTTGATGTAATAAACTACTTTCTAATCGACGCTTGAGCGACTGACGCGCCACTTCAATATTTGCGAGCTTTCTGCCAACTTCTGCGACAGAAGCTTTGGCATAATTTGTTTGCCCAATAGGCAGAGAAATACCGAGGCCTAGACTGTTGTTAAATGGCTCAGATCCGCTACCTCGTTCTCGTTTAATCCCAAGTGAGAGATTTGGATTTTGCTTGGCGGTCAAAGAGGTACTAGCCATTTCACTATGCAGGATAGTGATTTGTTGGCTGAGTTCAGCTAGCAAGGGATGATCGACCGTAATTTTTAACGATGATGGCAGGCTTTCAACAACATTGTCGGGTAGTTGTCGTTGAGCAGTAAGGTAATAATATTGGTTGATAGCTTGTGTCAATTCCGCTTGGGCTTGAAGATGATCATTTTGAGCTGCCATGCGATGTTGTTCGGCAATGAGTTTGTCCGTCGTCGCTAAATAGCCTTTTTCGGCCTGTGCTTTAACCGTTTCGAATAATCCTGCTGCATTATCTCGGCGGATTTCCGTTTGTCTGACGCGAGCCGCAGCATGCACCACTGTCCAAATATGTTGTCGAACCTGTCCAGCAGCTTGTAAACGATGTTTTTGTTGATAATAAGGTAACTGATTGCTCAACTCCTGAGCCCAGTTTTGTTGTCTACGCTGTTCACCAGATAACCAAATTGGTGCAGAAATACTCGTTTCCCATTCTTGCAAACCATTGCTACTGCCAATGGCATCGTTATAGTGAAATAAATTGAGACTGGCCGGTTCTGCAAACCAAGTTTTTGCGCGTTCAGCATACGCATCAGCGGTATCTATTATGCTTTGTTCAGCAAGTCTTTCGGGTGCCTGACGAAAGACATAATTTGTGAGTGACGTTAAGGTGACAGGGTTAGGCTCTGCCTGACTGATACCTGCGCTACCAAACAATATAAGTACACCTAAAACGTTCCTCAGCATGGTTATCTCCTCAGCATAATATCTTCATCTGTACACTTTTTTGTGGCGTATAGCTGTTAATTATTGGTCACAATAATGACTCGGATCGCATCCAGACGCCATTGGCCCGTTGAAATTGCCGATAACAGCTGTGATTGTCTGTGCTGCCATAAGCTTATCTCAGCCTTTAGCGAGTTTCCTTGAATAGATTGCAGTGTTTCCAATCGGCTGACTTCTGCGTTTATTTCCTGCTCGACAGCGTGATTTGCCGAGTTTATCCATTTTTGAGTATCGTGCTGTAAGGTCTGCCAAGTTTGACGAATTAACAGTTCAATTTGGTTGCGGGCATGACTCACCAGTTGTCTTGCCGTGGGTTTATCAATGCGTCCAGCGAGCGGATCTAATATTTCGCTAGGCAAACTTTCAGTCAATTGACGGCCCTTTTCATCTAGGACTAAACGGCGATATTGGCAAGGTAAATAGCGTTGGCTATGTAATCCGGGTGGTGCTGGAATATCAAAATAACAAAGTGATTCGATGAGTAACGTACCAGCAGGAAATCGTTCGTCTGTTAATGTGCAAAAAGCGGTATTACCCAGCTCGTGACTTAAAACGGTATCAATCGCACTACGAATTAAGGGGTGTTCCCAACTAAAAAAAGCGATATCTTCACGTGACAAGGCTTTGTGCCGTTGAAATGTGCCGGTAATGCCCTCTTCAGGTAACGCGGGTAAATCTTGTTGCTGCATTTGCTCGCTTGGCATCAGAATAACGGTATCAGCACTGTGTGACTGATGATCTATACCAAAGGCATCACAGAAATCCGAAATAAAGTCAGCCAGTTCAATTGGTCTGCTGGCAGATTCCAATTCGGCTAGCAGGTTTTCTGCCTCGGCTGGATCAAAAGAATGCCATGCCAGTAGTTTCTCGCGGCCTGTCTGTTCCTGCGTTTTTAAGATTTGATATTGCTGGCGTGTTTCACGGATCAACGCCTTGATAGCAACATCATCTTGGGGCGAAACCATGACAGACTGTAATTGTGCCGAAAATTGTTGGTAGAGATTTTCGCCGATGGTCTGTACCTCGCTGAATGCATCCATCCCCTTGTCATACCAATCAAGCAGGTGATGTTGTGCACTATGTTCGATATAAGGAACATGAATGGTAACTGGGTGACGCTGACCAATGCGATCTAGGCGACCAATGCGTTGCTCCAGAATATCCGGATGCTGAGGCAGATCTAAACAAACGAGGTCATGACAGAATTGAAAATTACGACCTTCACTACCGATTTCAGAGCAAATCAGTAATTGAGCACCGGATTCTTGCTCGGCAAAATAAGCGGCTGCCCTGTCGCGCTGTAGCAAACTCATATTTTCATGAAAAACGGCTGTCCGCAGACCATGACGAACGCGTAAAAAGGCTTCCAGTTCGCTAGCCATTTCTGCCTGCTGACAAATCAGCAACGCTTTTGCTGGTTTAAACGACTGTAACCAGCTGAGCAGCCAATCAATCCGTGGATCTGACTCAGGCCACGGTTGTTCTGTTGTGTCTTCTGGTAGCGGATACCGTTGTAAAATGCGTTTGGGAAAGTCCCCTACATTTTGGCGGGTATTGCGGTACAGCAAGCGGCCAGTACCAAAGTAATCGAGGAGTTGTCGAAACGCTTGTTGTCTGGCGATTGCAAAGGTTTCCGGTTCGAGCAATTTTTGTAAGGTGTGTTGATCCAGCTTTTCAGTCAGCGCATTGAAATGCGTTGACTGCATCAAACTTTGAACATCAGTTGCAGTCAACAAGCACTCAATCAACATCGTAATCTGTTGATAAGCCTGTTCTTCCTGCTCAAATTGGGCCAAGCTGGAAAATCTAGCCGGATCCAGCAGCCGCAATCGAGCAAAATGGCTGGCCAGTCCGGTCTGCTGCGGGGTGGCGGTCAACAGCAGTACTGCTGGTACAAGCTCACTCAGTTTCGCCACTAATTGATAATCTGCACTCGCCTTTTCGGCCTGCCATTGCAGATGATGGGCTTCATCAACAACCAGCATATCCCATTGAGCGTCGGTTACTGCCGAACTAATAACAGTGTCAGACAGCAGTGTTTTCATGCTGGTCAGAATCAACTGATTACTTTCAAAAGGGTTTTCGCCACTATCATGAATTGCGGTAAATCGCTCGGCATCAATTAAGGTGAAATGCAGATTAAATCGACGCAACATCTCAACCAGCCATTGATGTAATAACGGCTCAGGCACAATTACCAATACCCGGCGGGCTCTGCCAGCCAGCCATTGTTGGTGCATGATGAGACCGGCTTCGATGGTTTTTCCCAAACCAACTTCATCGGCTAACAGCAATCGTGGAGATAAACGCTGGGCAGCCTGTGCAGCAATGTATATCTGATGTGGTAATAATTGAACTCTGGCACCCATCAGCCCATATAACGGACTTTTTTGGCTGAGATGGTCATATTCCAGTGCTTTGCGACGCAATACAAATTGTTTGTTTTTATCGATTTGACCAATAAATAAACGTTTACCGGGATCACGAAATTGAATGCTATTTTGCAAATCTTGTTCTGGCAAAACCTGTAACGTGCCTTGGTCGTTCTGACAGGCATAAATCAGGCAGTTATTATGCTCCTGATAATCTTGCACAATCAGTTGGTTACCAGACTGATCAAATACAATGTCATTGGGCTCAAAACGAACACGAGCTAAAGGGGCGTTATTGACGGCGTAGCGGCGAATAGCATCAGCAGCCGGAAAGCTGACTTCGATAGAACGTCCCTGCACTTCACTAATACAACCTAAACCCAGTTCAGACTCGGTATGACTGACCCAACGTTGACCAACAGCAAAATTTTCTTCCGGCAAAATGGCTTCCTGTTTATCGAGAATAGGTGAATGGCGTAGTACCGCGGGGCAGATATGTTAAATTGTCTGTCTGTTTTTGCCTACAACAAATGTGCATGGAAAATGAAGCTGTCATTTTGGCCCGGCCTGCGGTTGCGGACTTTGAAATAAAAAAATCCCGGTTTATTGGTATTGCCCTGTCCTGTGACAGCGAGCAGCATGCGATGCAGCAATTACGACGATTAGCTGGTGAACACAGTCATGCCAATCATTTGGCATTTGCGTGGCGAATTCGTCAGACACAAAGTGGCTTGAATGAACGCTTTTACGATGCTGGCGAGCCATCTGGCACCGCTGGCCGGCCGATTCTCGCCCCAATGCAGGGTATTAATTTAATTAATGCCGTTGTTGCGGTTGTTCGCTATTTTGGCGGCGTCAAGTTAGGCACAGGCGGTTTGACGCGGGCCTATGGTCAAGCTGCCAAGGATGCGCTGGCTGCGGCTGATATCCAGCGATGGGTACCCATGCAGCAACTGCAACTGACGATTGAATACAGCCAGCTACAACGACTCGAATACCAACTCAAACAATGCCAGGGGCAAATGCTGGATCAACAATTTACCGATTTAGTCACGGTAACGGTTGAGCTGCCTGCTAGTGAATCTGCCGATTTTCAAGCGCAGTTTGGCTAACGGCTAAACAGGATCAGTTTCTGGTCATTCTCTAAATGGCGAAAGCCAATCTGGTCTCGAATCCAGTGCAGACTTTGCTGATGGTAAAAAAAAGCATGCGTGGCATCATTTTTGTAATGCCATTGCTTGAAATCAAGCTGCTCGTGAAATAGCGATGTCATGCAGTATAAAACCCCGCCAGGTTTGAGTAATTTTCGTAACAGGGCAAAGCTTTCTGCCGGATGATGAAAATGTTCCATGACCTCACAACAAATTATAAAGTCATATTGTCGTGACAAAGCGATTTTATCTGGCTGAAAAAAGGGATCATAGCCGATTATCTGGTAGCCCTGACGAGTCAGTTGATGGGCGACAACGGGCCCCGGGCCTGCACCGAAATCCAGCCCGATGTCCGTGGATTTTTGTCGTTCGAGAATGGCTGTGGTGACTGGGGCGGTAAATGCCTGATAACGCGGATCATCGACTTCGTTTTGATGGGTTTGATAAAGTGCCAATTCCGCGGCTGGTGTAGGCAGGCTTGCGACATCAAGCTGAACGGCATGACAGTGCAAGCAGGCTTCATAGTGGCGTTTTTGTACTGTAAAAAAATCACTAACCGGACTGTGGCAAAGCCGACAAAAAGAAACCGACATCAGATCATGAAGCTACTGATTAAGCCTATTATGCCGCCAAAAAAACCACCCCAGACGACTAACCAGCCAAGGTGCGCATGAATCATTTTCTTGATGATGTCCTTAACCATGTCGGGGGTCAGTTCAGCAAGTCTGGCATCAACAATGTGTGCCACTTGTTGCTTTAGGGCTGGTGCTTGTGTGGCGTATGCCAATTGATCATGAACCGCTTGTTGAACGGCATCACTTTGCGCAATATCAATAAATGCCAATTGCATTTTATCAATAAAAGGCTGTTTCAACGGCGCCAACGCCTGCTCCCCGCCGAACATGGTTAACATGCCACCAAACGACGACGCCTTGATAGTCTCGGTTAGAGAGTCCCAGGCAGGTGTTAAATCGGCATGTTCAATGATCTTTTTGAAATCAATGGTTTGCGGATCCAGCTGCAATGTGCGGCTAAATCGGGACAAATGAGCCTCAGAAAAGAACTGCTGCATCAACAGATCTGCAATCGCCTGTCTAAAAGCCGCAAATTTCAGCATGATAACCCCGGAACCATATAATCCAGGGACGCGTTCGAATAACATATGGACAGCCAGCCAGTTGGTGACTGCCCCAGCGAGTGCAAATAAGCCTGTCATCATCACGGGTAACTGCCAGGCTGCCGGCAAGAACCAGCCTAAAGCGATTAACAATAGCGCAAGAAGATTGGTGATCAGGCTTTTGCTTAACATACCAATTAGTTGTTTAGCCAACCGGATAAAGCCGTCACGATTTGTTGTGCCTGATCGCGACTGGAAATATTAAATTTTGAGCGTTGGCCGTATTCACCGTTACGTTTCTGATAGCGGCGAATGGTGTATTTATCGGGGCCGAATTCACCCGTTTTACGATCCAGATCCTGATAGCGAAACAGGATGGTTGTCCAAGCGCCTTTGCTAAGTACCACCTTGTCCAACTCCTTAACAGTCATGAGCTCACCCTCATGATAGCTGACGGTCAGTTCTTCAACTGATTCTGACATAGTTAAATTATCCTTATGATTTAATTAAAAAAGTAGTTAAGTGCAGAATAGAGATAATAGGGATCTTGACTGCCTGCTAACTCTCGAATTGAATGCATGGCAAAAGTGGGAACACCGATATCAATCGTACGTATGCCGATTTGGCCGGCGGTTAATGGGCCGATTGTGCTGCCACAGGCCATATCTGTGCGAACAACAAAATCCTGAACGGGTACGTCAGCCTGCTGGCAAAGGTGACGAAACATGGCCGCAGTTTCACTATTTGTGGCATAACGCTGATTAGCATTGGTTTTGATGACCGGCCCCCTGTTCAGGAGTGGACCGTGTGCTGCATCATGTCTATCAGCATAATTCGGATGAATTGCGTGGGCATTATCCGCCGAGATCAGCCAGGAATTCGCGATCATCCGGGCGTATTGCTCCGGTGTTTGAGTTAAACGCTGTAACACCGATTGCAGGAAATTCCCCTGTGCGCCAGATGCTGACATACTGCCAACCTCTTCATGGTCATTGCATACCAGCATGGCAGGACGATTTGATGCTGTTAATAATGCTTGCAGACCGGTGTAGCAACTTAACAGGTTATCCAGCCGGGCGGCACTGATAAAGTCGTTGTTGAGACCGGTAAAGCCAGCTGGCTGGGTATCGTACAACGCAATTTCGTAATCCATGACTGTGCCGATGGGATGATCCGCATGTTCCGTACGGATTTGTTGTTCCAGCAACGCACGAAAATCAGGCTGCTCGCCCGGCTCCGTATGCATAATAATTGGCGGCAAGTGTTGCTGTGGATTAATACTCCGGTTTTGATTCGCCTCCCTGTCCAAATGAATTGCCAGGCTCGGTATGACCGCCAGTGGTTTCTGGAAATTGATCAGAACGTGTTGTAACTGGCCCTTTTGATCGAGATAACTGACCCGCCCAGCCATTGATAAATCACGATCAAACCAAGGATTCAATAAAGCACCGCCATAGACTTCTACGCCAAGCTGCCAAAGTTGTTGGCTAACATTTTCTGGACGGGGTTTGACTTTCAGGCAAGGACTGTCGGTATGTGCGCCCAATAACCGCACCCCCTGCTCTGCCAGATTACACGCTTCAGGCAACGTGAACGCGATGAGTGAAGAGCCATTGCGGATGATGTAGTAACGCCCGGCAGCCAGCGTTCCCCAAGCGGCTTGTTCCGATAAAGGTTTAAAGCCTTGCTTGCCTAATTCAGCGACCAGTGACTGGACGGCGTGAAAAGGCGTTGGGGACGCGTCCAGAAAAGAAAATAAATTTTGGTTAAAAGTCGTGCTGTTGTCTACCATCATATGCTCAATGAAACCCGTTTGTCAGGGCGCACAGTGTAACGATTTTTCAGAGAAATCACAGTGCATTCAATCATCTTGAATAACTTGACCACGATAAATCCGTTTGCTTTTTGTTGCTGGCTTAAGACTGGAATCTGGTTGTGGCTTGGTATCGATAGCGACGGCAAACTTCTGACCCCGATAAACACGTTGTTGCATTTCAGGCTGGGGAGCATCAATGGGCTGACGTCGAATACCGAGACGACTAAAAATATCTTGCTCCGCTGCGATGTTAGCCCGGCTGCTGAGAGGCATTTGTAATGCACTATTAAATTGACAGGCCTGAATAGTCAGCTTTGGCAGCATATCGGCGACGTCCGCACCTCTGGTGGTACCGCAGGACATAGCCACAATTCGGCCCTTATCAAAGACGACATGACATGCCTTATTATCAGTTGTAGTTAAAAATAATGTGCCCGAATCCCCTTCAGCACAGTGACGGAGAATAATGCAGAATAATTCGGTTGTTTCCAGCATAAAGCCCCTTTACCAAAAAATGGCGATTCAGGATTCCTCATCGGCTTCATTGCACTCTTTTTTACGCAGACGCTTTGCCAATCCACCATGTAATCGGCATCTATCGGCGAGCGCCCCCATTCCCCAAGCTTCAGGTGGTCGAATTGCCACGCTGCGTTTACAGAGTTTGCCACCGGGTAAACGTGCTCCGCAAGCGGGACGATAGCGTTTTACTTTTTCCCAGCCTTCCAACGTTTGATGTGCTTTGCGAATTGCTTTGACATCACGGGCTGAAAGCTGGTCTTGAATGACAGGTTGCGTGGTCTGATCTGTTTGCCGCCACCAATAGCGAACTACGGGTACCGGCAGCCCAAAGCGGCGGGCTAGATCATCCGGTTTTCTGAAAATTTCTCGTTCGAGCAGAAAGATCGCGGCCGCTTCTAGGCGTGCCGTAAAGTCACGGCTTTGTTCAGGTGTCATGCGGGTAATGGGGTTTACGAAGGGCAATGACCTCTTCGGTAATATCGTCAACTTGATGTTCAGGAATCGCTACATCTCGAATCGAAATCCCCGCTCTGACCACGGATTGTGGATCGCCACTGACTAACGGGTGCCAATTTGGTAAAGGCTCGCCTTCTGCTAGCAAACGATAAGCGCAGGTATCCGGCAACCAATCGAAATAATGGGCATTGGCGATACCAAGTTCAATGCATTCTGGCACCCGTTGTTGACGATTTGGATAATCACTGCAGCGGCAGGTATCAATATCGAGCAAATTACACGCCGCACGCGTGTAATACATTCGACCATCTTGCTCATCTTCCAGCTTTTGTAAGCAACAGCGACCGCAGCCATCACACAAGGATTCCCACTCATCGTGGCTCATTTGGCTCAGACGTTTATGTTTCCAGAATTCGGTGGATGTTTTATGCTGGGCGGACATGGCAAAGACTCTTTCACATTTGGCATTGCTTGGATTCGTGGTGTTCATTCAATACGCCGCGTTATGATGTCCGGATGATTTGGCTGCACCCCGAAACCAGCTTGCACAAGATAGCAGATATTCCTATTCGACAACACCAAATGGTAGGTCGTCACAAATCTGTCATTAAAGGATCTTAGACTTCTCCACATGGAAAATTCAATTGATTTAAGTAGCCCCGAACTATTCTTGAACCGCGAAATCAGTTTGCTGGAATTTAACTGGCGGGTTTTGCAGCAAGCACTTGATCCGAATGTGCCTTTGCTGGAGCGGCTCAACTATTTGTGTATTTCCAGTACCAATCTGGATGAATTTTTTGAAGTTCGAGTTGCCGGCCTGATTCAGCAACTGGAAATTGGCGATCCTTACCTTGAGGCGGATCAAATCAGTGCGCAGGAAGTATTGAGGCTAATCAGTGCACGTGCCCATGAGCTTGTTGAAGAGCAGTACACGGTATTGAATGAAGTGCTACTTCCGGAACTGGAAGTTCAAGGCATTCGCGTACTGCCCCGGGCAATGTGGACGGAACAACATAATGCGTGGCTGGAAAAATATTTTCAGGAAGAAATTTTGCCAATCTTGAGTCCAATCGGACTCGATTCTGCCCACCCTTTCCCACGCTTACTTAATAAAAGCTTGAATTTCATTGTGTCATTGGTCGGCAAAGACGCCTTTGGACGGGATCGAGGGTATGCGATTTTGCAGGCACCGCGCGCGCTGCCACGCGTGATCCAACTACCGGCAGAGTTAAGTGATTCCGGCCAGTATCACTTTGTCTTTTTGTCATCCATTATTCACGCGTTTGCTGAGGATTTATTCTTTGGCATGAAGGTCAAGGGCTGCTATCAGTTTCGGGTTACCCGCAATAGTGATTTAGCCATTGATACTGAAGAAACCAGTGACTTGCTGGCCACCATTGCGGATGAATTAACCCATCGCAATTATGGTGATGAGGTTCGTCTGGAAATTGCGCATAACTGCCCGGAAGACATGGTAAATTTCCTGCGTGAACAATGTGGGATGCATCAGGATAACGTCTACCTGGTCAATGGGCCGGTTAACTTGAGTCGTATTCAGGCATTGCACTCGCTGGTTGAACGCCCGGATATGAAGTTCAAACCGTTCACACAAGGTCGTGCCAGAGGCATGACATCAGATGCGGACTTGTTTGCCAGCATCAAAAAACATGATCATTTGCTGCATCACCCCTTTGAATCTTTCGGCCCGATTGTGGATTTAATCAAACAGGCGGCGGCAGATAGTAGCGTTCTGGCAATTAAACAAACGCTTTATCGAACCGGCGCCAGTTCACCAATTGTTGATGCATTAGTGGCTGCGGCACATGCTGGCAAGGAAGTGACGGTAGTGGTAGAGCTACGCGCCCGCTTTGATGAAGAAGCCAATGTGGCATTGGCTGCCAAATTGCAGGAAGCCGGCGCCCATGTGGTTTACGGCATTGTTGGCTACAAAACACATGCCAAAATGTTGTTGATATTACGCAGAGAAAACAATAAGTTACGCCGTTATGTGCACCTTGGTACCGGTAATTATCATCGTAGCACTTCGCGAGTATATACCGATTACGGCCTGTTAACGTCGGATAAGCAGATCGGTGAAGATGTGAATAATTTATTTATTCAACTGACCAGCTTGGGTAAGGTGCCGGGCATGCACAAGTTACTGCATGCCCCTTTCACACTGCATGAAAGACTGTTGAATAAAATTGATCGAGAAATTGACCATGCGATTCAAGGCAAACCAGCCCGAATTATCATCAAGGTAAACTCGGTGGTAGAACCTGAAATGGTACAAGCGTTTTACCGGGCATCGATGGCTGGTGTGAGGGTTGATCTGATTGTGCGTGGTATTTGTACTCTCAAACCTGGGGTTGAAGGTATTTCTGATAATATTCACGTGCGCAGTATTATTGGTCGTTTTCTTGAGCATACGCGTGTTTATTATTTTGAAAATGATGGCCAGCCTGAAGTCTGGTGTGCCAGTGCAGATTTGATGAAACGAAATTTGCTGCGCCGTGTGGAAACGGCTTTTCCCGTTGAGTCAAACAAATTACGGCAACGCATCATTGAGGATCTGCTGCTCTATCTGGCCGATAACAGTCAAGCATGGATCTTATCGCAAGATGGTCGTTATAAACGTGCAGATACTCCAGAGGATGGTGAAAAAATTGCAGCGCAGTCACGCTTGCTGGAGCAAATGGCCGCCCAATTTTAATGAATAAGCTGGCTTTTTTTAATCTCAAGGGCGGTGTAGGTAAAACGACCTCTGCCGTGAATATCGCATGGCATGCGGCGCAGGATGGCATTCCAACATTGCTCTGGGATCTTGATCCGCAAGGTGCCGCAAGCTGGTTGCTGCACCGTAAAGCAAAATCTAAAAGTGAACCCAAGAAAGTCCTGGCAGGTAAAACGGCAATAGGTGAACTGGTCAAGGCTACCGATTATCCTAATCTGGATATTATCCCTGCCGATTTTTCTTTTCGTGAATTTGATGTCTTATTGTCAGACATCACAGATAAGCAAAATGCGGTAGACAAATTACTGGCGCCATTCAGTGAGCGTTATGCTCTGATAATTCTGGATTGTCCGCCGAGCTTTTCGACATTAAGTGAACAAATATTTGATACGGCGGATGTGTTGTACATGCCGCTAATACCAACCCACTTGTCACTGCGTACTTTTGAGCAAACACGCGACTTTTTCAAACAGCACAAGCTCAAACCCAAACGGCTTCGGCCTTTTTTTAATATGGTTGATCGTCGGCGATCGCTCCATCGGGTCATGATTTCGCATCCTCCCAAAATGCTCAAGAACGGATTACAGTCGACAATCCCCTACGCGGCAGTAGTGGAACGAATGGGCGATTTCCAGGCACCATTAGGTAGCTTTGCAGAAAACACGCCCGTTGCGCAGGCTTACGCTAATTTGTGGCAAGAAATAAAAGCAGATTTCCCCTAGCTAAACTTTCGCAGTTGCCAGCAATAGTGAATTTTAGGGCGACGTGCAAAATCCTCAGGTAGTGTTGCTTTACTGAGGTCTGTAATTTCAAATTGTGTTAATGACGAGTCGTCTAAGCGAAAATCCTGACGATTGGTAGAGAACCAGATTACCCCTTCTGCACTCAATAATTTTGCCAATTTGTTGAGCATATCTGCATGATCGCGCTGAATATCAAAGATGCCCGTCATTTTGCTGGAATTAGAGAAGGTAGGCGGATCGATAAAAATGACATCGAATTGCTGTTTTTCTGCAACCGCCTGATCCAGCCAAGCGGTAACATCGGCCCGCAAGAATTGATGCTTGTCATTGGTTAACTGATTCAACGCTAGGTTATCTTTTGCCCACTGCAGGTAGGTATTTGACATGTCTACAGTTAAGCTGGATTTGGCGCCCGCTGCTGCTGCATAGACGGTCACACTGCCGGTATAAGCAAATAAATTTAACAACGATTTACCGCGGGCCTGTTGACCAATCATTTGTCGCGTAAGGCGATGATCAAGAAACAAACCCGTATCCAGATAGTCGGTCAGATTAACCCAGAATTTAAGACCATTTTCCCGAACAGCAAAACGTTGATTGAGCGCCGCCTGGGTTTCGTATTGATCACTACCCCGCTGTCGCTGACGATATTTTAATGTGATATCGGTGGCAGAGACGCCTAAAACATCAGGAACGATTTTCATTATTTCCTGGAGTCGGCGGCTCGCTTTTTGTGGGTCAATTTCTGCTGGCGGGGCATATTCCTGAACATGAACTTTGTCGCCATAAATATCAATCGCAGCAGCATAGTCCGGTAAATCAGCATCATATACGCGATAACACTCAACATCTTGTTTGCGTGCCCATTTGGCAAGGTGTTTGGCATTCTTTCGCAGCCGATTGGCAAACATGGTGGCTTGCTCTGACAGTGTGATTGAAGGTGAAGTAAGCGTGGAATGCGTTTCTGGTGGGACGTCTGTAACGCCAGGCCATGGCGCTGGCTTTATGGGTTGACTGGTCGGCGCGGTGGCTTGCTTAGCCGGTTTCGGGGCACGGTAGTACAACACCTCACAGGCAATCGGCCCATTATCAAACGGACGCTGTTCAAATAGGGTCAGTCCAGTAAATTTTCCTAATGCCGCATTGTCGGTAATAATTGCTGTGCGCCAACTTGGCAATTTTTCCGACACAATATTACCGATGCTATCAAAGAGATAATGTAACTTGTCAGTATCGCCCATTCGGGTTCCATAAGGTGGATTACAGACAAATAAGCCTTGGGCAGGCAGTTGTCGACTAACCGCAGTCCAATCCAGTAAACGGCGATGTTCGACTTGGATATGCTCGGCCAGCCCAGCAGCGTTTATATTTTCAGTTGCGGCGATAACGGCCGTATCGTCTTGATCACCACCTGTTAGATGCGGGAGCCGTGATAAGCCGCTTAGTCGCCGTCGTTCTGCATCAGCCCGGAGCTGTTGCCAAGCCGATGCATCATGTTGTGGCCAGTTCAGAAAGCCAAAGTAGTGACGGTTAAATGCGGGGGCAATATCCGCCGCCATCATGGCCGCTTCAATCAAAAACGTACCACTACCGCACATAGGATCGATGAGTCCCCATCCTTGGCGCGCCAGTTTCGGCCAGTCAGCGGCAAGCAATATTGCGGCGGCAAGGGTTTCTTTGAGTGGTGCAATAGTCTGTTGAACACGATAGCCACGTTTATGCAGACTGTCTCCAGACAAATCAATACTGACAATGGCTTGATTGTGTTTAACATAAACATTGACACGTAAATCGGGCTGCCCTAAATCGACGGATGGCCGTTTACCGAATTGCTCACGAATCTGGTCAACAATGGCATCCTTCACCTTTTGCGCACCAAACTGATTGTGTTGCAGCTTTGAGCGAAAACTATTGAAATCAATCGCCAGTGTCGCCGATTCATCTGTCGCTATATGCGTCGACCAATCAATGGTTTGAATGCCCTGATAGAGCTGCTCAGGCGTCTCAGCCATAAACCGGGCAACCGGCATCAAAACCCGCACGGCAACACGCGACCATAAACAGACTTGGTAGGCTTGTTTAAGCGTTCCGGTAAAACGAACGCTACCCGTTTCTTGCTTGGTGTTGGTAATGCCAAATTGACGGAGTTCGTCGCTGAGTAAATCCAGCATGCCGCGAGCAGCTGTGACAGTGAACTTATGTTGGGTCATGGGCTATCCTGATATAATTCACGCATTTTAATACAGGTGACTTTGTGATGGCAGTGACAGATAAACAACGACGATATCTTAAGGGGCTGGCACATTCGCTAAAGCCCGTTGTCATGGTAGGTAACAGCGGTTTAACAGACGCCGTAATGAATGAAATCGATCAAGCGCTGGCGCACCATGAATTGATTAAAGTGCGGGTGAGCGGACAAGAGCGGGATGAAAGACATTCAATGCTGGAAAAAATTGCAGTGCAATCAAAAGCTGACTTAGTACTAATAATTGGTAATATTGGTGGCTTTTATCGCCCTGCCGAGCAACCCAGAATCAGTTTGCCGCGTTAGATCTATAACACACGTTTTTGAGGAGGTTTTATGATTGCCAAGCCAGCGAATACCGCCGAACCCATTGCAGAAATTATTGCAGCGCGTTGGAGTGGTCGAGCCTATGATGCATCGAGAGCCGTTAGCGAGGCCCAGATTACGGCATTGTGCGAAGCAGCACGATGGGCACCCTCCTGTTTTGGCGACGAGCCGTGGCGTTTTATCATTTGGGACCGCTTTCATGATGCGGAAAGTTGGCAGAAAGCATTTGATTGCTTGGTTGAAGGCAATCAGGCATGGGCAAAAAATGCGCCAGTATTGATTTTGGCGGCGTCGGTTGAACACTTTAGTCACAATGACAAACCCAATCGATGGACTGGTTATGATACGGGTGCGGCCAGTGTCAGCTTGTGTTTGCAGGCAACCCAATTAGGCCTTATGTCGCATCAGATGGGCGGCTTTGACAGCAACGCTATGCGAGAGACTTTTGCCATTCCAGAATCAGTTCATTTATGGTCGATGAATGCAATAGGTTACGCCCTGCCACTTGAGGCATTAGGTGCGGAGCAACGGGAGAAGGAACTTAGTCCTCGTAAGCGGCGTCCTTTAGAGCAGCAGTTTTTTCATGGTGGCTGGCAACAAAGCCGTTGATTAGGAATGTAATCTATGAAATTTTCGACCCTGATAATCCTAGCATTATTTAGTTGTTCTGCTTTAGCCTACGAAAAAATCTACTTGAAGCGCTTGCTTGAAGAGAATCAATGCCACCACTGTACTTTGACCGAAGCCCCCCTGAACGACAAAGACTTGCGTGGTGCCGATCTTAGCGAATCCAAGTTGCAAAAAATAAATCTACAAAACAGTCAACTACAAGGTGCATGGTTTACGCACTCCAAAATGCATGAGGCAAATTTGGAAGGGGCTGATTTGCAAGGTGCCTTGCTCGACTATACCCTTCTCAATCACGCCAATTTAAAAAATACTAATTTAGATAATGCCCAGATGATTTTCAGTAATTTAACCGGCGCCGATTTATCCGGCGCTTCAATGAATGGTACAAAAATGCGGGGCATTATTTTTTGTAACACAACAATGCCAAATGGAAAAATCAATAACAGTAGTTGTTAATATTTCGCGATTTAGGTTTACTTATTTTCGCCTAATCCTAAAAATACTTATTTTGGGTTAGGCGTTAATTTTTCTTTATACCGCTAAGCCTGAATTTCTCCGGTTGTTTGAATCGTAGGTTTATTGTCTTGACCGACCCCACTTTGTACCAACTCGAACAAATGCTGCCTAAAACCATGTTGGTTGATCGGCATAACCTGACTCGAAAATTACAACACCTGAAAAAAAATTCGACGCCGGATAGCAAGCAGCTACAAAACCTGATCGAAAAAATCACGCGCTCAGCCGAACAATATCAAAATCGCATACAAAATCGACCCAAGCCAAAGCTAGATGCTGATCTGCCAGTGATTGCACGGCGTCAGGAAATAGCCGATGCCATTCAGGCGCATCAGGTGATTATTCTGTGCGGTGAAACGGGCTCGGGTAAAACGACGCAATTACCGCAAATTTGTCTGGACTTGGGGCGTGGGGTAAGCGGCTTGATTGGACATACGCAGCCGCGACGTATTGCCGCGAGAACGGTTGCAACCCGTATTGCCGAAGAACTGGATTCGGAGATTGGCGAAACGGTTGGTTATAAAGTTCGGTTTCATGACCAAGTTCGAGCTGATCGTAGCTATATCAAATTGATGACTGACGGCATCTTGTTGGCCGAAACTCAAAATGACAAATTTTTAAATCAATATGACACGATTATTATCGATGAGGCCCATGAGCGCAGTCTCAACATTGATTTTTTATTGGGTTATTTGAAGCAGCTGTTACCAAAGCGTCCTGATCTGAAACTCATCATCACCTCAGCAACGATCGATACAGAGCGTTTTTCTACCCATTTCAACAACGCGCCGGTGATTGAAGTCAGTGGTCGGACTTATCCGGTCGACATTCGGTATCGGCCATTGATTAGTCAGGATGATGACAACGAAGACTATGATTTCGTTGAAGGCATTGTTGCCGGTGTTGATGAAGTTTGCAAAGAAGGTCCCGGTGATGTGTTGGTGTTTTTGTCTGGTGAACGTGATATTCGCGATGTGTCTGAGGCATTGCGTAAACACCATCCGCCAAATACCGAGATTTTGCCCCTGTTTGCCCGCCAATCGGCTGCTGAGCAAAACCGTGTTTTTAAAACCGGTGGCCCGCGGCGGATAGTTCTTGCTACCAATGTAGCCGAAACCTCTTTGACAGTGCCGGGTATTCGCTATGTGGTGGATCCGGGACTGGCTCGAATTAGTCGATATAGTGTACGTAATAAGGTGCAACGGTTACCGATTGAAAAAATCTCTCAATCGAGTGCCAATCAACGTGCCGGTCGGTGTGGACGGATTGCTGCCGGGGTCTGTATTCGCCTTTATGATGAAGATGATTTTCAGGCTCGGCCGGCCTTTACCGACCCGGAAATTTTAAGAACTAATCTTGCTTCCGTTATCTTGCAGATGACGGCATTAAAACTGGGTGATCCCGGCAAATTTCCATTTATTAATCCGCCCCCGCCCAAGATGGTCAATGATGGTTACCGTTTGCTCGAAGAGTTGGGCGCGGTGACACGGCAACGACAAATCACTGATACGGGTCGGCAATTGGCGAAACTGCCCATTGATCCGCGTATTGCGAGAATGATTCTGGCGGCACATACACAAAACAGTCTTAACGAAGTTCTCGTTATCGCCAGTGCCTTAAGTATTCAGGATCCACGTGAGCGACCGATGGATAAACAGCAGGCCGCTGATGAAGCACATAAAAAGTATCAGGATGAACGCAGTGATTTTTTGGCCTTTTTAAAGCTTTGGGCGTTATATCACGACAAGAAAAAACACTTATCACAAAATAAGTTACGTAAATTTTGCAAAGAAAACTTTCTCTCTTTTCTGCGGCTGAGAGAATGGCTGGATATTTACCAGCAATTGCAAGTTCAAGTGAAGCAGATGGGCTTTAAAGCGAATCAGCAACCAGCAGATTATATGGCGATACACCTTGCCCTGCTAACTGGATTATTGAGTCATGTCGCTACGAAAACGGATCAATATAGCTACACCGGTGCGCGTAATCTCAAATTAAAAATTTTTCCCGGTTCGGCGCTGCATAAAAAAGGGCCAAAATGGCTTATGGCAGCTGAACTGGTTGAAACGGGCCAACTCTACGCACGAATTGTAGCAAAAATTGAACCAGACTGGATTGAACCGGTCGCTGGAGACTTGGTTAATCGACAATACAGCGATCCGCATTGGGAAAAAAAGCCAGCGCAGGTCGTTGCCTTTGAAAGTGTCACGCTCTATGGCTTGCCTGTTGTCACACGGCGCCGCGTGCACTTCGGCCCTATTGATCGGGCATTAGCCAACGAAATATTTATTCGCCAGGCATTGGTAGCGGGTGACTTTAATTGCAATGCACCCTTCTTTAAACATAATCAGCAACTGATTGAAGATATTGCCATTCTGGAGCATAAGTCCAGACGCCGTGATGTTTTGGTGGATGATGATGTGTTATTTGAGTTTTATCGCCAGCATGTGCCAGCACATATTGTGAACGGGGCTGGGTTTGAACGTTGGCGCAAAAAAGCGCAGCAGCAAGATCCCAACCTACTATTTTTGACGCGTGAAGCGCTCATGGCACACGAAGCTGAGCAAGTCACGGTCGATGATTTTCCGGATCAAATGTTGGTTAACCGTATTGCGTTACCGCTCTCCTATCATTTTGAGCCGGGTAAACAAGAAGATGGCATTACGCAAACGATTCCCATATCGCTACTCAACCAGACACAACCAGAACGCTATGAATGGCTCGTGCCAGGATTGCTCCGAGATAAGGTGATTTTTTTATTAAAATCCTTGCCTAAGTCATTGCGTCGGCACGTTATTCCTGTACCACAATATGCAGATCGTGCTTTGGAACTGATTTCTGCAGATCAAGGCGCTTTATTACCCGCGTTGAGTGATGCCCTGCATCGATTGGCCGGGGTCGATATTAAACCGGATGATTGGCGACTGGATGAATTGCCACCCTATTTGCAGATGAATTTCCGGCTGGTGGACGAACGGGGAAAGTTACTTGAAAGCAGTCGTGATTTATCCGCACTGAAAATTAATTGGGCTGATGAAGCCGCAGATAGTTTTAGTCAATTACCTGACAGTGAATATGAAAAAAGCGGATTAACCAGCTGGTGTTTTGGCGACTTGCCCGCTCAGATGGTACTGGAACAAAATGGTATTGAAATCACTGCTTATCCCGCATTGATTGATAAGACAAATTCTGTTGATTTGACCTTATTAGATACTCAGTCTCAAGCTGAAGCGCAGACATTTAAAGGCTTGCGCAGGCTGTTTATGTTAGCGGAAAAAGAGACCGTCAAATATCTGCACAAACATCTGCCAGATATCAAAACAATGTGTTTGCATTATGCCAATGTTCCGCCCTCGCCCTATACGGATAAAGAACGCCAGCAAACGCCTTGTGAACAATTAAAAACAGACTTAATCCAAGTAGCTTTTGATCGGTGTTTTCTTCTCAATAAACCCTGGCCTCGTAGCCAGACTGAATTTGAGCAACGGCTGTCGGAAGAGCGGCGACATTTAATTAACATAGCAACGGCGCTCGCGGCTGTTATTGCCGATGCTTTACGGGAATATCATGCTATAGCGAAGCGTTTATCCGGCAATCTACCCCTTGCGGCAATGCATGCGGTGCAAGATATTCGCGAGCAGTTGCAATACCTGCTCTATCAAGGATTTGTCCATGACTTGCCTGATACAGCGTTAAAACGTTTACCTGCCTACTTTCAGGCGATCGGATTACGGTTGGATAAGTTAAAAACGGATCCAAGCAAAGACAAGCAAAGACAACAAGAAGTCAGTCGTCACTGGCGTCGATATTTGCAACATCAGCATCGCACGACCGATGGGTATCAACATTATCGCTGGATGATTGAAGAGTTTCGTATTTCTATCTTCGCTCAGGAGGTGGGTACGGCATACCCAATCTCAGCCAAGCGTTTGGATAAATATTGGGCGGATGCCTGTTAATGTTCAGTTAAAGTTCAGTAACTGAATGCTAAGTTTTGCGTTGGTAAGGCATTATGAGTGTGTTAAATCACTTAATAGATTGTGTAAATAACCTATTTTAATTAGGGCTTTTTTCCCTAAACTTGATTTTTTTGCTGCGTAAATACGGGAGTATGACAAATGAAAATAATCAAGTTAAACAAAATAAGCATGGTATTACTTGGGCTAATACTCAATAGCGTGTTGATTAACACTGCGTTTGCTGTTGACCATGATTACAAAGTCACTAATGGCAATGAGTTGGATGCTGACACTTATAGTGGATTTAAACTTTACCGTAATTGGTGTGCTCGATGTCATGGGACATATGGTCAAGGCATGGTTGGTCCTAACTTAGCTCAGAGCCTTCAAAGCATTACTTACGAAGAATTTGTAGAGACGGTTACTAATGGTAAGCTGGGGAATATTGGATCCATGCCTGCATGGAAAGAAAATCAATCTGTTATGCAAGGGATGAATAATTTATATCGTTATTTAAAGGCACGAGCTGATGGCAAGATTGGTGTCATCAAACCTGTCAAAGTTAAATGACCAGGTATTTATCCCTAATAGAGTTTGTGCTCATGTTTTAACAGGCAGAATTATCATCTTTCATAAGACAGATGATTGGAACCTTTATGCGAATATTATGCAGACTACTGCTGTTGATTTTATTCATGCCGTCTTTGGTTGTCGCGAGAGAATTACCTGACGATATTGAGCAAGGTACGAGTGTTAACAACATCTCACTGCCATTAACTGAAATAACAGCGGCTGAGTTAGCACATGTTGAAACAGGTGGCCGGGTTCTGTCAGTTCACTTTGAGTATTTTGAAGAAGAGCCCATTTTTCGTGTCAAAGTTCTTCACGATAATGGTATGGTTAAAACCTACCGTATACACCGGGATAATGGACAGCGAATGTGAGGGTTAATGCGCATCCTATTGGTTGAAGATGAAACGATTCTGCGAGAAAAAACAGCGCAGCGATTGCGTGCTCAGAATCTCACTGTTGATGCGATTTCAGATGGTCAAGAAGGGTTATATATGGCGTCTGAATATCCCTATGATGTAGCCATCATCGATTTAGGATTACCTAAGCTATCCGGTATTGAGCTTATTCAACAACTTCGTCAGCAGCAAATTAAGTTTCCAGTCTTAATTTTGACTGCTCGAGGCCGCTGGCAAGATAAGGTTAGTGGCCTTGAAGCGGGTGCAGACGATTATTTAGTAAAGCCATTCCATTTTGAGGAATTGCTCGCCAGATTAAATGCGTTGGCGCGCCGTGCTTCTGGTTGGGCGAATGCAATTATGCGTTGTGGACCCATTGAGCTCAATCCCTCAACACAACAAGTGATGCGAGAACATATCCCTATAGACCTTACTGCTTATGAATATCGACTTTTACATTATTTGATGTTGCATGCCGGAGAAGTTATCTCCAAAACAGAGCTAACGGATCACATTTATGAGCTCGATCAAGATCGGGATAGTAACGTTATAGAGGTATTCATTAAACGTCTACGTAACAAGTTGGATCCGGAGAAATCCTTAAATCCGATTGAGACACTTCGTGGGCGAGGCTATCGCTTGATTTTGCCTCGTGATTGAGACGCCAATTTCACTCTCAGGACGGCTTTTAACAGCCGCATCGATAGTTCTTGGCGCTTTTTTGGGGTTATCTGCTTTTAGTCTTAATAATGCTTTTAAAAGTAGTGCTGAGACAGCACAGTATCAGCGACTCCATACACATGTAATGACGATTTTAACTGCTGCCGAATTAAGCTCTGCTGGTGAGTTATATATGCCTGAAACACTTCCGGAGCAAAAGTTTTCTGTGCCTGGGTCTGGTCTATATGCACAAATTACAAGCGAAAATAAAATCATTTGGCAATCACCATCAGCGATAGGCCTTTTTCTAGCGCTCCCCTATCATCCTGGACCTTCTTTAGAGCAATATGAAGTTATCGAGCTAGATAATGGAATGATTATTCATAATTTGGCATTTGGGGTGGTATGGGAGAATGATGCAGGAGAACAGTTTGAATACACGATAAATGTCTCTGAAGATGAGGTACATTTAGAAGCGCAAACGGCCAATTTCCAGCGAGGACTTTGGTATTGGCTTGGTGGGACGGGCCTGATATTACTGTTAGCCCAGTGGTGGGTTTTACGTTGGAGTTTGCGGCCATTGAATAAAGCAGCCAAAGACTTGGATGCGATTGAGTCTGGGCAGCATGCTCGTTTATCTGGTAGCTACCCAATTGAACTGCAACAATTGACTCGCAACATTAATAGACTATTGGACCATGAACAACACCGGCGATTAAGGTATAAAAACTCTCTTGCTGATTTGGCCCATAGTCTCAAAACGCCCTTAGCCGTTTTAAGAAGTGAGGTTGAGAATAGTGATGATCTGCTTCAACTTAAGTCAGATGCTCAAGAACAGCTCGATCGTCTAAGTCATCTAGTTGATTACCAACTTCAACGTGCGGCGACAGAAGGCAAAAATAATTTATTGGCACCGGTATCTTTAGGTGAAATCATTCATAAAATCATCACCTCGTTAGATAAGGTATACCAGCAAAAACGTGTCCGGCATCAACTTGAAATTGAACGTGACGCCTTTATTCATGCTGATCAAGATGATATGTATGAGCTATTAGGTAATTTACTCGAAAATGCTTATAAATATTGCCGTAGTCAGGTCAACATTATTGTGCGACTTATGCAAAGTGGCATTCTATTAAAAATTGAAGATGATGGCGCCGGCTTACCTATTCGCTCTGGTGAGGCGATCATTAAAAGAGGAAGACGCTTTGATAGTCAGCAAGAAGGCCATGGATTAGGGCTGGCAATTGCAAGCGATATTGTCGAGGCCTATGAAGGAACCATTGAGCTCGAAAAAAGTTACCTCGGTGGCGCCTGTTTTGTGATCAAATTACCTAATCAGTAAGTTCTAATCTGTTCGCAGTTGTTTTAGATATTGAAATAATAATCGAGCCGACTTGGGTGGCTGATTTTTTTCTGCTTCACGATTCGCATTACGGACGAGCTGTCGTGCATGCTGACTGTCAAACAGCGGGAATTTTGTAAAAATCTCCTGCATTACTTTGTCATCATTGGCAATTAATCTGTCTCGCCAGTTTTCTAATTGATGAAAAACGGCTGTTTCCTGCCGATGTGGTTGGCCGAGTTGTTGAATTTGCACGCGGATTGTCTCGGGGTCATTATCTGCAATAAGGCCACCAATAAAACCCGTTTGTCGTTTCAATGCCCCTTTTTGCATTTTTTGCGCATCAAGCACGGCTTCCAGCAAATCGGCATCAATATCCAGTTTTTTCAAATCACTTTCTGGCAATTGAATAAGATGTTGTCCTAATTCACGACAGGCCAGCATTTCTCGTTTGAGCTGTGATTTGCTTTTATCAGTGTCTTCTGAAAATGACGCCCAGTCATCATCATGTGCCATTATTTGTCCCCTTGAACGGTTACCACTATTCGCCGTTGGTGTGAATGGGTCCGATGCTCCCACAAATAAATGCCTTGCCAGATACCCAATGCACACTGCCCGTCACTAATGGGGATGGTTAAGTCTGGGTTAGTTAAGACAGTCCGAATGTGAGCGCTCATATCATCAGGGCCTTCGTCCTGATGCAAAAACATCGGATCCCCATCAGGCACAATATGCTGCATATAGGTTTCCATATCACGGCGTACATCCGGATCCGCATTTTCACAGATCATTAAGGAAGCACTGGTATGCTGCACAAAGATATGACAAATACCCGTTCGAATGGCTGATTGGGCAATAATATGACTAATGTCTGCCGTAATATTACGCGTACTTCTTGGCTGAGTTTGATAAGCAATTACTTTTTGAAAGGTCATTAAGTTGCCTGCTGGAAGTGTGCTGTAGCACTGCCGTCATCTAAAACTGCACGAATCTGATCAGCAGCGTGTTGTGGCGAAGCTTGTTTACCCGTTTGTAATAATGCCATCGCGCCACCGAGTATCAGCACGTCTCTCGTGACGCCGGAGTCACCCGCCAAAGCCGCCAAACCCAATTCCGCTGTTTGTTTTGCGTCAGCTTGATTCGCGTTGGCGACGACACCTCGAGTCGCTTGATTAATACCAAAATCAGCCGGGTCAATCGGCATATCATGTAAGGTGCCATCCTGCAGTAAGTAATTCATTGAGGTTTCGCGCAATGTGGGTACCACGCCGCCTTCCAGGCCACGAACGATAAACGCACTATCATAACCCGCTGCTCGGGCAAGAAAATCCAAAACGGGTGGGTAGGCCTTATGAACAAAGCCAATTAATAAATGAGTTCGACGCGCTTTTACGGGCATAAGCAGCTTTTCAAGTGTCGCCAGACTTGGCCGTTTGATGATGAGTTTGCGAAGGGTTTGTAACGCAAATAGCCCCGGTGTTAATTGTGCCTGATCGCTATAAGCCCAGCCACATTCGGGCGATTTTAGCTGCGCTGAAATTTGGCTGGCTGATAGCGAGACATGGCGTCCGGCCGCGGATAACACCTGCGCATGGGTAACGCCAAATTTAGGCCCCATTTCATACACACCTTGTGAAACGGTGGGTAAACCACAGGCAGCTAAAACGGCGGGCAAAAAAGCGGCAACAGGACAATGTCGACCAAAGCCATTAAAGGGATCAGACAAAATCATGACATCGTCCATCGACAGATTTTCCTGTGCCGTGACCGCCTGCATGGCCTGTAACATGCCCAGGTTTTCGTCATCGGTTTCACGCTTCATACGCAAGGCAATCAATAAGACGGCTGCTTGAACCGGATCGACCTCTCCAGCGAGAATAGCTTGCATTGCTGCACGGCTTTCATCCAAGGTTAAATCTTTGCTCAGATGTGGGCCGGTAGCGACTTTTTTGATTGCTTCAGCGACTGCGGTCATGACTGTATCCATTGCTGTAATTGCGCTTCATCAACGACTGCTACCCCCAGCGAGGCGGCTTTGGTCAATTTAGTTCCCGCGTCGCGTCCGGCGACAACAAAGTCGGTTTTTGCTGAAACGCTGCCCGCAACCCGGGCGCCCAAAGCCAACAATTTTTCTTTTGCTTCGCTACGAGAAAAATGCGTTAGCGTACCGGTTAACACGATGGTTTTACCGTATAGCTCTGAGTCAGCGTAATCCGGTTTTTCTTCTTCCCAAACAATGCCTTGCTCCAACAACTTATCAATAACTTCAAGATTGTGTGGCTGCTCAAAAAAGGTCACAACATGTTGGGCAACAACTGGACCAATATCTTCGATTTCAAGCAGACTCTCGATCGTTGCCACCTTTAAATTATCTAAACTGACATAGTGCAAGGCCATCGATCTCGCGGTGGCTTCACCGACTTCACGAATACCCAACGCATATAAAAACCGGGCAAAACGCGTCTGTTTTGCTGCTTGTAGCGCTTGGATTAAATTCTCAGCAGATTTATCTCCCATTCTTTCCAGCTGGCTTAGATCTGCGACGGTTAAATGAAATAAATCCGCTGGTGTTTTGACTAATTCGGCATCAACCAGTTGTTCGACCAATTTGTCACCTAAGCCTTCAATATCCATCGCTTTGCGGGAGGCGAAATGTTTTAACGCTTCTTTACGCTGCGCTGGACAACTCAAGCCGCCACTACATCGTGCTATCGCCTCGCCCGGGAGGCGTTCAACTTTTGCATCGCAAGCTGGGCAGTTTTCAGGCATAACGAAAACTGTTGTTTGTGCTGGCCGTTTGTTGGTGACAACGCCAACAATTTCCGGAATAACATCTCCTGCTCGACGAACAATGACTGTATCGCCAATCCGTACGTCTTTACGTCGGATTTCATCTTCGTTATGCAAGGTGGCATTGCTGACCGTGACCCCGCCCACAAAAACCGGTTTTAATCGCGCGACGGGCGTGATAGCGCCGGTTCTGCCAACTTGGACCTCAATTGCTTCAACCAGGGTCATTTCTTCTTGAGCGGGAAATTTATAAGCGATGGCCCAGCGCGGCGCGCGTGATACAAAACCCAAGCGTTTTTGCAAATTGAGCGAGTTCACCTTAAAAACGACGCCATCAATTTCATAAGGCAAGGCGTCGCGTTTGTCGGCTAATTTTTCAATATAGCGTTGACATGCAGACAGATCTGGCAGTAACTCGATATCGGGGCAAATCGCCCCGCCCCAGCTCTCGATCAGTTTTAAGGCCTCAAGATGGCTCTCTGGTAAGCGCATGCCGATTATTTCGCCAAGAGAATAACAATATAAGGCCAATGGACGCGTTGCGGTCACAGATGAGTCAAGTTGTCTTAATGATCCTGCTGCGGCATTTCGGGCATTAACAAAGATTTTTTTTCCTTGAGCAAGTTGTTGTTGATTTAACTTTTCAAATCCTTGTTTTGGCAGATAAATTTCACCACGAATTTCAACCACCTCAGGTATGTCAAAGCCTTGCAATGTTAATGGGACATTACGAATTGTGCGGACATTAGTGGTCACGTCTTCACCTACCATGCCATCGCCACGAGTGGCGGCTTGCGTCAATAAGCCTTTTTCGTAGCGGATACTAATCGCCAAGCCATCCAGTTTGGGCTCGGCCACATACTCGACTGACTGCTCTGTATTCAATCGGTCTTTGATACGCTGGTCAAATGCGGCTAATTCCACTGTGTCGAAGACATTATCCAGAGATAACATCGGCAAGGCATGCGTGACCTGAGTAAATTTGTCTAAAGGGGGGGCACCGACTCGTTGTGTTGGTGAGTCAGGCGTTATTAGTTCCGGGTGTTGCTGTTCTAGCTGTTTCAGTTCGGCAAACAAACGATCATATTCGGCATCACTGACCAAGGGATCATCATGCCTGTAATAACGAAAATTCAGCTCACGAATTTGCTCACGCAGCTGCGTGATACGGTGCGGTGCAGAGTCAGAGGTCATCATAGGTTCGATTTTCTTCCTGCAAGGTCAGATTCAGCTCAAAAATCTGGTTACGCAAGCGTTCTAATGTTGATTCTGTTAGCGGCTGACGCTGTTCATCACAGACAATGCCATCGAGCTGCTCTGCCATTTGAGTGGCACATTCGACCATCGCATCCAGCACCGTCAGGCCATTAGCAGGCCCAGGCAAACGTGCAAATAACAAAATGCCTGGTGTTTTCATTGAGATGAGTTCAGCCGGCAGAAAAGTGCCTGGATCGATAATGTTGGCAATACTGAACAAGCTCTGTTTCCGGCTGCCAAGCGAAAAGCGATGGTAAATCTGCATTTCACCAAAATGCATATCCTGATTATCCAAGGCATTTTTTACAGCGCGGCCGGTAAATAACCGATCTGCTGGTGCCATTACCGTTAAGGCAATTACTAAATCCCAGTCTTGTTCCGGCACTGGTGTTTCGGCCGGGATATCATCTGCCTCCGCCAATTCAGACGCGATATCTGACGCGCTATTCTCATCTAGATCAGTGAGATTAAGATTGATATGCGGCTCATTGGCGATGCTGTCAGTGTCAATTTGTGACTCTGATTCTGATAACACCGCATCAAATCGACTGTGGAATGTCTGGTTATCCGTTTCTTCATCAAGTTCACGTTGAAACGCATCAGCGAGTTTCTGATTGCGCTGATAACTCACAAAACCAACTGCTGCGCCACCTAGCAAAATAATAAGGATCAAAAGGATGATTTCAAACACTTAAATTAATCCGTCAACTCAGGGATAATGATGATTTTGTATTAACTAAATAGAGATTACCGATGTCCACGCAACCGAGCAAACAACTGGAAACTTTCGACAATGCGACCCCAGAACGGGATTATACCATTCACATTGAAACTCCGGAGTTTACTTGTCTTTGCCCAAAAACGGGTCAGCCTGATTTTGCCACCATAAAAATCGACTATGTACCTGATTTAAAATGCGTCGAATTAAAATCATTAAAATTGTATTTTTGGTCTTTTCGTGATGAAGGCGGTTTTCATGAAAAATTAACCAATCAAATTCTATCTGACCTCGTAGCAGCGCTAAATCCGCGGTTTATGCGTGTCACCGGTATTTTCAATGTCCGTGGTGGCGTGTATACCAATGTGGTTGCGGAGCATCGTCAAAAAGACTGGCTGCCACCGCAACCGGTTGTTTTGCCCTGATTGATGTCAACACCGGTTTGGCTGGGTATTGATCTGGGAACAAGTGGTTGCCGTATTTGCGTTATTGATGATGAAAACAAGCTGGTTTTTCAACGCCAACAGACATTCTCATCGCATGTTCCTTACCCGGATCCACCCCAACAGTGGCAAATCGTACTGACGTTACTGCGACAAACCAGTCAGTCTGCCGATAAGGAAAACTGGCAAATTCGTGCCATTGCCATTGCCGCAACTTCAGGTACGGTGATGCGTGGTCGGCCAGATGGTCAGCCAGACTCGCCGATGCTGCGATACGATAATGCAGTCGCAATAGATCAAGTCAATGAAATAAAAGCCATCGCCCCCAAGCACTCGGGGGCCCATGGCATAGGCAGTGGCTTAGCCAAATATCTTTACCTTAATCAACATTACTCCAGTGACAAGCCAGGTTTACTGATGCATCAGGCTGATTGGATTGCCACACAACTTGGCGGCCAAGCTGGAATTACGGATTACCATAATGCGCTCAAGTCTGGTTTTGACCCGGTGGCGCTATGCTGGCCAGACTGGCTAAGTCGCTGGATGCCTGCGACAGCTTTGCCTCGTGTTGTTGCCCCCGGCAGCATGATTGGCAGCCTATCCGATACAGTGGCGCAACACATACAGCTCAAACAAGACATTCGCCCCGCTATTGTTGCAGGCACCACCGATAGTTTGGCCGCTTTCCTCGCGACAGGTGCTAACCAATGCGGTGATGGCGTCACCTCTTTAGGCTCTACCCTGGTCGTAAAGCAGCTCTGTAACCAACCTTATTTTGAGCCTGAATCCGGCATTTACAGCCATAAAATGGGGCGATATTGGTTAGTTGGCGGCGCATCAAATTCAGGTAGTGCCGTTATCAGCCAATTTTTTACTGATCCGCAAATCAAACAGCTGAGCGAGCATATTAATCTGGCGCAACAGCCGCCATGGTACTACCCATTGCTTACTATGGGAGAACGTTTTCCCGTTGCGGATCCAGACAAGCAACCCCAATTGACACCGCGACCTGAGCAGGACAGTCTGTTTTTGCATGGCCTTTTAGCTGGTATTGCCAATATTGAAGCCATTGCTTATCAACGTTTACAACAACTGACGGCAACACCATTGCAACGTATTCGTACCGTCGGCGGCGGCGCTGCTAACGCAATCTGGAGCAAAATCCGCCAGCAAAAATTGGCGGTGCCATTTATTGCAGTGGCACACACTGAGGCGGCTTATGGCTGTGCGCTGTTAGCCAAAGAAGGGTTAAGCTCATTTGAAAGGGAGCAGGATGACTGAGTTTTTTCGCGGTGCCCGTTATGTGTTAAACGGTTTTTCACTCATTAATCAGCTTGGAGTAAGGCGATTTGCCTATATTCCCATTTTGATAAATACCCTCTTGTTCAGTGTCGCTATCTGGTTTGCTATCAGTCAATTTGATGGTTGGATGACTACGATGCTGCCAACCTGGCTGCCAGAATGGTTGGCTAACATTATGATGTGGGTTTTGTGGCCACTGTTCGCGCTATTAATTCTGATATTGGTGGTATTCACGTTTACTATTCTAGCCAATATTATCGCGGCCCCGTTCAATGGGCTATTGGCCGAGGCGGTCGAAAAAAAACTGACTAATCAGGCACCCCCATCGCAAACAATGACGCAATTGATTGCCGATGCGCCACGTATGATCTGGAATGAAATTCGCAAGCTGGGCTACCTGTTGAAGTGGATGATTCCGCTACTGATTTTTTCGTGGATTCCGGGCTTGAACCTGATCGCCCCACTGCTATGGTTGGGCTTTTCCAGTTGGACTCTGGCCCTGGATTACCATGACTATCCCCTCGGGAATCATGCGATGGGCTTTCCAGCACAGCGCGCTTTACTGCGCCGTAAACGCGGACTGGCTTTAGGCTTTGGCATGGCCACATTGGGGGCGACCATGATCCCGGTAGTGAATTTTTTAGTTATTTCTGCAGCAACGGCAGGGGCAACTCAGCTTTATGTTGAAAAATTAAAAACCCTACCGGCTAAACCTGCCGGTTAAGGTTTTCAATGGCCTCGTCGAGCAATATTTCGATATCCCACTCACAAGATCCGCAACCAGAAATACAACCTGTTTTCCGGGAAATCGTATCGGTATCGACTATTCCTTGCGCTACCAAACTCAGAATTTTTCCACGTGTCGTGCCACTGCAATCACAAAGGATTTCGTCACTGTCTGCGTTATTTTGACTCATCATAAAAGCTAGAAAATGCGTAATTAGCCGGGATACCCGAATAACTTTTGCGCTTTGATCTTCTCTGCAACAATATCGGGAACCAGTGCTTCCCAGCCCGATTGATTGGTCATGATCATATTCAGCACATCGGGTGAAAAAATATGCAGATAGTCTTCATTGGAAGCCTCAATTTGCTCAATAACACCACATTGCTTGAGATAATCAAACAAGTGTTTTTGTTTGATGCTGACATTCAGGTTATCAATCTTGTACAACGTGTCTGTTTCGGCATCTTTATACGGATAAATATAGAGTTTGACGTTGTTCTTGAATAACCGACCAAAGCCTTCCAGAATACCGCCATTAAGTGCCGCGTAATATTTTTGATTAAATAATTCAACCAGACTGTGCGCGCCCATGATAAGCCCAATACGTCTGTCAGTGTATCGCGATAAATAGGTCGCCAGACGATGATATTCCGGATAATCTGAAATCATCACGGTCTGCCCGGTTTCTCGGAGCACATCGGCGCGGCTAATAAAGTCTTCAAGATCGATTTGATCATCTTTGCTGGTCAGGTTGTGCATGGTAATTTCCATGATGGAAATAGTTTCACCAGCGGCTTCCTGATCTTCTGCTTCAAACCGTTTTCTCGCAGCATTGAGCATATCAATATTGACATGGGTTACGGGGCGAAAACGGCCGCGTTCCACCAGAACATTCTTTTTTCTGAGATGTTCTGACGGTTGTAGTACCTTGCCATCGGCCGAGAACATCGCGGCATCACTCAAACCAAGTTGAACCAGACGCAAACTGATCACCCGGTTATCGACATGAATAAAGGCATCCCCTTTCAATTCGACCATATCCACCTCAATACGGTCCGTTGATAAGTTGTCGAGCAATGATTTCACCAGACAGTCCGGGCTGTGGCTGAGGTGAAATGCCCCATAGATGAGATTGACACCAATGATACCCAAGGCTTCCTGTTGCAGCGCGTTTTCATTATCGAGCATGCGGACATGGATGATAATTTCACTCGGCGCGGCCTGTGGCGTTGTTTGAAAACGAATACCTAACCAGCCATGACACTCATTGGTGCCATGATAGTTACGCGCTGAGACCGTATCAGCAAAGGCAAAGAAAGCGGTTCGGTCGCCACGCTGTTCGCTCAACCGTTCCAGATTCAGGTCGTACTCCAATGCCAGCATGGCCTCTAACCGTTCACGACAAACGTAGCGAGGTGCTTTACCATAGATGTCATCACTGACTTTCATATCGTAGGCAGAAATACTTTTTGCAATGGTGCCTGCGGCGCCGCCAACACGAAAAAACCATCGAACAACCTCTTGTCCCGCGCCAATTTCAGCAAACGAACCATAGCGCACATCATCAAGATTGACTTCAAGTGCCTTGGCACTGGTTGTTAACATTTTATTCTCCATGGGGGTCCTTTTCATTTAGAGGCGTGTGTAATTGCATCAGTAAACGTTGGATGTTGTAGCAACGTACTGGTTTTTCAATAGCAGGATGACGTTTTCTATCAAGCTGGTTTGCCTAACACCTTGGATAAGCGTTCAATCGCTTGTGTCAGATACCGTTCGGAAGTGGTATAAGCAAACCGAACATGATTTTGTTGCTGATGTTGACCAAAATCGTACCCAGGCGTTACGGCAACCCCTGCCGAGTCAAGAAACAGTCGACACAGTGACTGGCTGTCAGGACAGGTTGAGGTAAGTAACTCTCGGCAGTCAGCATACAAATAAAAAGCCCCTTTTGGTGTTACCGGAAAATGAAAGCCCAGTTCACGTAATGCAGGTAACAACCAGTTTCGGCGTTGTTCAAACTGGGCTCTGCGTTGTTCCAGAATCTCCATTGTTTCATCAGTAAATGCCGCCAGTGCAGCATGCTGAGAAATGGTGGGCGCGGCCAAAAACAGGTTTTGTGCGAGCCTATCCATGACTGGTTCCATATCCGCAGGGACAACTGCCCAGCCAAGTCGCCAGCCAGTCATGCCAAAAAACTTGGAAAAACTGTTAATGACAATTGCATCATTATCAACGGCCAACACGGTTGGCAGCCGAATTCCATCATAAGTTAAACCATGATAAATCTCATCCACGACAAGCATGCCAGCACGTGCTCTGACTGCTGTCACAAGATTTTTAAGATCCGTTTCTAATAAAACGGTTCCGGTTGGATTTGCCGGTGACGCAACTAATGCCACTTGGGTTTCACTGTCCCAATAGTCCGCAATATGCCTTGCGGTTAATTGAAAATTGGTTTTTGCATCAACTGGTACGGGCTTGGCTTTGCTCGACAAAAAAGTCGCAAAATGCCGATTACAAGGGTAACCGGGGTCAGTCATCAGCACTTTCTTGTTCTGATCTAATAAGGCGCCCAATACTAATAACAGAGCGCCGGACGCGCCAGGGGTGACGACAATTCGATTAGCAGAGATAGATAATCCGTAGTACGTCTGGTACCACCCCGAGATGGCTTCTCGCAGTGCAGGCAAGCCAAGCGCTGGAGTGTAGAATGTTTGCTGATTCTGCAAGGCACGCATTCCCGCCTCAATAATAGGCTGCGGTGTCGAAAAATCGGGTTCGCCAATTTCCATGTGCATAACAGTTTTACCTTGCGCCTCCATGGCTTTGCTTCGGGCGAGAATATCCATCACATGAAATGATTCGATGTTGGCGGCTCGGCGACTAACCGGCGATGGCTTTGCCATGTAGCTCCTTTAGGGTATCCAAAGAAATAATGGGCGCTGAAATCGGTGTTCCCGATACGGCCTGGCAGGGTAACGCTGGCTCTCCAAAGTGATCAATGACACTCAGTGCACCAGCATACGCGGCATCCTGTGTTGTCTCATTTATCAAGGCAATCACGGGCAGTTTGATCGATAAAGCGTTTGGTAACCGGCTTATTGAGTCAGAAATCAGTAAGCCGTCTTGAGGCGTTAATTCTAGACGGCCAAGACAGCGCTGGTAAACATTCGTGGCAATATCTGCGTTATCAAGCTCTTCGCAATGCACCATCTTGTTGGTTGTCTCACGGCCCAGCAGTTGTTGGATCAACAGGTTTATTTCACTCCGTGTTCGTTCTGTGACAAAGATAACCGGCAACGCTGACTGCGCCATACCTTGCAAAAAACGTATCAGCCCCGGTCGGCTGGGTAAAGCGCCTTGTTTAACCAAGGAAGCATAATGCGCCAGCTTATCAGCATACAACCGGTCGACAATGGCGTCTGGGACGCCTTCAGCTGCACATTGAAGGTGAAAATTATTCAGATAATAAGCCAGCCGTTGTCGTTCGTCTTTTATCGACAGCAAATTCTGATAAAGTGCTTTGTCCCAGAACCATTCGAGACCATTGTCGTAAAATGCGCGATTAAAGGCCAGACGATGACTTTCATGCTTCACTTCCTCAAGCACCCCGTCTATATCTAAAATCACGGCATTTAAAGTGTTCATTTACTGTTTTTCCTAGCCAGTTTTAGGCTAAAATAGATCGATTGTTTTGCACAACCCTGAGCCATCTGCTATAGATGCGCCCTTGTTTTTAGAAAGTATGAGGTTTTTAGAGATGGATGCAAGTCAGAGCGACGTTAACTTCTCACCCTACCAGCCAAAGGATGGCGAAGCGTACATGAGCGCTGAAATGTCGAGCCATTTCCGGTCAATTCTTGAAAAATGGCGGACTCAGCTTAAAGAAGAAGTTGACCGCACCGTTCATCACATGCAGGACGAAGCGGCTAATTTTCCGGATCCCAATGATCGGGCTACACAAGAAGAAGAGTTCACGCTTGAACTTCGAACGCGGGATCGTGAACGTAAACTAATTAAGAAAATTGAAGAATCATTAATTGATTTAGACAAAGGCGATTATGGTTTTTGTGAATCTTGCGGTACTGAAATTGGTATTCGTCGTCTTGAAGCAAGACCAACCGCAACCCTTTGTATTGACTGTAAGACATTGGATGAAATTCGCGAGAAAAATCGCGTTTAATTTTTAAGCATAACCTCATACCTAAAAAAGCCCCACTTTGCTGGGGCTTTTTTATTTATCGTTCAAAAATATAGAGTAAGTCAACGCCACTTTCGGTACCAGACTCTGCTTGCAACGTCCATATTTTACTTAACTCATAACGCATCTGAACCGTACTCACTGGCTCCAGCACGCCAATGCCATACCCCACATATAAGCGTGGTGACAGATATTTACCAATCTGAACGGCAGCAGTTTCTGGGCTTTCACCACTAAACGAAACGGTATCCAGACCAAATGTGCCGGCAATCTGATCACTCAAGGCATTGCCATTTTGAATACCTAAACTGGTTGCTGCAGAAGCCAACATTGCTCCATCACCTGATGTGGCTTGTTCAAGTGGTCTGCCAATTAAAATATAGGACAGCACATCATCTTGAGACATCGACGGTGAGGAAAATAAAGTTGCTTGTGGATTACTCACCGGGCCAGTCAAATGAATACCTGCGGTGACATCAGTCATCTTGCGTACGGCTTTGACATCAAGGTCCGGGTTATCTATTGCCCCACCAGAAAACCGGATCTGACCATTATCAACCGTTAATTCCTTGCCATAAGCAATGTAACTACCATTATCTAGCGTAATCTGGCCGTCGGCCAGCAACAAACCGCCGGCTTGCCCTGATATCTGCAAATCGCCGTACAAATCGCCCCGAAATCCTGCCGCACGAATACTTACCGCATCACCGAGAACCAATCTGATATCAACATCGGTTTCTAAAGGTGTTGACTCTACTGGTGGCGCATTAACAATCACGACGTCTTTACTCGGCGTCACCGCTGAGTTGAATTCCATGGGTGCCAGCTCGGCTTCAGGTAAAGTCAATGTGCCGGCAATTTTAGCGTGGTCAGCACGCATTGACAGGCTTAAGTCAGGCGAGGCAACAATGTAGGCCTCTGGCATATCCATCAACAGTATTTGTTCGCCCTGAATGGTGCTTTCCAATGTCCAACCACTGTCAGGCATTTCAAACGCGCCAGCCAATTCGAATTGTCCTTCACCAGATTGCCCTTGAGCTAACAACGATAAACCTTGCACTGGGTTACCCGTGATATCAGCGTTTAAGGCTTGTAACTGAATGCCCAGCGCACTCAACGCGACTTGTCCGTCTCTTAAAGTAATCGCTGCATCAATTTCGGGCTGCCTGAGGGTGCCGGCAATATCACTATCAATTTTCAGCTTGCCTTGCAGATCATCGACAGCAGGATGGTCAAGCTGAAATGCGGATAAATCCGGAATTTCAGTAACGAGTTGCGCAACGATTGGACTGTTCATCGGGCTCGCCAGCAAAGCTTTAACTGGTGGCGCTTGCAGGCGTGCGGTTAAAGGCGAGACCCCGCCAATATCGACTGCCAATGTTAAACCAGCACGTGTCTGACTATTATCCGCTTCATAGTTGAGATTCAACGTTTCAATGCCGATTGGCTGCGGTTGGGTCAGGCCCTCACCTACCAGCTGGAATTGTCCATTTTGCAAGTCAATCTGCCCATTGCCGGTCACCGTATTGTCGGGCGTGGCAGACAGAGACAATTGCCCATTTAATTGACCATCAAGTTGAAGATAGTCTTGATAAAAAATCTGAAAAAGATTAACGGGTAGCGACTCAAGCGCCAGCTGAGCCTGCCAGCCATTATCACGCTGGTTTTCACCCTGCAAACAGATTTCTGCATTATTACTGGTCAGACACATTGGTGCAACGCGTTGTGTTGTCTCCGAAATCTGTAATGGCGCTGGCTGGGTTAATTGCCAATTTTCGTAAGACTCTGACCTGAGCGTTAAGGCATTCAGCTGACCTTGCCACGCATTTTTTTCTGACAACGCGCCTTGAAGTAAGAAATCGAGCGATGCTTCATTGGCAATGATTTCGGCTTGTAATTGATGTTGTTGCCGTGTGCCGTCAAGGTCTAACGTAACGTTTTCCAGCTGATTACCGTTGACAGTTAAGTTTTTTGCGGTCAACGCTAATTGACTGTTTTGTTGGCCATTAATATCAACGTTTGCTTGCGCACTTAGTTGTTCAAGACGAAGTTTATCGGCATAGCGAATTTCAGCGCCTGATAACTGCGCCTCAAGACGCAACGTTGCAAGTGTGCCTGAGACCTGCCCTTCACCATTTAACTGCCCGGATGCTTCCGGTAAAAAGTCTTGCAAATCCGTTGCTTGTATATTCCAGGTGGCTGCGGCATCAGGTAAGAGACGACCGTCTACCGTCAACGACGATTGCCCCGTGTTTAAAAGCAGATCTGAAACACTAACCCGATCGTTGAGCATTTCTGCCTGTCCTTTAAGCTGAAATGGCCTCTCTCGAAGCACACCGTCTACGGCTAAATCATTAACTTGAACATAAACTTGTTTGTCAGCGGTTTGCTCAGCCTGAATTTGAGTGTGACCACTAATTCGGCCTGGAAAGCTGGCTGCATAAAGACTCGGATCAAAGTCTTTCAAGTTAACCACGCCGGTCGCGCTAATATTGTCTACCCAACCAATATTACCGTCGTAAGAAAGCGCCCCACCCGGTATGCCTAAGTTCAAACTTATCTCTGCTTGCTGCAACTCGGGACTATTGGCTCGGAGTGCAATCGTAACGGGCGTTTTATCAATTTCAGTATCCGCATTTAACACACTTGATAGGTGTGTGGTATCACCTTGAGCTTGAAGCGATCCTTGCACAAGCTTTATTTGCTGCCCTGCAGTTAATTTTTGTGGCAAAAACAAATCTTGCCAATCCGCATCGATCGCAAATTGAAGCTTATCTTGCCAGCTAACTTGGCCTTTCGAACGAAATTCACCATTACCATAGTTAACCTTCAATAGCTCAATAGTGGCATCGGATAATGAGCCTGTGATATCGCTATTAATTTTTAATGGCTCATCATATAAAGTGGCTGTCGTGTTAAGTTTAACGTGATAAACCTCCGTATTGCCTGTCAATACAATCTGACCATTCGAGTCACTAATTGAAGGCACTTTTTCTGTCTCTAACGGCCACTGAAGTGACTGCCAACGTCCAGTCAGAGCAAATTCTGGTGTTGGAAGCTGCTCGTTTGTCTTGATATTGCCACTTAGATTTATCTTACCTTTAGATGGAAAGGTAAGTTGGCTATCAATGAGCCAGTTCTTTAAATTATCACTATTTATATTGGCGTGAACCAAAATGAGCGGTAATTGCTCATGAATTCCTGTAACGTCTGACTCAATTTTTAATTCTGCACGAGTAGATGTCCCCTCGCCTCTTACCCTGAAGTGCTCGAATTTCCCAGACTGTTCAGGCAATAATTTACCTATATTCCACGCTTCACCCTCAACAAACAATCGCCATTCTGGTTGATGTAATAAATGACTTAATGTCAGGATTTGTTCGGAAGCGAATGGCTCACCGAGTTGTTGGCGGATAGTTATTTCTTCAATGTCACCGTTAATGGTGGCGGTAAGGCTTAACGGACCATAATCTTCATGGATGACCTGTAGTTCGTAATTGAGGTTTAAGGGATACGGCTTTGTTAATAAAACGTCACCAACCAGGGTGAAAGCACCTTCTGGTCGCGTTAAGTTTAATGCGGATACACTCAGTCTGTTTTGATTAATTCTTAAGCTCGTATCTAAGCGATCAAAAATAAGTTGTGCATCCGATCCGGTTTGGTGTTGTACAAACAGCTTATTAATTCTTAATGAGCGCAGATAGATACTAAAAGGTAACGTCAGCTCAAAGAGCTCAGAATCTGACGGTGGCGCTGATGTTGACGTCTCCTGTAGCAGGACATCTACTTCATCAATATGCAGTTGCGTTATGTTCAGGCGACCCAATAAAAATAATGAAGCCTGCCAACGTGCGTTTAGACGCTTAACTTTTATTTGTGTCCCGTTTTCGGGCTGATAGGCGAAGTCCTCAAGCGTGAATCGAGAAATAAGTCTCCCGTTTGCAGCGCCTATACTCAGATCCGGAATCATTTTTTCCGCTGATTGCACCACAAATTGCAAGCCTGACTGCGTCGTGACTAACCATCCTGAAATGGCAATCATGATTAACAATAAAATCGACAGGCTGCCAGCAATATGACGTCGTCTCATAAGTCAGGCCCGATTACGATATGAAAGCCAAAAGGTTTGTCGTCATCAGAAATGCCCTGTGCAATATCAACCCGAATCAGCCCAACCGGTGAGCGCCAGCGAACACCAACGCCAACGCTGTATTCGATTGGATCAGACCACTCATTAAATGCATTACCAAAGTCTGTGAAAACAGCAGCGCCCCAATCGTTCCAGAACATATTTTCGTATTCTACGCTGCCTACCGCTAAATAGCGCCCTCCGATCACTTCATCCAAGTCATCCCGTGGCCCTAATTCCTGATAACCAAACCCTCGAATACTATTGTCGCCACCGGCAAAGAAACGCAAGGAACTGGGTAATTGGGAAAAGTCACTGACCGTTGTTGCACCAACTTGTGCCCGGGTAATCAAACGGCTGTTTTCAGTCAGGCCGGTTATATATTTTCCTCTGAGTACAAGCTGCATAAAACTGATATCAGAAAGCAACGATTCAGAAGCCCCGCTAAGAGACACGCTGAGCTGCCCTCCCTGACGAGTATAGAGTGAATTATCAGCCCAAGTCCTAGCAAGCGATATACCGGGGATCAACAACAAAGCCGACTCTGACTCATCCGATATATCAAAGTCTTCTTGTAACAGCTTGAGGCTGCCCGTTTCGTCCCAGCCCCAGCGTTGCCGCTGATAATACGTGCCGAGTGTATAGCTCCGACTCTCGCTGGTATCCGTTTCCTGCTGTAAATATTCGGTATTAATCCCTACCTGATTAATGGTTTCGCTCCAAAAAGGCATCTGATAATCAGCGGTAATGCGATTCGCTATTTGAGACAACTTGAGATCAGTAGATAAACGATGACCGCGGTCGTTAACATAACGATTTTGCCAACCCAGCCCAGTTCGAATGCCGGTATCTGTGCCATAGCCGATACCGGCACTGTAACGATGTTTTTTGTCCGGCTCGACCGTAATCTCTATCGGAACACGGCCATTTTGGCGCTGTTCTATCAATGCTCTGGCATGGCTACTGTTAAAATAACCGCTATTATTCAAGTTGTTACGTAAAGCCAGTAACTGTTCGCCACGGTAAGCATCGCCAGACGCAAATGGCGTTAATCGTCGCAGGAGATCCGTCGACACAACTGTTTTAGGATAATGAATTTCGCCGAACTGATATCGGTCACCTGATTTGTATTTTAAACAAATACTTGCCGTATTTTTTTCAGTATTAACTTCAACTTTATTGCACTGTAATTCCCCATCAAAGAAGCCGCGTTCAGCGGCAACTCGTAATAACGACTTCTTGGCGGATTCGTATTGACCATGTCGAAACCGTTTATTTAGCTTTAATGGAAAATCCGCCAGTAATTTCTGAAAGGCAACATCCTGCTCACCCGCGCCGATAACAGCAAGATCAAGTTGTGTGATTGTCACCGGATCGCCTGGTGTAATTTGATAACTTGCCTGCCATTGGCCAGTTGCTGGTGCCTGCACCAGACTGGCAGCAATCTCTGGATTGTAATAGCCATAGTAGCGAAGGGTTTGTTGGATCTCTGCCTGGGCTTGTTGATGTAACCGTTGTAATCGCCGCTCGGTCAACCGCTGACTGTCTCGCTGCTGAAAAATACTCAAACCATTTTGCAGGCTTTTTTTGATCGTATCGTTAACACCTTGAATTTCAACAGATATTGGAAAACCAGCATCCTCAGCATGTAGACTGAAAGTGATGAGAAAAAACGAGAAAAAAACCAAAAACGCATGTCACTCCAAAGTTAATCAACTGGCAGCAGTGAATAACTGCCTCAGCATTCAGTATGACAGGAAGCGTTGGTAGATGTTGCTGAGATTGGTCAGGAATTCTGCCCGGTAATGACTTTTTGTTTACGGTAAGCAGTGGGTGAGCATCCATAGAATGCACTGAAACGACGGCTAAAATGGCTCAAATCATTGAAGCCGGAACTATAACAAGCATCGGTGACACTCTTGCCATTTGAAATGGCTGCGGCGGCTGACTTCATGCGCATTTGTTGCTGAAATTCACCGGGAGTACAGCCTAATTGTTTTTTAAATTCGACGTATAACCGGCTACGACTCATGCAGGCTTTACGACATAACTCATCAATATCCATCGCCTGACTGAGATCTTGTTGCAGATAACCGATAACGGCAGTGATACCGCTGGCATCGGGATGCTTATGGCAATAGCTGAGTAACACTTCGCGCCCCTGTTCCCGGAGGAGTCGGGTGACCAGCTCAGAGATGCCCAAATCCACCATGATTTCTTTATCTGGCTCTCCTTGCACAAACAACGCCACTAACCGCTCCAGTAAATGTTGCGTTGCTTGTGTATGGTGCGTATGAATAATTCGCGGCTGGTAAGCCCAGTCATGCTCCGGATCAGCCAATGTGCCAAAAGTCCGCATTTTTTCAGCGATAGACTCGATTCTTTCACGCGAAATTTCGATAGTCAGACAGGTGGTGGGCATTAACTCACTGGCGTCGGGAAAGTCTATTTCGACATATTCACCAGGTGGCATGACGTAGGATTCATGGGGCAGAAACCACTCACCTTCACGGTGGTACGTATCATGCATCAGTTTTTTGCCACTAACCATCCCGCAATAAAGTAATTGCTCGGCATCAAGCCCAACACCGACCGCATCCCGATAAGTATCATAAATACTTAGCTCGGTTTCAGGGCCGGCAAACGTCAACTTGTTTTCAACCAATAAGGTCCGGCTATCGCGTCGTTGGCCGATAAATGGCACTTTATCGCTAGACATAGAATGTTTCTATCGCCATTAAGAGGTTATCGATTCTGCGTTGTTGCTGGACTCTAAGTCAAGTAATTGAGAATATTATTCAAGCGCATATTTCATCTTGCCATTTATGCTGATAGAGATAACAACAAGCACCCTCATAAAACACTATAGAGAGAAATATTATGATTTATGCAAAACCTGGAACAGACAACGCGGTCGTCACTTTCAAACACCGCTACGAAAACTTTATTGGTGGTGACTGGGTTGCACCGGTCAAAGGCCAGTATTTTGAAAACATTACACCGGTAACCGGTGAAGTTATCTGTGAAATACCTCAGTCCAGTGCAGAAGATGTTGAGTTAGCGCTAGATGCTGCGCACAAGGCCAAAGATGGCTGGGGACGCACTTCCGTCGCTGATCGCAGCCGAATTTTATTACAAATTGCCGATCGCATCGAAGCAAATCTTGAAATGCTGGCGGTTGCCGAGACATGGGATAACGGTAAAGCGGTTCGAGAAACACTCAATGCTGATATTCCCTTGGCAGCGGACCATTTTCGCTACTTTGCTGGCTGCATTCGTGCTCAGGAAGGGACGATGGGTGAAATTGATGACAGTACCGTCGCCTATCACTTTCATGAGCCGTTAGGGGTTGTTGGTCAGATCATACCTTGGAACTTTCCGATACTCATGGCTGCGTGGAAGTTAGCACCGGCCCTCGCAGCTGGTAACTGCATCGTCTTGAAACCAGCAGAGCAGACGCCGGTTTCAATTTTAAAAGTCATGGAAGTCATCGCAGACATACTACCGCCGGGTGTTTTGAATATCGTTAATGGATTTGGCCGTGAAGCCGGCCAGGCACTGGCAACCAGCACGCGAATTGCCAAAATTGCCTTTACTGGTTCAACGCCGGTAGGTTCGATGATCATGAAATACGCCGCAGACAACATTATCCCCTCCACGGTTGAGTTGGGCGGTAAGTCGCCAAATGTCTTTTTCGAAGATATTATGCAGCAGGAAGAAGATTACATAAGCAAGTGTGCCGAAGGTATGACACTGGCTTTCTTTAATCAAGGTGAGGTTTGCACCTGCCCTTCTCGTGCGGTTATCCAAGAGAGCATCTATGATGACTTTATTGCGGTAGTGATGAAACGTGCACAGCAAATCAAGCGGGGTAATCCACTTGATACAGAAACCCAAGTGGGGGCACAAGCCTCACAGGAGCAGTTTGAAAAAATCCTGAGCTATGTCGATATTGGCAAAAACGAGGGCGCACAGTTATTGATGGGAGGAGGAATTCAACAGGTTGGCGCCGAATTCGACAAAGGTTTTTATATCGAGCCAACGCTGATGAAAGGCCATAATAAAATGCGCATTTTCCAAGAAGAAATTTTCGGTCCGGTTGTGTCTGTGACGACGTTTAAAACCGAAGCCGAAGCACTGGAGATTGCCAATGATACTGAGTTTGGACTTGGTGCTGGTGTTTGGACGCGTGATATGAATCTGGCTTATCGTATGGGGCGTGGTATTCAGGCTGGCCGAGTCTGGACAAATTGCTACCATGCCTATCCTGCCCATGCGGCATTTGGTGGCTACAAAAAATCTGGTGTTGGCCGTGAAACGCATAAAATGGTACTTGAGCATTATCAGCAAACAAAAAATCTGCTGGTCAGTTACAGCACCAGCCCTCTTGGTTTTTTCTGATAAACCAGTAAGCTGAATACGTCTGCCAGTTTAATGGCAGACGTGTCTTTTTGCTCAGCACAGCCCACAGGGACTGTCCCGCTTAATCATCGATAAGGTAATACTGATGGCTCAGGACAATATAGAATCCACCTTACTTGAAAACCGTCGCTTTCCACCAAGTGATGCATTCACCCGCTCTACGCGTATGCAAGCGCAGACACTGGATCAACTTTATGATAAGGCCGCTGCCGATCATGAAGGTTTCTGGGGAGATATGGCCAGACAGGAAATTGATTGGTTCAAGCCGTTTGATCAAGTGCTCGACAGTGACAATGCGCCATTTTATCGCTGGTTCGAAAATGGCGAATTAAATGTTTCTTACAATTGTCTTGATCGTCAGCTTGAAACCAATGCCGATAAAACCGCTATTATTTTCGAGGGTGAGCCTGGCGATGTTGAACACATCAGCTATCGTGAGCTATATCAAAAGGTCTGCATTTTTGCCAATGCGTTAAAAAATCAAGGTGTCAGCAAAGGTGATCGCGTCATTATCTATATGCCCATGATTACTGAGGCAGTGGTGGCCATGCAGGCTTGTGCACGCATTGGTGCGATTCATTCAGTGGTTTTTGGTGGATTTTCTGCTTCTGCTTTGAAAGATCGTATTGAAGATACCTCAGCAAAAATGGTCATTACTGCTGATGGCGGTCATCGTGGCGGTAAAATCATTACATTGAAAGAGACCGCTGATCAGGCTCTTGCTGAAGGCTGTGACAGCGTTGAGACCGTTATTGTGTTTCGGCGTTGCGGCAACGATATTACGATGCAAGCGGATCGGGACATCTGGTGGCATGATGCTGAAAAGAATCAGCCAGAACACTGCCCTGCCCAAGCAATGCAGGCTTCTGATCCCTTGTTCCTTTTATATACATCAGGTTCTACGGGCAAGCCAAAAGGCATACAGCACGCCTCAGCAGGCTACCTGCTTAATGCAATTACAACGATGCGCTGGGTGTTTGATATTCAGTCAGCCGACGTATTTTGGTGTACTGCCGATGTCGGCTGGATAACCGGCCATACCTATGTTGCTTATGGGCCATTGGCTACCGGCTCAACGATGGTTATCTATGAAGGTGTCCCGACGGTTCCGGATGCTGGTCGATTCTGGGATGTTTGCGCACGTCATGGTGTCACGATTTTTTATACTGCGCCGACCGCTATTCGGGCTTTAATGAAAGCGGGGGATGCAATTCCGAAAAGTTATGATTTGTCCCGGTTACGCTTGCTGGGCACTGTCGGTGAACCCATCAATCCGGAGGCCTGGATGTGGTATCACGAAGTCATTGGGCAATCGCGTTGCCCTATCGTCGATACTTGGTGGCAAACGGAAACGGGCGCGCACATGATAGCACCTGTACCCGGTGTCACCGTCACCAAGCCCGGCTCATGCACTAAAGCACTGCCTGGGATTGATGCCGCTGTTGTCAACGAAAATGGCGAAGAAATTACCCAGGCAAATCAAGGCGGATTTTTAGTTATTCGTAAACCGTGGCCATCCATGATTCAAACGATCTGGGGAGATGATCAACGTTATAAAGATACCTACTGGCCCTATTTTGACGGCAAATATTATCTGGCTGGTGACAGCGCCCGCCGTGATGAAGACGGTTATTTTTGGATAATGGGGCGTATTGATGATGTGCTTAATGTCTCAGGTCATCGATTAGGCACAATGGAAATCGAGTCTGCGCTGGTTGCGCATCAATCGGTCGCCGAGGCAGCGGTTGTCGGCAAACCGCACGATATAAAAGGTGAGTCGGTATTTGCCTACGTCGTGTTAAAAGGTAATCGCCCTGATGGTGGCGTTGATGAAGCGATGACAGCAGAACTACGTGCTTGGGTAGCCGATCAGATTGGGCCTATCGCTAAACCGGACGATATTCGTTATGCCGATAATCTGCCAAAAACTCGCTCCGGCAAAATTATGCGTCGCCTGTTGCGCACCATTGCCAAAGGCGAACAGATCACGCAGGATACTTCGACATTGGAGAATGAATCCATCTTGTTGCAGTTACAGGGAAAAGCTTAGCCGATAAAGGTAAATGAACACATAATGAGTGATGCCAACAGCGCCCAACGCCTTGATAAGTGGCTTTGGGCTGCCCGATTCTTCAAAACGCGAGCGATTGCTGTGACGGCAATCAATGGTGGTAAGGTTCACGTCAATGGTCAACGCGCAAAGCCAGGCAAAAACGTGCATGTGGGCGACAGTCTGACGATTTCCAAGCCACCATATACTTATGAGCTAGATGTTACCGACTTGAACAAGCAGCGTCGTCCAGCAGTAGAAGCACAATCTTTGTACCGCGAAACAGAAGACAGCATCGCCAAGCGTGCCTTACTCAAGGAACAACTGAAAAGTGAACCTTTGGGCTTTCGAGAACAAAAAGGTCGGCCAAGCAAACGGGATCGGCGGCGGATAATTCAATTTACTCGTAGTTAATGATGAGCGCCGGTAAATCGTTATTAGATGATGCTGATAGTACGATGCCGGCATTAAGTTATGCGGTTGCGCTGCAAACACTGGCGTCAAAAGTCGGTTTTGACTGGTCTGATCCCCGTGGTGTTTTGGATAAGATCCAGGAAGAGGCTGAAGAGCTTCTCTCTGAAATTAACGCAGCAGCACCAGACAAAATTCAAGCGGAGTTAGGGGATTTATTATTTGCTATTACCAATTTGGCACGCCACCTTAACGTTGATCCGCAACAAGCCTTACAGCAAACGAACCAGAAGTTTTATCGCCGGTTTTCCTTTATCGAACAGCAATTGACTCATCAAGGTAAGTCCGTTGAAAACGCGTCATTACTGGAAATGGATGCGCTCTGGGAGCGGTCCAAAACGGAACAATCAGTCTGACGTATCAAATTGAGCGCTCGGATGACCAATCAAGTAGCCTTGCGCAAACATCACGCCAAAATCAGTCAGTAGCGACATCGTTTCCTCACTTTCAACGCAGCCAGCGATAGTTTTCACATTGTGCGCTGAGGTTTCTTCGACCAACGTTTTAATAAACAACTGGTCATGCGTGTTGTCATTGAGCGTACGAATAAACTGGCCACTGATTTTGACAAAATCAATCGGCAGCGTTGCTAACAACGAAAAGGATGAAAAACCATAGCGTGACACGGTGCCATCAAAGCCAAAGTCATCAATAGCAAAGCGAATACCTAACGGTTTAATGGCCGTCATTAATAGCTTTAATGCAGAGACATTTCGTAAGGCAACATCTTCATTAATTTCCAGTATCAATCGCCCTGCTACAGCCGGATAGTGATTCACTAACTTTTTAATAACGGGTAGTAGCCGGTTTGGGTTTAGCGTCACTTCGGATAAATTCACCGTCATGATTCTAACGGGTCGTTTGTTTTGAGGGTCCGTAAGTTTGCGACAGACCTCCTGCAAAACAAAGTGATCAATTTTTTCAGCTTGGCCTTGTTTTTCTGCAACCTCAATAAACTTACCTGCAGGTAAGGCTTTTCCAGTCTCTTCATCCAAAAGTCTTAGGTAGCTTTCATAACCTGCTATGTTTTTATTGGATAAGTCGAGAATCGGTTGAAAATGAATTAAAAACTGACGATTGTCGAGTGCATGCTGAATCCGTTTTTTCCAATAAATCCGGCCTGCTAAATCGGCAGCGGTCTGCTCGCTGACCTCAAATACATGCGCAAGACTAGCCTGACTGGATTGGTGCTTAGCCCTGAAAGCTGCTAATTCTGCGAAAGCCAGTAATTCGCTGCTATCTGCTTGCTCGTATGGCAGATCAATTACACCGGCATAAACATAAATTGGTAATTGTTTGGCGGGGGTTTTTAATGCCAAAGTAGTCAATGAACCCAATAGTTTGTCAGTAAATTGCTGACGGCTTGCATCTGTTGTATCAAGCTGAAGTAAAACGAAATCCTGTTCATTAAGACGAGTAACAAGTTCTGGCTGCTGGGCCATGGACTGAATTTTATTGGCGACTTTTTGGCGTATTTCATCGCAAATTTCGGCACTAAGGCTACTATCGCGTTTTTGATAGGCCGGGAAGTCAATATGCACATAAAACAAGCTATGGTGCTTATCATGACGCTTGGCGTAAAGCAGGTTATCGTTCAATTGTTCCTGAAACTTTTCAATGCTCGGTAAACCTGTCAACGCATCATGCGCGGCGAGCCAGACTACCCGATCTTCAACTTGCTTTTGCTCCGTTATGTCATGGCCTATCGACAGCACTCTGACTTCATTGACATCATCAAGTAGGCTATGTAACCACCAGATTTTACGAATTTGCCCTGCTCCATTGATAATTTCTGTTTCTTGGCGAGCCTGCTTGGTTTGGCCTTGAAGCAAAGACTCATAGTGATGTCGCATTTCGTGCCAATCATGAGGCGAAAACAAGTTAGCGGCCCCTTTATCCAGTAAATCTTTGGCATGACGACCGGTAATTTGTTCGGCATAACGATTAAAAAACTGAATATCTAAATGCGTATCAACAGACATAATCAACATTTGCGCTGAGTTAATTACCTCTCTAACCCGCGATAATTCTTGATTGACGGTATCAACATTATGATGACTTTCGCGGATTCGTTGCGCTGCTTGTTCATCGACTGAATTCAGCTTTGTCGCTAACTGATCCAATTCACTCATCAGTAATGCTGACTGTGTTAGCTCACTGGATTGTTTTTCGAATTGAATCGACTTGGCCTGATCGTAACGACGGGCTTGAATTAATCGGATTTTTTCTTGAATAAGGTTATAGGATTGCTGGGCTAATTTAGTCTGGCTGTTATATTGAAAAAAACGTAAAAAAAGCGTCAGAACACTCAAAACAACCGCGGCGACCAATGCGAGCCCCATCTTAACTAACGGGTCTAATTGGTTTTGTTCGTGCACCGTCCATATCACAATTGAGACAACCGCAAAGTTGGCGATGAACGACACGAGAAAGTGTGTCACTTGCTTTGCTGCGTTTGACATGCAGGGCTCCACTGGATTGTGACGCTGAAGATTTAAGATGAGTGTTTGCTTAACGTTGATGAATGTTAGCCGCCAGTCACGCTCATATGACGAAAAATAACCGGTTGCGCCTGAATATCAAAATCATGGCCTTCTGGTTTTATCTGCATCGATTGAATAATTGCTTGTTTCAACCTCACCATATCGCCTGGATGCGCTCTTATGACCTGACGCAAATCCACAGAATGTTCTTGACCCAGGCATAACAACAAGCGGCCTTCTGTCGTCACGCGAACACGATTACAACTGCTGCAAAAATTATGACTGTGCGGCGAAATAAAGCCAATTCGACTAGGACTACCCGCGACTTGGTAATATCGCGAAGGGCCACCGGTATTCACTAAACTGGGTTGCATATCAATATGCTTGGTTAATATTGCCATCACGGTGTCACTACTACAAAAGCTTTCGCTGCGTTGGTGGCTAACCGTGCCAAGCGGCATTTCCTCAATGTAAGAAATATCAATTTCGTTATTGATGGCAAACTGCGCAAGATCGACGATTTCATCATCATTGCGGTTTTTCATGATGACGGCATTCAGTTTGATGCGTTTAAACCCAGCTTGTTTGGCTGCTTCAATGCCCGCCAGAACTTTAGCCAGATCGCCAATACGTGTCAGTGACTTAAACCGATCAGGCTGGAGTGAATCAAGACTGATATTCAGCCTATCCACACCACTTTTAACCAGCGCATCGGCATACCTGACGAGTTGTGTCCCATTGGTCGTCATGGTTAATTCGCGTAATCCAGTCTGCGTTTTTAGCTGGCCAAGCTCGCTTAGCAGCCAATCTACATCTCGACGAACTAATGGCTCTCCTCCAGTGATACGGATTTTTTCTACGCCTAGCTCACAAAATCCACGGAGCAAAAAAACAATCTCCTCAAGCGTAAGCAATCTTTGCCGTGGCATAAATTGCATGTCTTCATCCATACAATAAACGCAACGCAGATCACAACGGTCGGTAATAGACATGCGCACGTAAGTCACTCGGCGGCCAAACCGGTCGATAAGTTGATTGTTAGTCTCGTGCTTTTTCATGTTTTCGGACTTGGCTCGTTACCTAATTCACTTGGGCCTGCTATTGATATTCAAACGGCTGTAATTCGCCTATACATTATAACGCTGACAAAATCTCTGCGTAGATGTCTGTCGCATTTTGGTCGCACAAATACAAACAAGCCCCGAAAACGGGGCTTGAAGTTGACACATTAAGCGTTAATTTCGACACTAATCATTACCGGAAAATGCACCGATTAAATGTAATAAGCTTGTGAACAAATTATAAATACTGACATATAGCGTTACAGTTGCCATGATGTAGTTCGTTTCGCCACCGTGAATAATATTGCTGGTTTCAAAAAGAATTAAACCTGACATCAGCAAAACAAACATTGCCGACACAGCGAGTGATAAACCAGGCATCTCAAAGAAAAATGCCGCCAGACCCGCTAAAAACGCAACCAAAATGCCGACAAACAAAAAGCCACCCATGAAGCTGAAATCTTTTTCAGATTTGATGGCATACGCTGATAACGCCAAGAAAATGATGCCTGTACCGCCAAGCGCTTGCATCACCATTTGCGAGCCATTTGGAATACTCAGATAGGCGTTAATGATTGGACCCAGTGTAAAGCCCATAAAACCGGTAAGTGCGAAAACAGAGGCCAGCCCCCAAACACTGTTACGCAATTTTGCAGTCAAAAATAGCAGACCAAAATAACCGATCAGCGTAATAATGATGCCAGGATGCGGCAGATTGAAAACCATTGAAATACCTGCCGTTATGGCACTGAATCCGAGGGTCATCGCCAGTAACGCATAAGTATTACGTAACAGTTTGTTCGTTTGCAGAACCGATTGCTGCGAACGAACAACCGTGCTTTGCGTATCGTAATTCATCTTAAGTACACTCCGTCCTTTACAGATTGATGATTTAACATATATTTCAGACTAATATCGTACCGGATTAGTTCTAAATAACAAATATAAACTCACAGACAATTAATTTCGCGTTATAGGTTGTCACTGCAAGGCGTTCCTAGTATCATTTCGCGTCTTGGAGGGATGGCAGAGCGGTTGAATGCACCGGTCTTGAAAACCGGCATGGTTTAACGACCATCCAGGGTTCGAATCCCTGTCCCTCCGCCAAAAATAAGCCCCAAGCCATAAATAGCTTGGGGCTTTTTTGTTTCTGACGCCATAGTCTTACCCAGTTACGCCATTGAGGGTCGGCCAATCTGAGATAGTTGGCAAGCGGATAGTTGCGGTTGTGCCCATCCCCACCGCGCTTTGAAAAATAATATCACCACCATGCAAAGCCATAATTTGTTTACTAATTGACACACCCAAGCCCGTCCCTGGGACATTTCCTGAATTATCAGCGCGATAAAACTTCTCACCAAGATGGCTCAATTGCTCTTTATTCATCCCTACCCCTTCATCAGAAATAATAATTTCATGCCAATTTCGACTGAATTCTGGAGGGAGATAACTCAATCTTATTTTGGATCGCACACCCGAGTACTTAATAGCGTTTGATAACAAGTTGATAATCACGCGGCGCATCTTCTCAGGATCAAATTTTGCCGGAATCTCAGATGGATACGTTGCTGATAACTGAATTGATTTAGGTTGTGCCATGATTTTAATTTGCTCACAGCAACTATCCAGAATACTCGCTAAATCGCCATCTACGGCCTCAACAAAGCTATTATTTTGAGACTGGATTTTGCCCAGATCGAGTAAGTCATCAGTAATTGTTGACAATAGTACTGACTGTTGGTGAATACGCTCCAAAATATCGCGTGTTTGCTGTTCGTCATATTGATAATTAAGTAAAAGCTCACTAAAACCTAAAATACCGGCTAGTGGCGTCCGCAACTCGTGAGCGGCAATATTCAAAAAATCTGTTTTCAGTCGCTCTACCTCGGTTTCATGGCTAACATCGATAAAGTAGAAAACGGTAGAGTAGCCAGACTTGGAAAACACTTCATGGCGTTTTTTATGACAACGCAATATCACAGGCTTTTTACCATTCAACACAATTGTTGCAGATTCAAACTGAGATTTAAGACTGTTTATCTCTGATTCTTTGGCATTAATTTGCTGATGAAATGCTGTGGTCAGTTGTTCAAACGTAATGCTTTCAAGTTCTGTTGTTTCAATGCCAAAAAAACGCGTCAAGGCATCATTAATATAGGTGATTCGTAAACCCGCATTAACGATTAAAATACCGTCCGGCGACATATCCATCGCGACATATTTTTCTCGAAGCTGCCAAAGCATTTCGTTAAATGCACTTGCTGTATGCGCAAACTCATCATCGCCAGACACAGGCAAGAACTCCGGTATTTGATTGCGACTGATGCTGCGTGTGGCTTGTTCAATCTTTGCCAATTTACGCTTGATGCTGTGCAGAAAAATAAAAAAGAACAGAATGAAAAGTAGCATCGCGATAATGGTCGCTAGCAACAGCCCTACCTCGATCTGGGTTAGCCGCTCAAGTCGCTCTTTTAAGAGTAAGTTCACTTTTGCCGAAGCAACAGTCTCACCATGTACTTTGAGTTCAACAAATAGCGGCTGAAACTCAAAATCTTGTATCAATAATCCTTCGTCTGTGTAGTGAACATTTTTATATTTTTTATAAATGAGTTCATCATAAGAATACACATAGACCTGATGAATAATATCCAGATCCGACATACCATCAACAAGATTCTTAACTGAATCAAGGTCACCTTGCACAACATGGGGTAAGACACTGCCACTGACAAAACGCTCTATATTGCTGGTGTAATTATCATATTCAGTCAGAAAAGCACGCTCTAATACCGAAATATTAAACAGAAAGAGCGAAGCCATAATCAAAACAAATATAAAAACAATCAGAGCCGAAAGCTTATAAATGAAGGACGATCTGATGACTGAAAAAATGGCACTCATTGCTAGCAACAGTTATGAATAAATAAAAACCTTATGTTAGTCATTATTAATTAGCTCACTTTTAATAATGCCCATAGATTCAAGTACGATGCTGACTTCAGGCATTGTAATCAAAACGGAGGCGATTTTTTCTTTAAGCATATCATCGACATTCTTCGCTACCGAAAAATACCGCGAGTAATCATTTTCATCTATCATTTCAACTTCGAGACCTAAGTTTCTGATCTCACTTGCCTGCATAGCATTTTCAAATTGTACGACGCCATACTGACTGAGCCCCTCTCTCACCGCTTTAATTACATCCTCAGTATTTTGGTATGTTTGCAGAAAATAGGCACTGCCTTTGTTCGATAAATGATCAAAAACCGATTTGCTATCGACATTGTTTTGCTGCCGAGCAATGCCAACGCTGACTACTTTTTCTGAGCCAACAAACTTTTTATTGAAAATGAGTAAACATCGGGATTTTTCATTCTTATACGAAAATTTAACTAGCGGGGTAACATCATATTTAGTGTAAAAAACCGAGGTGAGGTATTCAGAGGCAATGATAAAGTCTAATTTTGATTCTTTAATATGCTGATTAAAGTCGACGATGTTTTTGGCTGTTCGAAACCTGAATTCGGCATCCATTTTTGACGACATGGTTTTTAAAAGTGGAATCCAGGTTTGTGCCAATATCATGGCATCGTCACTTGGCTCAATGCCAACATTATAAATCTCAGACTCTGCCATCACCTGGCATGATAAAAGTCCAAGCAGAATAAAACTGACGATTCGTTTCATATAACTCTCTGACATCTCGTTAAATTCATTTATTTTTTTGTTTAAAGCTGCCACCGAAAGCGTAAGTTAAAAATAGCACTTCGGTCGTCAGAGTCGATTGGTCTATCCCCGGTAGGTAATGAATATTCAAGATTGATACCGTAATGATCGTTATCAGAAAGCTCTATCCCTACTGTTGCTGAAGATAATGATCGTCTCGCGCCACCTGAGCGTAATTCAGTATGGGCTGTATCTAGAATAATATAAGGCTGAACTTGCTTGAGAAACCGCGTATTTAGATTATGCAAATATCTAAGTTCGACTTCACCAGCATAGCCTCGGTCACCTTGAGCCTGACCTTCCGAATAACCGCGTGCATAACGTGTACTACCATATCTCGCCTGCTCTGCCGATGGTAACGAATCATCCGACCAATGACCATGTAAACGACTTTGGAGTTGCCATTTGGGTGCAAACCGGTAACGCCAGAAGACGGTTGTTGATAGCGTGGTAAAGTGAAGATCTTCAACACCACGTCTGCTGCTGCCGGCTTGTATCAGTCGATTTTCATTGGCACCCAGATCAACGCCTTGACGAACACTGAATTGCCATAACGTCACACTTTTGGGACTATTGAATTGCATATTGCTGAAAGCTTCCAGCGAAGAGTAAGTTAAATCCTTATTTATTTCTGATGTGGTTGAAGCAACATTCAAATCATAGTCTGCCTCTTCATCAAGGTGATGCAGCTTTCCACCGACCCACCATGAATATTTCTTTTGTAATTCGATTGGATAACTTAAACCAATATTGAACTGGTTACGTGTCTTATTTTCGACAAAATCAACAGGAATATCGGAAACAAAAAAACGATCATCGTTATCCGTTTTAAAGTGGCTCATCATCATATTGAGTTTCAAGCCATGAGAATTAAGGTGTTGTGCGTAATTAACCGAATAGAAACGATCAATTGTGTCATTCGGAATCAAACCGCTCAGGGTTAACTGATCAGCATGCGATGTCATCGAATTTAATGTTAAAGAACCCAACAAACGGTTGGGTTCGTCACCTGCAGTGTCTAATGCAACACCTGTTTTATATCGCTTCTTTTTCGTTTGCTCAACACGAATCGTTGTCGCACCGCTCGCCGATTGAGGCCGTGGCACTTTAATTCGAAATTGATAACCCGGCGTCGACTCAATTAATGCCGTGTAACGTTCGAAAGTTTTACGCGTTAACGGTTTTTCTGCCATTAACTGCGTAACATATCGTTCGATTCTTTTTTGAATATGGTCTTCTTCAACGTCAATTTCAGATCGGGCTAAATAACCCTCAACCAACACGAGGGAAAGCCGCCCCTTGGTTAGATCCTGCCCGGGTGGGATTGCGGCATAAGACAACGGATAACCGGCTTGAACATAGGCCGTGGTGATTTTATTAACAACTTGAAGTAACAGATCGCGTTGTGCCGTCTTACCGATAATGGGCTGTAACCACTCAGATAATGTTTCGAGGTCAAATACGGTACCGCCAATGATATTTACATCATTGATAACTTGCGCTGGTGCGTTTGTTTTGACTGATTCAGATTCGGACGGAACAGAGGGTAATTCAGATTCGCTAGGAGAAATTTCAGGTGTTTTTTGAAAAGGTTCATCTACGATTAGAGGTGGCTCATTAGCGCTTACCGATTGGCCTCCTCCCATTAAAACCATTGCACTCATTACACTTACAGCCACCGTCCATTTTTTTTTAATCATGATCTAAAAATATCCCTTTTTTATCGGAGTGCGGCAGTCATGAAATCATGACTGCCGTTTTTTCCGTTTCAGGATAACCGATTTTTCTTAAAATAATCCACCAGTCAATCCATTTAATAGGCCGCCTGAATTGCCACCTTCATCTCCACCTTGACCACCGCCAAGAATGCCATCGACTGTGCCGACAACGTCGTCAACAACGCCACCGGTACCTTCATCTATGTCACCGACTAAGCCGCCGGTAACATCGTCGACACCACCAACGACTTCACCAACTAGGCCATCACCAAAACCATCGCCGGTACCTGGCTCATCATTCAGACCGCCAACTAAACCGCCAGTCACGTCATCAACGGTACCTACAACGTCGCCAACGATGCCTCCGGTACCGTCATCTATGTCACCGACTAAGCCACCGGCAACATCGTCGACACCGTCAACAACTTGCCCGACCAAACCGTCACCAAAACCATCACCGGTTCCAGGCTCGCCGGTCAGACCACCAACCAGACCGCCAGTCACATCATCAACGGCAGCGACCACATCACCAACCACACCACCAGTGCCTTCATCCACATTAGTCACTAGGCCACCGGCAACATCATCGACGCCATCAACAACTTGACCAACCAAACCATCACCAAAACCATCGCCAGTTCCAGGTTCGCCGGTCAGACCACCAACCAGACCGCTAGTTACGTCGTCAACCGAGGCAACTACATCGCCAACCAGGCCATTACTTACCTCGTCTAATCCATCGGTAACATTACTTGCCAGCCCGCCGGTGACGCCATCAACGGTTGTCGTAACCCCACTGATGATGCCGCCATTATCACCTGGTAATAAGCTTGAAGTCAGGCCATCAACGGTATCACCAATGTTGGCGACAAGTTCACCATTACCGGGCTGTGTAATGCCATCTATTAGCCCACCTTGATCGCCAAGGGCGCCACCAGTCAGACCATCCAGCTTTTCAGTTAAACCTAATAACAGATCGTTATCAGAATCAAGTAAACCACCCGGCAAATCACTTAACCCATTCTCACCGAGTAGATCCGTGATACCTACTAACTCCAGACCTTCGCCTTCGGATGGACCTGTCGTGAGATTACCGTCAAGATTAACCAGTAAGTGACCAACCCCTTCAACGACACCGCCTGCATCGGCAAGTACAATGTTGTCAATGCCGCCAATTTTCTCACCTAGCACGACAACGGCAGAGCCAACTTTACCAACCAAGCCAAGCACTGCAGGCGTCACGACAACCGCTTGACCAACTGTTCTCACTGTGCCGTCAACATTAATGATGACAGGTCTAACAACAGCCGTTAATTTGGTTGAGAGTTGACCTAACTTACTGTTTTCATCAACCACCGACAAAGTTAAATAATCACCAAAGCCTGTCACTGCCAAGCCAAGCGTATCGACGGTACCGCCTAAGGTAGTCAGCACACCACTTTTTTCATCGATCTGTGCCAGAACAGGCATTGTATTGAGTGCGGCAACTGTTTGCCCAGAAGCGCTAACGACTCTACCCGTATCTGAAATCAGACCTGTCACCCCTCCAAGGGTGGTGCCAATGGCATTATCATTTTCTGAAATATTCCCCAAACCATCATGCAAACCGGTGGATAAAGTGCCAACACCATTACCTGCGTGCGTCACAATATTCCCTGCACCATCGGTGACAGAGCCTATCATCGGCATTTCAGTTTGACTGATGGTTGCGCCTAGCACTTGAATGGTATTCGCGGCAGCGCCCACTGTATTGCTGGTATCTTGAACAGCGCCTTCAATGGCACTGGTTGATTGCTGATTATCACCGCCGCCGTTATCACCGCCGCCGTTATCACCGCCGCCGTTATCACCGCCGCCGTTATCACCGCCGCCGTTATCACCGCCGCCGTTATCACCGCCGCCGTTATTACCGCCACCGTTATTACCGCCACCGTTATTACCGCCACCGTTATTACCGCCACCGTTATTACCGCCACCGTTATTACCGCCACCGTTATTACCGCCACCGTTATTACCGCCACCGTTATTACCGCCACCGTTATTACCGCCACCGTTATTACCGCCGCCGTTAATCAGGTCATCGCCTGAGTCAGCAATATCTATATCCGAATCAGTGTCATTTGACGCATTATCGTTAGAATCAGTGTCAGTTGAATTATTTTGATCCTCAGTATCATTTGAGGCCGTATCGCCAGATCCTTCTTCGCTTGTTGTTGAGTCAGCAGAAGACGCATTCTTCAAACTTTTACTACTGCTTCCTGAGCACCCGCTGATGACAGTCAGTGCGACTGCCAAAACCATAACTTTCCATAATTTATCCATAAGTGACATTCCTCTCCAGTTAAATCAGAAAAACGAAAACAATATGTTTCTGTTTTTTCTTATTTTAAGCTCGACAAAGTGATTGTCAATAATTAAAACAGCTTGCTGCAGAATGCTCTTTATATATGTAAGCCGTTGATTTATTTTATTTAAATCTAAAATAAAGCTGTTTTTCGTAAAATATTATTTTTCATAAATGCGAAACGCATCGCAAATATTCCGATTTAATTTAAAATAATTTCTGATTTTGTGTTTTTTAGTGATACCTTAGTAATCACGAAGGATGATTTTTCGGGTAGCCTGATACTGTTATCGAAATCGGGATTGTTTATCACCACGGAAATGTGGTGTCAGTCAATTAGCAACAAAGTGCCCAGTAAATGGAAAAATGCATAAATTTCTTTAGACACGATGGGCAAAGGTACAATGTCGTTAGAGAAAGGATATTCTCATGACTAAGAAAACTAAATCGGTTCTTATCGTCGATGACAATCAGCAATTACGCGAATTGGTTCGGTTGACTTTGGCATTTAGCGAATATCAATTGCATGAAGCAGAAAATGCAATCGAAGCTTTGCAGTTAATCAAACAGATTCGGCCTGATGTCATCCTGTTGGATATTATGATGCCAGGGGATCTGAACGGGCTGGATGTCTGCGCTCAAATCAAATCTGATCCGAATATCCGTGACACGCGCGTCATAATCTTGTCAGCCAAGGGACAGAAAATGGATTTGGTCGCTGGCGATCTGGTTGGCGCTGATGCCTATTTTGTGAAGCCATTTAGCCCTATCAGCTTATTAGAAAGTATAGATGGCCATGCACCACCGAATCGTCAATGGTAGATGTCCAGTGATACATTGGACGCTATATCCATGTTCAGTTAATATCTTGTGCACAATAATACAAGGATAAACTCGTGGCGAATGATATCTACACCACCAAAGATACCGCGCAGGTATTAGGCGTTACGCCTAGAACCATTCAGTTGTGGTGTGAATCGGGTGTATTGGAGTCCTGGAAAACACCGGGTGGTCACCGACGTTTTGACCGTCAGGTTGTAGAAGCTTTTGCCAAAGACCGGCAAATAACGAAGAAATCTGTCGATGCTGAAGTGATCGAGGATAGTGAGAGCTGCCGGGTACTGATTATCGAAGACGATCCGATGCTACTCAATCTTTATAATATGAACATCAACAGCTGGGAACTGCCGATCAAGCTGGCGTTATCGCAAGATGGTTATGATGGCTTGGTAAAAATTGGCCTCATTCAGCCACATATTCTTATTCTGGATCTCTCCCTACCTAGTGTGGATGGCTTTCAAATCATCGCGACACTACTTAAAAATAACCTGTTGAGCAGCATGCGAGTCATTGTTGTTTCTGGCCTTGCCAAAGCCGATATTGATCAAAATATTGAGAATATAAAAAATATTAGACACCTGCAAAAACCTGTCGACTTCAAAATAATTCGCGAAGAAATTCAAAATAGGTTAGAGTCAAATTTTAAAAAGATGGATATGATTGGTTAACCATCTAAATCATTAATTTATGGGTGTTTTACTTTGGGTGGCGGGATGCCGCAAAGGCTTATAAAATGAACCCACGTTCTTCGGCAGCGTCTTCAATATCTTTAGTAGAAGAAAGTTTTTCAGAAAAATTTTCAGCGATATTGACCGACGATAATCATAATTCCAGCGGTTTTCTGGATCTCTTGCCTGATGCAGTCGCATATTTCAATAAAGACGGTGTCATTACTGTTACCAATCAATTATTCGACCAGTTTGTTGCGGCATATAATTTTCAAGCCCCACGACCATTCACTCGTCATATATTTGAAAAATTCTTAAATGAGATTGCGTTAGCGGGTAGTCAGCTCAATATCGACCGCACGCCTCCTGATAACAACATTTCAGAACCGTTAAAATGTATTGTGTTACTTGCAAACCCGCAGCCAATGGTTATCGAAAAAACCGTTCAATACGCCCATAATGACAATATTGCCGGGTTGATTCACCTCCGTGATATTACTCGTAGTTACCACCTTGAAAAAACCAAAACACAGTTTTTGTGTACGACGGCTCATGAGTTGCGGGCACCACTGGCCGTTATATATGGTTATGCCGAGTTAATGGCTAATTACCAGTTTGAACCAGATGACGAGCAGAACATGGTATCCGTGGTTTATCAAGAAACGGCCAGAATGCTCAAAATCCTCAATGATTTATTGGATTTAGCTAAAATTGAAGCGCAGCACCCATCTGAACTTGAGTTAGAAAAACACTTGCTTTCGGATTTGATTAACAACGTGCTTGAAGTGCAAAGTCTGGCTCTGGAAAATCATGTCATTAGCGTTGACGCTCAGGAAGAACTCGCAATTTATTGCGACAAAACCAAGATCCAACAGCTTTTGATTAACCTGCTAACCAACGCCGCAAAATACTCTGAAGCAGGCAGCAACATAGCCATTCAAGTGTCCACGGAGCGCCGTCAGGAACAATCAGGAATCAGGCTGGAAATTGCTGATCAAGGGATTGGTATTTCACCAGAAAATCTGACTCGGATTTTTGATCATTTCTTTCGGGCTGACGCATCCCGCTCTGTATCTGGAAGTGGCTTGGGTATGAGTATCGTCAAAGAAATTGTCAAATTGCACAAGGGTACAATCGATATACACAGTCAAATAAACCAAGGAACGCAGGTTATAGTGTGGTTACCTGCAGGTACTCCCTGATCTGTTCATAAGTCAGCTCAATTGGCGTACTGTTTTCTCTCAATTGTTATCGTTTCAGACTGATGCAGTAATCCGGCACAGTCATCTGTACCGGATTACCCCTAAAACTTACAGTGCTTGTACTTCAAACACGGCTGAATAGTTGGCACTTCTCTCTTTAGCAGGGGCTTTGGCATTCTCGTCACTGTATTCCATTTCCAGGTAATACAAGCCCGCCTCTTCAAATGTGATATTGATATTTCCGTCATTATCCGTGCTGGTTTTAATGGCTTTAGCCTCGTTACGATATTTCTCGCCATCTTTGACAATAACAACATCACCACCGCTGACTGGCTGGCCATTCAGCATGAACTGCATTGTCGCCTCTTCGCCGGTATACAGATCATTAGGATGCGTAACCGGGTTTAATTCGATGCCTTTGCCTGTCATTTTGATTTCTGATGGTTTACCGAGGCTGACAAAGACTTCAATACGGCGTGAAGAGTCGATAACTCTCAACTCATTGGCCTCTTTGGGTACGGCTTTGTGGGGTTCTAGGGATTTTCCCCTCTAAAGTAACATAAATCGCCATACTCACCATATTTAAAGGCATACAAAGGTGGGTTACTTCTCCAAAGTATGGCAAATTATGAGGTTAACAACCCCTTAAACTTAATTTAATTCCTATGGCTATAAAAAACGAACTATCAATTCTTACCAAAGCTGAGCAGCTTGATCTATATTCTCCGCCGCTATTATCACTTGAACAACAACGATTGTATTTTACGCCAAACGAGATCGAGTTAACAGAGTTGAAAAGTATTCGCCTAAGGAACCACCGATGCTATTTCATTGCGTTATTAGGGGTATTTTTAAGTCTAAGCCTGTGATTCTTTCACCTAGCTTTAACCTCATCTTTGACGATATGCAGTTTATTTCAACGCAAGTTCAAGGAGGCAAAGGGATCAGGCCTCAGCATTAATAAGATGCAGCGTGACCGTATATATCAAAGAATACTGAGGTTATTAAACTATCAGAAATGGGACGAAAGTCTGCACTTTGCGCCGCTGTACGAACATCTTGTTATGGTCGGCAAAGCTTGGCTTGAGCCTCGTTATCTATTCGATGCAGCCGCTGAATATCTAGCAACGCATAGAATTGCCATCCCTAAATATACTGTCTTACAAGCTTATCAGTCGTGTTATCCAACAGGTCAAGAAGGCGTTAAATAATAAGCTTCGTATTCATGTTTCATCTGAACTACACGGATTTCTAAATACTATTATCGATGACAAAGATGGGCTCTCCTTAAGCCAGCTTCGAGCCGGTGCAAAAAGCGTTATGGTGACAGAGCTAAAAAAAGAACTGACGGTGTATCATCAGTTACAGCCTTATACAAGACAGATTGATAATGCTGTTAAGGGCTTAGCCTTATCGTCTAAAAACCAACAACACTTCGGTGAAATGGTGGATTATTATGGCAGTAAACTAACGCTTTAAGCGTCCACAGCAACACCTATGGTTGCTGTGTTTTCTGACTCAACGCATACGGCAAAGCCTAGAGCGATTGGCTGATGGGTTTATTCATCATATCCGTAAACAACAAGAAGCTGCGCATGCGTTTGCCCAACAGGCAGTGTTTGACTCATGGAGGTCAGCTGCAGACAATGTCACCAAAGCCGCAGAATTACTGCATCTGTTTGTTGATGACAGTATCGACGATAATCAACCATTTGCAACGGTTAGGCAACAAGCATTAAGTGTAATGAATAACCAAGATATAGAAACGCTATGCCTGTACTTAAAAAAGCAAAAACGCACGGTAGAAGAATATCAATGGCAATATTATGATGATCAAAACGGGTTAATTGAGCAGTTATTAAGGCCCGTGTTTCTATGTCTTGAATGCCAAGCAGGTAAAGGCTCAGAAGCATTAGTGACCCAGCTCAAAACCACAAAAACAGAACTATTAGCAGGTAATACATTGCAAACAATGGATAGTACACTTATCCAACAAAAACATCGTCCATGGTTAATTAACAAGGATGTTGTTCATCCACAGCGATACGAATGGTTGCTTTACCGTCAACTGGCTTCTCGGCTTAATGGTCGAATTTACTTATCAAACGTCACTAAATATCGTGCGCTAGAAGACGACTTAATTGCATCGTCAATACAGCCTGATCTATTGGCATCATCAACATTGGAAAAGCTAAAGCAGCCGATTCAGAAGCTACTGCAAGTAAAACAAATACGCTTAACAACATCCCTAGAAGATGTTGCTCGTCACATTGATAATGGTGATAACCGCAATGTGATCATGAAGAGCCGAAGTGGCACACGATGGCGACTGCCAGTTAAAGGCTCCCAATCACTTGTCAACAACCCTTTCTTTAAACAAATGATCCCCGTCAGTATTGCTGATGTGTTGCGTTATGTTGAACAAGAAACCAACTTTATGCAATGCTTCGCACACGTGCTGCCAATACAAAAACAAGTAGGCGCCAATCAGGATGATTTATTGGCTATTCTAATTGCGAATGCGACACATCGCGGCGTATATGGGATGGCACAAATATCTGATCGCAGTTATGAGCATCTAAGCACTATACAAGCTAATTATATTAGGCCTGAAACCTTGCAAGAGGCTAGTGATATCATCAATAACGCAGTAGCGGCACTCCCTATTTTCCGCCACTATCACATCCAAGAAGACGTCCTGCACGCCAGTACCGATGGGCAAAAATTTGAAACTCACCTTGAGACTTTTAAAACTCGCTACTCCTCGAAATACTTCGGCACCAACAAAGGTATTACGGCCATGACGTTAGTTGCCAATCATAGTGCGTTAAATGCCCGTATCATAGGATCTAATGAGCATGAGTCCCATTATATTTACGACTTACTACAATCTAATACTAGTGATCTTAAGCCAGATGTCCTCTCAACCGACACCCATGGTGTTAATCATGTTAATTATGCCTTATTGGATTTATGCGGTTATAGTTTTGCGCCTAGGTATGCTCAGTTCACCAGTGTGATCAATGACCTATTTAACGTAACTGAAAGCGACGACGGAAACACGCATCTGGCGCTGAAAAAGCCGATAAAAATGAATGTGATTGAAGAAGGCTGGCAGGATATTCAGCGTATTGTGTTATCCCTTCAAGAAAAACGCACAACACAGGCATTGCTAGTACGCAAATTATCTGGTTATCCATCTAGACACCCTATATTACAAGCATTAACGGAATATAATAGGCTCATCAAAGCCCAATATTTACTTGATTATATTGATGATGCAAGTCTGCGCCAATATGTTCAACGAGCACTGAACCGAGGCGAAGCCTGGCATTTCCTCAGGCGAGCTATTGCATCGGTCAATCGTGACCAGTTCCGTGGAAAAAACGAATCAGAAATAGTCGTCTGGAACGAGTGTGCCCGTTTGACGGCAAATGCTATTATCTACTTTAACTCGATGATCCTAAGTCATCTATTACTGCACTTTGAAGAAGTTGGTGACGAGGAAAAAGCAGCAATAACTCGACAAGTATCACCCGTTGCATGGCAGAACATTAATCTGAGCGGCACTTATCAGTTCGCTAGTAACCGCAAACTACCTGATTTACAGGAAATAACTAGGCCTATTGTTGAAAATGAAGTCTAAAATGAAAGGTAACCCAGCTCCACAAGCCATTAACTGCGAGGGTTGTGGCGATTTATGTTACTTTAGAGGGGAAAATCCCTAGAACCCCATCAACCGGCAAGCTGCTTGATGCGCTCGGCCAGGCGGCCGAAAGCCTCGTTCACGTATTCCAGCACCTTGGGTTCTGCGCCCTGCGTGCGCAGCGAGTCTTTGAAGGCTTCCAGGTCGGACAGCCATTGCCGATGCAGGCGGCCCAGCTCGTCGAGCTGAGGCCGGAAGTCTTGGAGACTGCCGCTCGCACGAAACGCCTGGTAGCCACGCTCAAGCGTGGCCGCCGTGGTCAGCAGTTGCGCGCCCATTTGCTTGTGCTGTTCGGAGAACTCGGCCATGCCGTCATAGGGCCGCGAAGCCTTGCGGCGCTCGGCTTCGGATGCCTCTTCCATGATGCGGGCGTAGCGGTAGAACCCTGGGAACTCGCGGGACAGCGCCATGAGCTGCTGATCGGATGTGCCGACCCAAATCCTGTGCAGGTCAGGCCCGTACCCCATCATGCGATTGATGATGGCATGGGCCTCGCTGACACCCTGGGCGGCAAGCTGCTGCATGTGTTGGTCGATCTTCGCGGCCAGTCGGCGGAATTCGTTCATGCTCATGTCCGTCACAAAAGGCGCGTTGATTGCCCTTGCGCCGTGAGAAGTGCCACCGCCTTCTTATCGAAGGAAACGAAGGTTTCCCCGCCAAGCCAGTTGCCTTCGTAGGCAATGACGCCATCGGCAAAGTCTCCGCCCGCGTCGAGCACCAGCAAGCCAGCCTCCACGGCAGGCCGGTTCACTTCCACATTCGCGGCGGCCAGTAGTGCCCGGATCGCGCTGGCCGCGTCGGCTTGCTGGAAGCCGTAGACACGCAGCAGCACCCAAACAAATTCGCATAGGCACGGCAGCGCGACCGCGATCAACTCGGCGTCGGTCAAGACTGCGGCGGCAACGTCCGCTTGTGCGGGATCGTCACGCACAACCGCACGCACAAGGACGTTGGTATCGACTGCGACCTTCATTGCTTACCTGCCCAGCCTTGCGCCGCCGCCTCGTTGATTTCTTCGATGGTGGCAACCTTCTGCGTCTTGCCCGCGAGCAGGCCGACAAAGCTGGCTATCGTCCCTGCGGGCCGTGCCGCCTTGAGCACGCCCCGACCGTCTGGCAACAAGTCCAGCTCGATCTTGTCGCCTGGCCTGATGCCGAGGTGTTGCAGTACGTCCTTCCGAAACGTCACTTGTCCCCGTGCGGTAACGGTCAATGTGGTCATGGTGGTTTGCCCTCGCAATCAAGGTTGATGGGGTTCTAGGGATTTTCCCCTCTAAAGTAACATAAATCGCCATACTCACCATATTTAAAGGCATACAAAGGTGGGTTACTTCTCCAAAGTATGGCAAATTATGAGGTTAACAACCCCTTAAACTTAATTTAATTCCTATGGCTATAAAAAACGAACTATCAATTCTTACCAAAGCTGAGCAGCTTGATCTATATTCTCCGCCGCTATTATCACTTGAACAACAACGATTGTATTTTACGCCAAACGAGATCGAGTTAACAGAGTTGAAAAGTATTCGCCTAAGGAACCACCGATGCTATTTCATTGCGTTATTAGGGTATTTTAAGTCTAAGCCTGTGATTCTTTCACCTAGCTTTAACCTCATCTTTGACGATATGCAGTTTATTTCAACGCAAGTTCAAGGAGGCAAAGGGATCAGGCCTTTCAGCATTAATAAGATGCAGCGTGACCGTATATATCAAAGAATACTGAGGTTATTAAACTATCAGAAATGGGACGAAAGTCTGCACTTTGCGCCGCTGTACGAACATCTTGTTATGGTCGGCAAAGCTTGGCTTGAGCCTCGTTATCTATTCGATGCAGCCGCTGAATATCTAGCAACGCATAGAATTGCCATCCCTAAATATACTGTCTTACAAAAGCTTATCAGTCGTGTTATCCAACAGGTCAAGAAGGCGTTAAATAATAAGCTTCGTATTCATGTTTCATCTGAACTACACGGATTTCTAAATACTATTATCGATGACAAAGATGGGCTCTCCTTAAGCCAGCTTCGAGCCGGTGCAAAAAGCGTTATGGTGACAGAGCTAAAAAGACTGACGGTGTATCATCAGTTACAGCCTTATACAAGACAGATTGATAATGCTGTTAAGGGCTTAGCCTTATCGTACTAAAAACCAACAACACTTCGGTGAAATGGTGGATTATTATGGCAGTAAACTAAAACGCTTTAAGCGTCCACAGCAACACCTATGGTTGCTGTGTTTTCTGACTCAACGCATACGGCAAAGCCTAGAGCGATTGGCTGATGGGTTTATTCATCATATCCGTAAACAACAAGAAGCTGCGCATGCGTTTGCCCAACAGGCAGTGTTTGACTCATGGAGGTCAGCTGCAGACAATGTCACCAAAGCCGCAGAATTACTGCATCTGTTTGTTGATGACAGTATCGACGATAATCAACCATTTGCAACGGTTAGGCAACAAGCATTAAGTGTAATGAATAACCAAGATATAGAAACGCTATGCCTGTACTTAAAAAAGCAAAAACGCACGGTAGAAGAATATCAATGGCAATATTATGATGATCAAAACGGGTTAATTGAGCAGTTATTAAGGCCCGTGTTTCTATGTCTTGAATGCCAAGCAGGTAAAGGCTCAGAAGCATTAGTGACCCAGCTCAAAACCACAAAAACAGAACTATTAGCAGGTAATACATTGCAAACAATGGATAGTACACTTATCCAACAAAAACATCGTCCATGGTTAATTAACAAGGATGTTGTTCATCCACAGCGATACGAATGGTTGCTTTACCGTCAACTGGCTTCTCGGCTTAATGGTCGAATTTACTTATCAAACGTCACTAAATATCGTGCGCTAGAAGACGACTTAATTGCATCGTCAATACAGCCTGATCTATTGGCATCATCAACATTGGAAAAGCTAAAGCAGCCGATTCAGAAGCTACTGCAAGTAAAACAAATACGCTTAACAACATCCCTAGAAGATGTTGCTCGTCACATTGATAATGGTGATAACCGCAATGTGATCATGAAGAGCCGAAGTGGCACACGATGGCGACTGCCAGTTAAAGGCTCCCAATCACTTGTCAACAACCCTTTCTTTAAACAAATGATCCCCGTCAGTATTGCTGATGTGTTGCGTTATGTTGAACAAGAAACCAACTTTATGCAATGCTTCGCACACGTGCTGCCAATACAAAAACAAGTAGGCGCCAATCAGGATGATTTATTGGCTATTCTAATTGCGAATGCGACACATCGCGGCGTATATGGGATGGCACAAATATCTGATCGCAGTTATGAGCATCTAAGCACTATACAAGCTAATTATATTAGGCCTGAAACCTTGCAAGAGGCTAGTGATATCATCAATAACGCAGTAGCGGCACTCCCTATTTTCCGCCACTATCACATCCAAGAAGACGTCCTGCACGCCAGTACCGATGGGCAAAAATTTGAAACTCACCTTGAGACTTTTAAAACTCGCTACTCCTCGAAATACTTCGGCACCAACAAAGGTATTACGGCCATGACGTTAGTTGCCAATCATAGTGCGTTAAATGCCCGTATCATAGGATCTAATGAGCATGAGTCCCATTATATTTACGACTTACTACAATCTAATACTAGTGATCTTAAGCCAGATGTCCTCTCAACCGACACCCATGGTGTTAATCATGTTAATTATGCCTTATTGGATTTATGCGGTTATAGTTTTGCGCCTAGGTATGCTCAGTTCACCAGTGTGATCAATGACCTATTTAACGTAACTGAAAGCGACGACGGAAACACGCATCTGGCGCTGAAAAAGCCGATAAAAATGAATGTGATTGAAGAAGGCTGGCAGGATATTCAGCGTATTGTGTTATCCCTTCAAGAAAAACGCACAACACAGGCATTGCTAGTACGCAAATTATCTGGTTATCCATCTAGACACCCTATATTACAAGCATTAACGGAATATAATAGGCTCATCAAAGCCCAATATTTACTTGATTATATTGATGATGCAAGTCTGCGCCAATATGTTCAACGAGCACTGAACCGAGGCGAAGCCTGGCATTTCCTCAGGCGAGCTATTGCATCGGTCAATCGTGACCAGTTCCGTGGAAAAAACGAATCAGAAATAGTCGTCTGGAACGAGTGTGCCCGTTTGACGGCAAATGCTATTATCTACTTTAACTCGATGATCCTAAGTCATCTATTACTGCACTTTGAAGAAGTTGGTGACGAGGAAAAAGCAGCAATAACTCGACAAGTATCACCCGTTGCATGGCAGAACATTAATCTGAGCGGCACTTATCAGTTCGCTAGTAACCGCAAACTACCTGATTTACAGGAAATAACTAGGCCTATTGTTGAAAATGAAGTCTAAAATGAAAGGTAACCCAGCTCCACAAGCCATTAACTGCGAGGGTTGTGGCGATTTATGTTACTTTAGAGGGGAAAATCCCTAGAACCCCAGCCAGGAAAAATCCAGAACGTCTCCGCCGCCATTGAACATAAAGCCAAGGCGCCGATCAGAGATTTTGTTCTCAAGACGGGAAATCATGCGGGAAAGCTTTCCGTTGAAATCGCCTTGCTTTTCACCACGAGCGCCTGGAACCATCTCTACGTTGATGTCATTCAACCTGCCCATGAGAAAATCTAGTTTGAAGGGGACCGGGCTATCGACGGTGAAGTGCTTCAGTACATCTGTCTGGCCGCCATCTTCCAGGTATTTTTGTTTCGCCTGATTGATCTCACGCGCCATGATCATGGCCTGGTTGGGCGCATTCTGGTCGCTTCGATCAACGAACATGGATACGAGTGCTTCGTACGAAAGTAGCCAGTAAGGCAGGTATAGAACACCGTCATCAATGGTGCGTTTAGCCTCAACATCTGCGGGCCCGGCCACCTTGAAGTGCTGAATGCCTGGGTCTACCAATGGTGAGTATTCACCATGAAGATCAAAAACAATGGCGTTAGCCGTAGAGAGTCCTGCCATTTGCTCAATAATCTTGGCTGTCGTCCAGGACTTACCTGACCCGGTACTGCCGCCGATGAAGGCGTGACGCTGGAAAAACTTATTACCGTTGAGATAGGCAACAGCGTGTTCGTCCAACGTGTATTTGCCCAGCGTCAGGGCATTACCATCTGCTGAGATGCTAGAGAGAGTCCGCATAAAGCCGGTAAGGTTTTCGCCCTCTAGCGAAAAGCAATTCGCATCAATTTCTGGAACACTTTCCAGAGTGCGGCGAAATACATTTTCTCTTTCTCCATCACGATCCAGCATCGTGCCAATCAGGGCGATTTTGCACAGGTTCAGTTCGGAGGTCTGCTCGCTGATGCCATCATTTGCAATGTCCTCGATACCACGCTTACGGGTCACCTGGGTGATGAGCCCGATGAGATGCTGTCCAGGCCTGCTGCTTTGGAGCACGGCCAGATGGTTGACTTGCAACCTTTTGAGTTGGTCGATATTTTCTACGTCCACGATGACGTTTGTCGTATCGACGGAGGCCACCTTTCCAAGAGCGTCTTCATCCCTAAAATTAAATATCGGCATATCTTCTTCCTACATAATGAGTGACAGGTAACCCTCAAGACTCCATAAGTTTTTTTCAACAGTTACAGGAGTCTTATCTAAAGAGGAGTAGATGATGGACTGGTCGTCTGTAGCACCCCGCTCTATTGCTAGGCAATTTTTCGCCTTGCCGTCCGTAATTAGTTTTCTGGCCGCATCTGAAAGCGCATATGTAATAATCGTGATCGGGGTATTCAGACGCTGACATCTCGCCATGAGTTTTGGCTGAATGTGCTCGTCATTGAAGCCGTATCCAATGCAAAGGTAAGAGTTCGCCGCAGTAATGGCTTGGTCTGCATTGTTGATGATTGAGCGGTATGGTTCTAAATGTGTCGTTTGATATTTCTGAGTGCCTGGAGTCACTATTTCCGGCTTGTAGTTGACAGGGATACCTTGAATATTTGAAAGAGCCACAATGTCTTCGAGCGGCGATTTAAACCAGTCCAGCGAGCCGTGAACCTTCCAGATATTGACTCTGCGGGCAGAATTTATCTCATTCGGTGCAGCCAGTTGTCGAAAAAAACCGTGCGTGAAGCCCGTATAATGGTGAATTCGCTCCTGATCACAGGCGTATTCGGCGAGTCTGTCGTAATTCGTAGTAACAATGTTTAATTTGGTAAGACTGCTTTTGAACATGTGGCTCAACAGTCGGCTAAGCGGAAAAATCGCTTGGTTCTGAAGGCTTCGGTTGAAAATGTGAATGTCTTCAGCGTTGATGAGCGACCAGGTTGCTCTGATAATTCTGGAAGTTAGCTCTTCTGTAACAGCCACCTGATGCAGCGCCGACTCCAGATCAACGCCAGCATTCAAGACCTCACAGAATTTCTCCCAGACGTCTATCTCTCCAGCGGATAATCCAGAAATGTCGGTATTTTCAGTCAAATGCTTCGCAAGCGCCCACATGCCAGAAATGCCATGGGCAGCCGATGCACCGCTGCCCAGGATGATAAGGGGAGCCTTGTTGTAATAATCCTGTGCTTGTTTTTGGTAGTTCACATCTGACATATCATCTTCGCCATTAATTCTCTGCATCCTTCTTGCTGGATTTTCAGCACATCGATAACTTTTACTCGCTCTAAAAGTCTGTTAATGGGGTCTTTGACCTCATAATTATCAGGCATAAAAACTAATCGTGAATGATTCACGATTAGTTTTTGCTATTTGGGAGAGATATAAATGTGGGCTGGGCTTCCATGTCTTGCTCAATCAAGTCAGATGGTTTTGAGTTTACCCACAATCGATATGGTTATACAAAGTTTTGTGATGTATTGGTTTTTAGATTCAGAATACTCAAGTTATCTTTAGATAGGTTCATCTTTATCGTGTGCCTATGCCCTACCTTGCGTCGCTGAGACCTATCGGGCTTATGACTTACCAAACTTTTAAGATCAGGGAATTATTTTCTCAGCACGCAGACGATCAAACAGGTCAAAAAATGCAGCTCTTGTTTCGCGGAAATGATCAAAACCAAATTCACGAGATTTAGTCGTATCGTTGACGCATTCTTGATCCCGGCCCAGGTCTGCATCGGTATGCCACCAGGAAGCCAATTTGCTAATGTCCGGCTCAATCAAATCATGCTTTCTAGCAATTTCACGCCAGATCAAATCTGCTTCGCCCATCTGCACTTCCAATGGCTGCGGCGTTTCAGGACAATCCGCGACTTCGAGACCGAAATACTCACCAATCTCACGCCACATGCGTCTCCAGCGAAAAACGTCACCATTAACCGTATTGAATTCCTGATTTGCTGCGCCTGGAGTTGTGGCGGCCCACTCCATCTGGCGCGCCAGAACCAGTGCATCGGTCATATCAGTCAGTGCGTTCCATTGAATTTTCGAACCTGGAAACACAAAAGGTTTGTCTTTTTCCCTGCAGATCGTGGCATAGACGGCAAGTGTTGTTCCCATGTTCATAGCGTTACCGCGGGCGTAGCCAATCACTGTATGTGGACGATGCACGTTCCAGGTAAAGCCTTGTCGTTCGGCAGTTTCGAACAGCACATCTTCCAGCGCGTAGTAAAAGTTGTCGCCGGGAACACGCGGTTCGGATTCACGGAACGGGGTCTCGGTGCGACCGCTACCGTATGCTTCGAATGAACCGAGATACTGCTTGGTTCCAGTGACTAGTGAGCCGTGCTGTAGGTCGGCATCTTCGAGCGCCTCGAACAGGTTACGCATCATGGCACTGTTGGCTTCAATGTTAGCTTTTTCATTGTCGCGACGGATCCATGTGCAGTAGAAAACATGGGTGATCGGCAGACCAACCAACGCATCTCGGGTAGCCGACTCATCAAGCAGATCTGCGGTAACTGGAATCACGCCACTCTGTTCAGTCGCGCGACGTGAAAGCCCGAATACCGTCCATCCACTGGCAACCAAATATGAAGCTAGATTACCACCCGTTATTCCGGTGGCGCCGACGACTAGTGCGATACCTTTACGCATGAGATTTCTCCTTTCGGAAATGGTTTCGGCCCACATAAGCCGCATGAAGTACACAGCACAACCAACGCTGAGAGCTGTATTATTTACTGGACTTCGTTATATTTCATTAATCTGTCTGTTTCTACTTTGACAATCTGATAACATTCGCAGACGCGGTTTTCTAAACCTTCGCGATCCAATACGGTAATTTTCCCACGGACATAACGGATCAAACCGTCACGTTGTAAACTACATGCTGCTTCTGTGACACCTTCACGGCGAACGCCCAACATATTGGAAATCAGCTCCTGGGTCATGGTGAGTTCATTTGAGGGTAACCGATCCAAGCTTAATAATAACCATCGGCATAATTGCTGATCGACCGTATGGTGTCGATTACATACCGCTGTTTGCGCCATCTGAGTTATCAGTGACTGTGTATAACGCAACAACAGCCGCTGTAACTTTCCCGCTCGAAAAAACTCCTTTTTCAATAGTTTCCCAGTCAACTTGTAAGCAAATCCCTCACTCTGTACCAATGCCCAACTGGAAGTAGTTTCGCCTCCCAAAAACAATGAGATACCGACAATGCCTTCTTTGCCCACTACTGCAATTTCGGTTGAAGCGCCGCTTTCCGTTAAATGTAATAAAGACACCATCGCTGTGGTTGGAAAATACACATGCTTAATCTGTTTATCAGGAGAATGAAGTACCTCTCCCAACGGTAGCTTCACCAGCTCTAAATTCGGAAAGACTCGTTTACGTTCTTCCTCTGTCAGCGCTGCCAGAAGGTAATTATGACTGGGGTATTGTTCTAATTTCATAGGCTCGCAACACAAATATCCATGAATATCTGTTTATCTAGCGATTATTCCTCTCACATTGCGTGTCAGTCATTCCTTCCTTTCAAACTTGATCCTTATTCAAGGGTAAGCTATCGCACACAATTCAAAAAAAACAATATTTCAATTTCTCCGTGTTTGTTGGAAAACATAATACATACAACTTTTGCTGTTACCTTTAATCCAAAAAAATCTAGGAATAACAAATCACCTCTTCAAGCAAAATAGCCTTGGCATGCTAACTTCCGTGGCGCAAAACTTGAAAATCAATTGGCTTGTAGCAAAAGTTGTTTGACTGCCCAGCGGAGCATGCAGTCATCGCCACCACGAGTGGCATCTCTGCTCGCAGGCGAACGAAATCCCCTGCTTTGCTGAGTGGCGGAAGCACGCTGAACTCACCAGTTTTGGCATCTACCGCAACATACATAAAAACGTTAAAAGCGATGGGAATGCGATCGACTCCGATATTGTAAGGTGCCAGTGCTGCCACAAGATTTCCCTCACAACCCGGCCGTCCTTCATTCTCACCGTAGATGATCTTGAAGGTATCTTTTGAACAAGGTGTTAAGGTAAAGTCGTGTCGGCCACAGGTGTCTTCCATGATAGTGAACATGGGGCGGCTACGATTCGAGTACAACACGTCGCCTGTTGTAAGCCATAGACGTGAGGCATAATCGAGCGAACGACCTGAGGACAAATACTCTTCATGATTGGTTTGCTCAAAAGCGACCAGGTCACTTACTTGTTGACCATCGGGATCGATAATTACCAGCTCATCACCCGTGGCAAGTTCGACCGACTGTGCAGAGCAAGGCTGAATTCTAATTGTCTCTAAGTCCGTATTCATAACTTCTCCTTAAAATCAAAAGGACACTGCCAGTCCTTCTCTACCTCACGACCACTATATTGCCTGGCCTCACTTGCCTCCCCGAAATCTGCCAGATTGGGATTGATCGACCCTTGCAATTCGATATCGCGGGAACGAGTAGCCGCTTGCATTTTCTCAAAACGTCCGTCTTCTCTGAGCCTCTCGAACTGACGGTGAGAATTGAACACCAATACCGGACGCTTGAAACGTCTGGCAAGTCGCGAAGCATTTGGATGAAGCCCAATCAGGAAGAACGGATGTCCCGACATGCTCAGGCTAAATCGTGAGCTTTCTGTATCATTACTGACATCGTCGGCTGGTAAATTGCCTGCCAAAACATCAAGTTTGTGGATTCGCCACAATTGCGACCACATTAATGACTCAAAACGATGCTCGCTCATATTGAACGGTCCACGGAATATTGCGACAAAAGAATGCACTATGTCGCTGTCGGACACGTTTGTCTCGATCATGTCAACAAATTCAGAAAGCCCATCTGCAATGGCTTGGTCATTGTCGGGATCGCCCAATGTTCCGAACTCATGCGTTTCAATCGAGTCATGGGCTAACGCTGACTTTGCACCCACACAGGGAAAGGCATTGTCATCCAGAAACGCTAAAAAGCTCTCGCCTATTTCTGTAATGGGCTTTTGATTTTTTTCAATTGTTTGAGAATATTCGTTACGTATCATTAGTTTATCTTTAATTCGCAAATTAATAACAGCGAAAGACACTTATAGCCACAGTGGTGAAGGTATCTTAGGCATTACTTGAGTTTGAAATACAAACCCGCGAATAAATACTAACGTTCGTTGCGAAGATAGTATGTACGGTTCCTAACCCAGCTAGTCGATATTTCCCCTTAATTTTTTGGTTATAAGCAAGGGGCTGGTAACCGTCATAAAGAGTTTGAATTAGACGTAAATCGATTGATGCTCGATATGTTTATTTACAGGTTATTTTTGATTTTATTGCAGATTTTTATTAACTGCTTGACCTCAGTTTCATTCAAGCCAGTAGCACACAATGCCAGCTTGGCAATGTTTTCTCCTTCATCAGCAAACTCACGTCCCTATTTTTTATGACATTGCCATTGTTAATGCCAATTAACCTTTCTGCCAATATCTACCCACTTTAATTACCGAAACACCCTATGAAGGTCGTCAGCTAGCCATTAAATTGGTGCGAAAAACCATTGGAACAATTCAAACCGATCCTGCTGCAAAACATCGTGTAAGAGCGAAGTATGCTGAAGATCCTGCACTATTAATGGTTGCTGCTGAGCTTGTGGCAATAGAATTTAAAACAATAGCCATTTGCCAACGATTATTGGCGTAAATAAGCAGCTAAACAAACAGCGTAGTTATGCCGTTAACCTGGTTTACCATCGGGTCTGGGTGTCGTTAAAATCGGAAAATAAAGAATGATATACAGTAAGTAAGCAGTAGCCCATGCAAGGACGCTAAACCATAACCAAAAAGAAATTTGCGTTGGTAACAGCCAAATCATCAGTGTTCGAATTAAGCCGACGGCAATAATGAAAATAAATGCTAATGAGATTAAACGTTTTGGCGTTAATGATCTGCCGCTGTGTCCTAGTGATACGCGAGACATCATACTGAGAATCATTGTGCCCATGGCACCCGCGGTTAATGCATGTAAGGCAACACTATAGGGCATGTCGAGACCGGCATAATATGCTGAAAACATAATCAGTCCCAGCGGGATGAACCAATAGCCTATATGCAAAGACCAAAGCAGTGGCACGCGGAAGGTGACCCAAATTTTCCATCTAAACCCACGAATAAATACCAGTATTGCCGAAACAGCGAACAACAAACTCAGAAGATTAGATGGAATCAATTTTGTCAGCATTAAAAAATGTAAGGCAAATAGCAGCCAAACACTTGTAAGTGCAGTTTTATCCAACCAGGCAATGTTGTTTACTTTGGATGTTTGAGTACCGTTTGCGGTAAACATTGGAATAACACGACCACCAATCACTGTCATTAATAATGTGATCAACAATACGGCACTAAGGCTGCCAGTTTGTTGAATATCCGGGCGTTCCATCACCAGCCCTGCGTACATTACTGCATTGCAGATAGTCAGTAATAACAGTACTGGAATAAAAAATAAGCTTTTAGTTTGTTTAGCTCGCAAAATGGGGTTCGCCAATAAATAGGCGCTTACCGGTAAAAAACTTAGATCAATCGCTATCACTAACCATAAAGGTAACCCAGCACCAAATAGCAATGCCAGCCTTCCAGCCAGCCATAACATGACAATTACTAACAGTGTTTTGCCATGTGGTGCTCGCTGACCTGTCCAGCTCTGCACTGCGGTTAATAAAAATCCAATCACTATCGCTGCAACATAGCCGAAGATCATTTCGTGGCTATGCCAGAACAGTTGATTGCCAACAAACTGGAAGTTGATATGACCAGATATGATCAAGCCCCACAACAACATGGCAATCACACTGAAGGCTGCCCCAAACAGAAATAGCGGTCTAAACGCCTGACGAAATAAGGGCACAATGGCTTTTTCGCTTTCTGATAATTCTGGCGTCATAGATACAAATCCAATTTTAAATTTACAGCATTCACATTAATTGTTGATTTCCACTTTTTCAAAAATGCTGGGATCTTTTTCTCCAATCACTTCAATTACCCCCCACGCCCCTTTATCAGTTCTCATCAATGCATGATCAACCAGAACATAATGACCAGGATAATCGACCGTAAACTCGACGATAGTGGCCCCACCGGCCGGGATATTCGTGGTTTGAACATTCTTGAACTGAGCACCATTCATTGATGCTTCCGGATAGACCGTGTCAAAAATCTCGCCTACTAAATGAAATGAGGAATTCATCGCCACGCCACCATTGCCGACATACAGTCTGACGGTATCACCTACATTAACCTGCATGTTGTCCACAACGGCACCGGTGCGCCCGTTAAACACCACATATTCAGGTTGTGAATCGAGCATTTTTTTAGCGTCAAATACCTGCAGGCCTTTTCTGCCAATAGCACCTGTGGTGTAGAGCTCACCTTGCATCAGATAAAACTCTTTATCCACGACAGGTAAGCCTGCTTCAGGTTCAACCAGAATCAAGCCATACATACCATGGGTCATATGTACCGCCATATTTGGCACAGCGCAGTGATAAACAAATAGCCCTGGATTAAGTGTCTTGAATCGTATGGTTTTACTTTCACCAGGCTCAACTACTGTTGCTTCGCCACCACCGCCAGGGCCAGTGACGGCATGAAGATCAATGTTATGTTGATGCAGACTGGTACTGTGATTATGTAATGTGAGCTCGACTGTATCGCCCTCTTTAACCCGAATCATTGGTCCGGGAACCGTCCCGTTAAACGTCCAGTAATTAAACGTAATCCCTGGAGCAAGTTCAGCCAGAACTTCTTTGGTTTCCAAGGTGATTTTAGTTACATTTCCTGAAGTGTTCGTCTGGGAAACAACTGGTTCAGGCACATTATTGGGATCATGCGCAATATCCTCAATCCACTCAAATTGACCAATATGCCTAAAGAAGGTCAGCACATTATTCAACGGCAAACCCGGACCTTTTCCAGGGCCATATGATTCAACGTACATCGGGTATTGAAACATATACATTCTGCCTATCGAAACAGACAGAAATAGGGCTATGCCCACAATAAATATCACCATGGAAATAACATATGCACGGGAATGCATCTGATGGATCAGTCGCATAAAGAAAAATAGCGACGCTGTGGCGGCGATAACAAAACCGAACATCTGTATCAAACTGGTTTTGAGATAAGCCAATAAGGAAAAGCCACCTAGAGCTAATATCACCATTAGACTGAGTAATAATGCTGTGGTCACGGTGATAACCAAAACATTTGAGAGCCGGTATAAATTCATCATTATTCCTGTTTAGATTTACCCGAGTCATAAACGAGTCGTATGAATATAACAATAATTAACCATTCAACACCGTTATTAGATATTTGATGGATAGGTGAAATTTGGTTTTACTCTAAAAGGTAAGAACCCCCAAATTACTAGCTGCAACATGTCAAAATGATTCTCAAGAAAGGCATGCTTGCATAAGCCAAACAGTAGGGCTGGCGATTAGTATTGCTTGAATGTATTAATTATAAAGATCAATAACTTAGTTTGTATTTAAGGGGTAGGATTTTGTCAGAGTCATAATTAGAAATGTGCATTAGAGTGCAATGCATTTAATTCTGCTAAAACGCTGTCTTGTGTAATAGAGTGTGACGATATAGATCGTGTAAATTTTATGGAGCTTCCTATGTGGTACTACTTCACCAAAGTTTTGGTCAGCGCATTTATGATCGTCGCGATTTCAGAAGTTGCCAAACGAAGTTCTCTTATAGGAGCAATTCTCGCGTCTGTACCAATGATTTCTCTTATCGCGATTATTTGGTTGTATCACGAAACCGGTGATACGGCCAAAATTAGCGTACTGGCAAGCAATATTTTCTGGCTGGTTATCCCCTCACTGGCTCTGTTTTTGACTTTACCGGTACTACTCAAAAGTGGCTTAGGTTTTTACTGGAGTTTATCTATCTCAATCTGTGTGACAATTATTTGTTATTTCGCCATGCTCGCTTCACTGCGTTTCATGGGTATAAATATCTGAAAAACATTACTTTTCGTTATTTACAAAGTTCATCCGAGATGCTTCATTTATGAAGTTTTAACAACAGATTTTTTAACCGAAATCCCAAGTCGTTTTGCCATTCTGACCAGGTTGGCCCGATCGGTTTTCAAGGCTCTGGCTGCTTCACTCCAGTTTCCATCGACCTGTGTTACGGCGGTTAAGATGCAGTGTTTTTGAAACTCATTGGTTGCGGTTTTGAGATCGAAATCATTGTCGATTAAAGAATACTGTTCAGTTTTTGCGTTTAAGTTATCTGCTTTTTGATTTGCGGGTAATTCAAGAAATTCTCGATTCAATGAAATGATGCCGGTGGCAGTAGGCTTGGCGTTGGCTTTTAATGACGCCCGGCTGATCACATGCTCCAACTCACGAACATTGCCCGGCCAGGAATAGCTCCTTAGGGCCAGCTCTGCATCCTGAGTTAGACGTAACTGTCTTATGCCTAATTTCCGACTGGTTTTTTCCAGAAAGTAACCCGCCAACAATAAAACATCCTGCTCCCGGTCTTTTAACGGCGGCACTTTGATGGGATAGACTGATAAACGGTGATAAAGATCGGCTCTGAAACGTCCCTGTCTTACTTCTTCTTCCAGATTTCTATTGGTGGCGGCAATCACTCGGACATCAACCTGTTCAACATTGTCTTTGCCAACGGGTTGTATTTCCCCACTTTGCAACACCCGTAGCAGTTTACTTTGCACCGCCAAAGGCAATTCACCCACTTCATCAAGAAACAGACTGCCACGATGGGCTAATTGAAATTTACCGGCCCTTTCACGATCCGCTCCGGTGAAAGCGCCTTTGGTATGGCCAAACAACTCGGATTCAGCCAATGTTTCCGGCAAAGAAGCACAGTTAATGTGGACTAAGGGTTGGTCTTTACGTAATGACAATTGATGCACAGTACGTGCGACCAGCTCTTTCCCTACGCCGGTTTCACCAGTGATAAGCACGGTATAGTCCGAACCGGCGACCAGCTGAATTTCATTTTTCAAGGTCTGCATCGCAGTGCTTTGACCTATCAGCTCTCCCCCATCTTTTAATAACGCCTCCTGAGTCAGTTCCTGCACCAGTTGCTGGGCATGCTGGGCACTGATTTCAAGCTTTTTAAATTCCAGAGCGGTTTTTAAGGTGGCTGCAGACAAAGCTGCTATCAGTTCCAGCGTTTTTGAACTGATAGTGTTAAAACTTCCTGCCTGTAAACTGTCGATAGTCACCAGACCAATGACTTTCTGATCCGAATACAAGGGCAAACCCATGCAGGAATGTACTGGCAGATCACCAGTTCTGGCTAATAACAATCCATCATAAGGATCGGGTAAATCACAGTTATCCGGGAAAATAAGCGGTTTGCTGGCATTGCAAAGTTGTTGAAGTCTGGGATGTTCGCTCAGAAAAAAACGTCGACCTAAAACTTCAGAGGACAAGCCTTGGATGGCTAATGGTGTCAGCAGGTTTTCATGCAGACCCAATAAGGCCACAGCATCACATTTAATCGCTTTACGAATAGAAGCCAGCAATCGGTCAAATCGATCATCATTATTGATGCTATTGGCAAGATCCAATGCCACTTCAAGTAATAAGGTTGAATCAAATTCTTGCATAGCCACCTCAAGTAACAATTAATGTCAATTTAGCACGATAAGGTCAAAAAGACTTATTTATCTATATGTCATTTTGACACGTTAAGTTATATATAAAAATCTATCACATTGATTTATAACTATTTAAATAAATGGCACAACCTCTGCAATCACTTTAACGAATCAGTTGTTTGTATTAGTTAAGAGGTTATTTATGTTAGATAACAGAACCATTGAAATTGTAAAAAGTACTATCCCATTATTAGAAGATGCCGGGGTTGAAGTCACCGATCATTTTTACAAACGCATGTTCAGTCATAACCCTGAATTAAAAGATATTTTTAACCTTGCTAATCAGGCCACCGGAAGACAGCAGTTTGCCTTGTTCAGCGCCGTTGCGATGTACGCTAAGCATATTGATGATCTGGGTGCTTTAGGCGAATTGGTGGAAAGAGTTGCCCATAAACATGTCAGTTTTGATATTCAGCCAGACCAGTATCAAATTGTCGGCCATCATTTGATTGAAACACTACGAGAGATGGCGCCTAATGAATTTTCTGATGAAGTGGCCGAGGCATGGGTGAAGGCCTATGGGTTACTGGCCAACGTATTGATTGGCCGCGAACACGAAATTTACAGCGATTACCAAACGAAAGCAGGTGGTTGGACTGGTTCACGTTTATTTGAAGTTAAGGATAAAACACCTGAATCAGACCTGGTGACCAGCTTTACCTTTGTTCCTGTAGACGGTGGTGAGATTGCCAACTATCAACCTGGTCAATATCTTGCCGTTAAAGTAAAACCTGAGCGGGCGGAGAATGTTGAAATCAGACAATATTCCATTTCTGATAAATTTAATGGCGAAAGTTACCGGATCAGCGTCAAACGTGAATCTCAGCCACTAGCAGGTTTGGTTTCTAATCACTTACACGACGCCGTACAAGTTGGTGACCATATAGAGCTAATGCCACCCACAGGTGATTTCTTTTTAGCCCATTTAGATAAACCGACAGTGTTGATCTCTGCAGGTGTTGGCATCACCCCGATGATGGCAATGCTGGAAACCCTGCTTGCAAGCCAGACCGAGCAACCCATCTGGTTTTTACATGCCTGTGACAATAAAAATCAACACACCTATGGTAAGCAACTGAAAACAAAAGAAAACCAGCTGGATAAGCTGCATTATTACTATTGGTATAAGCAGGATGATTCTGATGATGAGAAAGCGCTTAGTGGTTTGCTTAATTTAGATCGTCTGCAGTTTGAGCTGCCCCTGACTGACGGACATTTTTATATATGCGGTCCCGTCGAATTCATGCGCTTTATCAAACAGCAACTGGTGGATTTAAATGTTGCTGCAGAGCAGATTCATTATGAAGTGTTTGGTCCGCATAGCGATATTTAAAAATTCAGTGGAGAGCGTTACAGCTCTCCACTTTCCTGTGTAAATACCTGCATCTTGACGCAATCTTCATCTGCACTGGCGTAAAAACTTTATTGCCAATGTTAATCAGGATGCCTTATGAAAAATATCTATATCGCTTTATTCTTCAGCGGAATTGGAGTGCTTGCGTTCTCCGCTCAGGCCGAACAACCAAACGACACACAGATATGTGAAGACTGGGCCAGCAAAGCCGGCTCGTATATGTTGTTTCGACAAATGAATACACCGATACAGGAGGCCATGGAAAATGCGATGGGCAATGTTACACGTGGTTTACTGCTTAGTGCCTACCAACAACCAGTAGAGGAAACCAACGAAGGCAAGCAAAAAGCTATTGATGATTTTAAAAGCCAAACCTATCAAGAGTGTATTTTACAAATGGAATAAATTTTAAAACTCATATTCCAGCAAGGCTCGCCAATTGGTATCGGCCGTTTTGGATGAGAGTCCAGTAAGCACACCCACCTCCCAATGCAGTTTTTTGCCAGGTGAAATACTGATATCACCCAGAAAAACCGGGCCTAAGGCTCGGGTATCTTCACCTGCATAAAACTCCATAGCCGGTTCAAAATAACGTGAAAGCCGGTAGCGCGTTTGCAATGACAAAGCGGTTTCAAATTCACTTTCCTGAGTTTGACCCCATTCATACTTGAGCCAGAGGTTGGTTGTCGCCACCCATCTGCCCCACTCTTTCAAACCAATTAATCCTGCAGACACTTCCCAGTTATTGTCATCGCGTTGCCGTTCAAGTTCAGTAATTAAGCCCCAGTCGATACTGTATTCGCCTTGCTCGGTAAGCTGCCACAAAGCCTCTATTTCAAAAGCCTGAAGGCGCAGATCGTTATTCTGGTTATCTTCGCCAATCAGATATCCTTCAATAAAAAGCCGATCCGACAGGCTCTTCCCTATCCCCAGTCGTTGCACCTGTTTTCCATCAGAATCTGTCATTCGCCATTCAATTTCGTGTTCCAGTGGCTGAACGTATGGTGCATAGACTTTATCGACCGGATTACCGTCGGCATAACTGCTAGCTGGTGCCACGAGGATTAAAAATAATAATGTGATTCGAAGATTAATCATGTTGTAAAGACCTGGAAAATCGTCCGGAAATAATAACAACCAGCATCAGTAACAAGCTCGCCAGATAAACCATTATTTGACTCAATGTTGGTGTCGATTCATAAGCCATCAAGGCATAAAGTAACTGACCGGGTAACGAATGTTCGCTGATAATGTGGGAGCTGTCCCACACAGGTTCTGTAGAGGGTAACCAGTCAGCCTGAATCAGAAACTGGGTGGCCTGAGACATCAGACTCCCCCCCACGACAACCACCAGAACACATATAAATTTGGTCGCAGCTGCAGGCTTTAAGGCAATCATCAGGTGATATAGAAAAATACCGCAGCTTACTCCAATGCCTAATCCAATCAGACTGCCTGATAAGACTGATTGCATTAAAAAGTGGTCACTACGAAAGCCGGAAATATATAACATGATTTCGGCGCTCTCTCGGCTAATGGCCAGGATGATTGCCGCCATCATCACCGCTTTAACCAGTCGATTGGGTAAGACAATATTGCTGGAAATAAGCCATAAAAAACCTGTCAGGCATAGATAAATACCAATGTGAATTATGGTATTGGTAATTTCCTGACCAATGCCCTCCAGCCAATTGGAGATTTCAGGTAAGAAATACGCATAAGTAGCCCCGGCAATCAATCCAAGTAGGATGGCTTTGAGCAGAAAGCCTCGAGATTGCTGGCTTACAGTGGTGAAGGCCATGAACAAACTGACCACCATGGCGGCTTCCAGAACCTCACGTAACACCAGAATAACGCTATTCAATAGCATGGTTAATCACCACTCTCTTTAGCAATTATTCTGCCCTGAGCTGTTTTAGGAAAAAACTCACCAAAAAATGGATACACCCCGGGTTTTAAGGGACCGACAAAAATGATCGCCTGAGTATTTCCGGGAATGACTTTTTCGCGATTGAGTTCATAGCTTTCAAATTCTTCGGGTGTGGCATCCTGATTTTTGACCAGCAATTTAACCTTGGTATTGGCGGGTATTACCAATTCATCCGGATAAAACAGATGATCCTTGATAAGGATTTCAAATACTGGAGGTTCAGCATAACAATTAAATGAAATCAACAGGATAGCTATGCATTTAAATAAATACTTCATCATTTGTTCAACGCCGCCGGAAAATCAATCACAACTTTAAGGCCACTCTCAAAAGCTGATTTGGTGAGCTTAATATCAGCATGGTGCATCTCAATAATATGTTGAACAATCGCCAGTCCCAGTCCACATCCGGGTAACTGCAGATCACTGTTTTCATTCTGGTAACGATAAAAACGGTCAAAAATACGTTCATACTGGTCTGCCGGAATACCTGGTCCATCATCCTCAATGGTTAAGCGAACCCCTTTTTCAGTTGGGTGCACATGAATCACGATATGACCATTTGTAGGGGCATACTTGCTGGCATTGTTAAGCAGATTTTGCAGTAAGGTTTCCAAGGCAAACAAATGCCCGTGCATCATGGCTGATTCACCAATCAATTCAATGTGTTGTAAGCGTTTTTCAAACTGTTGATAATCACGGGCAATGACTTCGCTGGTTAATTTATACAGATCGATTTGTTCGGCTTTAGCCGCAATTTGCTCTGGCGCTGTCCGATACAGCATAAGGATCTGATTGACCAGATGTCCCATTCGGTCTACCGCCGCCTGCATAAGTTGCCAATCCTCGGAGTTGTCGCCATAGGTTTGTCTTAAATTGTGTAGATGTATCTGTAAGGCACTGATAGGTGTGCGTAATTCGTGAGCAGCATCCGCAGCAAAACGTTGTTCACGTTGAAAACTCTGGTCAAGCCGCCAGAACAACTGGTTAATAATCTTCACCAACTGACTCATTTCACTGGGTAATGGGGCCAGTTCAACCGGCTTTAAATCATCTGCCTGCTTACTGGCTAGTTGTTTGGAGAGATTTTTCAACGGTTTTAAACCTGTGCCAATCAGCCACCAGATTAAAATGGCGGCGATTAGTATCCCGAAAAACGCCGGTAGAATCGTTGCTAAAACAATATCTTCCGCCATCGAGCTGCGAACATCACTGCGCTCTCCAACGATAATCCACCGTTGAGACTGCGGATCAGGATGTACATAGTTATGCCAGCGAAAGCCATTAAAATTGACGTCATCAAATCCTTTTTCCAAACGACTCAACGCGATGTGTGGCGCAGTATCGGAGCGGGTCAACAATTGGCCTTTGGTATTCCAGATCTGAAAAAACAAATAATCACTGCTGGGTCTTTGCGACGAATCGGCAGTGGTTTGCCCAGTATGAGCGGAGGCAATTAATTCAGCCGTATTGACCAGCCGTTCATCAAATAAGCGTTGCGCCGTATCGATACTGGATTGATAGCCTTTCAGCAAAGACACAAACATCACCAATATCAGCGTTGCTACCAATATCAGTAGTAAATACAGTCGAATCGATTTCATTGATTACTGATCTGATAGCCCACACCACGGATGGTTTTGATAAATCCTTCCGGTAGTTTTTTACGTAAATGATGAACATGCACCTCGATGGCATTACTGGCAACCTCTTCTCCCCAGCTATAGAGCTTTGATTCCAGACTGTCACGCGTCTGCACCCGCCCGACATTTTCCATTAAGGGGTTCTAGGGATTTTCCCCTCTAAAGTAACATAAATCGCCATACTCACCATATTTAAAGGCATACAAAGGTGGGTTACTTCTCCAAAGTATGGCAAATTATGAGGTTAACAACCCCTTAAACTTAATTTAATTCCTATGGCTATAAAAAACGAACTATCAATTCTTACCAAAGCTGAGCAGCTTGATCTATATTCTCCGCCGCTATTATCACTTGAACAACAACGATTGTATTTTACGCCAAACGAGATCGAGTTAACAGAGTTGAAAAGTATTCGCCTAAGGAACCACCGATGCTATTTCATTGCGTTATTAGGGTATTTTAAGTCTAAGCCTGTGATTCTTTCACCTAGCTTTAACCTCATCTTTGACGATATGCAGTTTATTTCAACGCAAGTTCAAGGAGGCAAAGGGATCAGGCCTTTCAGCATTAATAAGATGCAGCGTGACCGTATATATCAAAGAATACTGAGGTTATTAAACTATCAGAAATGGGACGAAAGTCTGCACTTTGCGCCGCTGTACGAACATCTTGTTATGGTCGGCAAAGCTTGGCTTGAGCCTCGTTATCTATTCGATGCAGCCGCTGAATATCTAGCAACGCATAGAATTGCCATCCCTAAATATACTGTCTTACAAAAGCTTATCAGTCGTGTTATCCAACAGGTCAAGAAGGCGTTAAATAATAAGCTTCGTATTCATGTTTCATCTGAACTACACGGATTTCTAAATACTATTATCGATGACAAAGATGGGCTCTCCTTAAGCCAGCTTCGAGCCGGTGCAAAAAGCGTTATGGTGACAGAGCTAAAAAAAGAACTGACGGTGTATCATCAGTTACAGCCTTATACAAGACAGATTGATAATGCTGTTAAGGGCTTAGCCTTATCGTCTAAAAACCAACAACACTTCGGTGAAATGGTGGATTATTATGGCAGTAAACTAAAACGCTTTAAGCGTCCACAGCAACACCTATGGTTGCTGTGTTTTCTGACTCAACGCATACGGCAAAGCCTAGAGCGATTGGCTGATGGGTTTATTCATCATATCCGTAAACAACAAGAAGCTGCGCATGCGTTTGCCCAACAGGCAGTGTTTGACTCATGGAGGTCAGCTGCAGACAATGTCACCAAAGCCGCAGAATTACTGCATCTGTTTGTTGATGACAGTATCGACGATAATCAACCATTTGCAACGGTTAGGCAACAAGCATTAAGTGTAATGAATAACCAAGATATAGAAACGCTATGCCTGTACTTAAAAAAGCAAAAACGCACGGTAGAAGAATATCAATGGCAATATTATGATGATCAAAACGGGTTAATTGAGCAGTTATTAAGGCCCGTGTTTCTATGTCTTGAATGCCAAGCAGGTAAAGGCTCAGAAGCATTAGTGACCCAGCTCAAAACCACAAAAACAGAACTATTAGCAGGTAATACATTGCAAACAATGGATAGTACACTTATCCAACAAAAACATCGTCCATGGTTAATTAACAAGGATGTTGTTCATCCACAGCGATACGAATGGTTGCTTTACCGTCAACTGGCTTCTCGGCTTAATGGTCGAATTTACTTATCAAACGTCACTAAATATCGTGCGCTAGAAGACGACTTAATTGCATCGTCAATACAGCCTGATCTATTGGCATCATCAACATTGGAAAAGCTAAAGCAGCCGATTCAGAAGCTACTGCAAGTAGAACAAATACGCTTAACAACATCCCTAGAAGATGTTGCTCGTCACATTGATAATGGTGATAACCGCAATGTGATCATGAAGAGCCGAAGTGGCACACGATGGCGACTGCCAGTTAAAGGCTCCCAATCACTTGTCAACAACCCTTTCTTTAAACAAATGATCCCCGTCAGTATTGCTGATGTGTTGCGTTATGTTGAACAAGAAACCAACTTTATGCAATGCTTCGCACACGTGCTGCCAATACAAAAACAAGTAGGCGCCAATCAGGATGATTTATTGGCTATTCTAATTGCGAATGCGACACATCGCGGCGTATATGGGATGGCACAAATATCTGATCGCAGTTATGAGCATCTAAGCACTATACAAGCTAATTATATTAGGCCTGAAACCTTGCAAGAGGCTAGTGATATCATCAATAACGCAGTAGCGGCACTCCCTATTTTCCGCCACTATCACATCCAAGAAGACGTCCTGCACGCCAGTACCGATGGGCAAAAATTTGAAACTCACCTTGAGACTTTTAAAACTCGCTACTCCTCGAAATACTTCGGCACCAACAAAGGTATTACGGCCATGACGTTAGTTGCCAATCATAGTGCGTTAAATGCCCGTATCATAGGATCTAATGAGCATGAGTCCCATTATATTTACGACTTACTACAATCTAATACTAGTGATCTTAAGCCAGATGTCCTCTCAACCGACACCCATGGTGTTAATCATGTTAATTATGCCTTATTGGATTTATGCGGTTATAGTTTTGCGCCTAGGTATGCTCAGTTCACCAGTGTGATCAATGACCTATTTAACGTAACTGAAAGCGACGACGGAAACACGCATCTGGCGCTGAAAAAGCCGATAAAAATGAATGTGATTGAAGAAGGCTGGCAGGATATTCAGCGTATTGTGTTATCCCTTCAAGAAAAACGCACAACACAGGCATTGCTAGTACGCAAATTATCTGGTTATCCATCTAGACACCCTATATTACAAGCATTAACGGAATATAATAGGCTCATCAAAGCCCAATATTTACTTGATTATATTGATGATGCAAGTCTGCGCCAATATGTTCAACGAGCACTGAACCGAGGCGAAGCCTGGCATTTCCTCAGGCGAGCTATTGCATCGGTCAATCGTGACCAGTTCCGTGGAAAAAACGAATCAGAAATAGTCGTCTGGAACGAGTGTGCCCGTTTGACGGCAAATGCTATTATCTACTTTAACTCGATGATCCTAAGTCATCTATTACTGCACTTTGAAGAAGTTGGTGACGAGGAAAAAGCAGCAATAACTCGACAAGTATCACCCGTTGCATGGCAGAACATTAATCTGAGCGGCACTTATCAGTTCGCTAGTAACCGCAAACTACCTGATTTACAGGAAATAACTAGGCCTATTGTTGAAAATGAAGTCTAAAATGAAAGGTAACCCAGCTCCACAAGCCATTAACTGCGAGGGTTGTGGCGATTTATGTTACTTTAGAGGGGAAAATCCCTAGAACCCCTTTGAAGTTATCCAGCCCCAACGGGAAATGATCGGCAAAGAAAATAATATTCGCCGCTGCAGCATCAAATGTGACCCACTCAGAATCACCAGAAACAACGGTTGTACTCGGTTTCACCCATACCCGATGAGCGTGGGCCAGACTCGCCTGGAACAGCCCTACCGTAAGTGATGCAGCAACGAGTGTTTTAATTAGCTTATTTTTCATTTATGGCTCCAAAGTTAATTTTAATTGCTCTAATTCGCGCTTACCTGGAACAGACAGGGTCTGTGGCTTTTCAATGGGCATGGTAAATTCGATGCTAATCGCTTCGCGTCCACCTAGTTCACGCGCCGCTTCAGCAAACAAGTGATAGGTGCCGGCAGGTAATGCGGCCAGTTCTGCTGCAAACGGTGCCAGATTGATCTTGGCGGTACCTGGTCGACGCGTTGCGCCAGTTAAGCCATCAATAGGCAAGTCCAGACCACGGCCGGATTTACGCCACCATAAGCGCATATCCTTGAGCCACTTTTCACCCTCATCATCGGCCATCGTGTAGTCATACCAAACGGCGATATCTAATACCGCATTTTGCTTGGCATCCGCGATCCAAACTGCGACATAAGGTGCGTGGTATTCAGCGACCTTGAGCCGCGGAATACTAACTTCAATCTCATTGGCGTGCGCCGTACTTGAGATAAGCACAATGACCGGGATAAACAGTCCTGAAATGACTAATGGCCAGGTTGATTTTCTGACCTTGGCGTAGCGTTTTAATAAAATTAACCCTGTAACAGAAAAGAAAATACAGGCCAGTGAGAAAATATCGATAAACCACCCCCATAATTGGTTCGTATTACGTGCTTTGTGAAGATCATTGAGATAAGCGATAACACCCCGATCTGTAACCTCTTGATAAAAAAGACCGGTTTCAAGATCGACGGTTAACCATTTATCTCCACCCGCTCTAGGCATGGCAATATAGAGCTCGTATTCGCTCCACTGAGGACTGACATTGTCGGGTAAAGCCTTGCCGGTCTGTTGCTTGTACCAGGCAAGAAATCCCTGAGATAGCTGCTGCTGCTTTAGTTGAGCCAACATGGCTTGTGGAAGCTGTGACTCAATTTGTGTGATTTTTGGTTCGCCCTCAATATCTGCAGCGTGATTTAAGGTAATACCGGTGATCGAAAATAAGAACATGCCAATCAGGCAAATTGCAGAGCTGATCCAATGCAAATTTTTTGCATTAACACTGCGTGGCAGCTTCAAGTTCACGTTGTAAGCATCCGTTTTTAAAAGGTAATTTTGAAATAAGATTACAGCAAACTTGAATATTGCTGACGCGTAACTGATTTTTGTCTTAGTTTAAAACCGCCGGTTAGCCCGAATAGTTTTATAAAAATTGACGGTAAATGGCAATCATCTTTACATTTACGATCACAACTTATCTTATCTCTACCCTTGATGAAATAAATTGCCATCGTGCGGATTGTGCCGGCCGCAAAAATTTAGTCTTGTATTAAATATTCAGCGACCAGTTGATGTGATTCACCGGGCGACAGAGTCACACTGTCATCTGCAGCATTAGCTGTTTCAATACAGACGAAACGTTGATAGTCGTCATTGGCCATATCTGCTAAGGAAATAGCCTTTTGCCACGGGTTCCAGACCACCGTTGTTTGTGAGCCGGCACTACGAATAAGCAGCTTACGGTTCAGTGAACTGTCTTCAAGAAAGCAGTATGTTGGCGCGTGTAGATAGATGCGGTCTGTTTCTGTCACAAACCGAATATTACCTTGTTGTAATTTTTCAGTGAAATCCAGCGTTTTATCCAGGTAATGATGATTATCAAAGCCACGAACCTGCGTATTATTGATATCGCCAATTTGAAAGTAACTATGTAATGCCTGAGAAATGGTAAAACTTTCTTTATCCGTGTTGGTCGTGGTTAGTCGCAGCGTTAAGGATGCGCCAACGATAATGTCCATTTCTAAATGGAAGTCACAATGCCAAAACTGGCGGCTATGGGCATTTGCGGTAAGTTGTAACTTAACCGCAACTTCACCCGTGTCTTTTTGGTGTGTGTCAACCACCGTCCAGACCTGATTTCTCGCAAAACCATGAGCCGGCCTACCCTGCCCGCTGGGGTCATCCCCAAACCAGGGCCAGCAAATTGGCACGCCCCCTCGAATTGCCTTGGCATCGCCATAAACACTTTGTTCACTGAGGTAAAAGAATTCTTCTTTGTGTGTTGGCTTATAAGACAGTACCTGGGCACCATAAAGGGATATCTTCGCCGATGCTGATGGTGTTGTTATCTCAATCATAATGAGACCATTAGGCCCCATTTCAAACCGAACTGCCTCGGCCAGCGAAAATTGCTGATTTAATCTATCGATGTCTTGCATTACTTGTCGATGCCCTAAACAAAAAAGCGGGCACGATGCCCGCCTTTAGGTGATTGTTGTTAACTGATTAGTGCTGTTGGCCACCTTCACCATGGACATGGCCATGTTCCAACTCTTCTTGCGTCGCTTCGCGGACTTCACGCACGTTGACATCAAAATTCAAATGTACGCCGGCCAAGGGATGATTCCCATCGACCGTGATAGTTTTGTCACCGACTTCGGTTACCGTAACCAAAACAGGGCCTTGTTCAGTTTCTGATTGGAACTGCATGCCGACTTCGACTTTGTCAACGCCACTAAATAACTCGGCCGGGACTTCTTGCTTTAATGCTTCATGACGCTCGCCATAGGCATTTGCCGGTTCGATGCTGGCTTTAACTTCATCACCTGCTTCTTTACCAGCCAGGGCCGTTTCAAGCCCAGGAATAATATTGCCAGCACCATGCAAATAAGCCAGCGGCCCTGCACCTTCAGAGCTATCAATAACCTGACCTTCATTGTTGGTGAGCGTGTAGTCGATAACGACAACCGCATTATCTGCAACTTTCATAAATTCTCCTTACATATATTGGATAACAGCTGCAGCATAATCACTACAACTCAGCGCATCGACACCCATCGCAGATGCCAGGTCACCGGTGACCTGCGCATTGGCAATGGCGCCAGAAACGCCAGAAACGACTTTGTCAGCAGCTTCAACCCAGCCTAAATGCCGTAATAACATTTCAGCGGACAAAATCAACGAGGAAGGGTTAGCCAGGTTTTTGCCAGCAAGTGCCGGTGCCGTACCATGCGTCGCTTCAAACATACCGATGGTATCGGACAAATTAGCCCCCGGAGCAATACCAATACCGCCTACCTGCGCGGCTAGCGCATCCGAAATGTAATCGCCATTCAAGTTGAGTGTGGCGACAACATCATAGTCGGCTGGGTGCAATAATATCTCTTGCAGAAACGCATCCGCTATGGCGTCTTTAACGACAATTTGTTTGCCGGTATTCGGATTCTTGAATGTTTTCCATGGACCACCATCCAATGGGCTGGCTGCAAATTCGCGTTCAGCCAAATCATAACCCCATTGTTTAAAGCCACCCTCGGTGAACTTCATGATATTTCCTTTGTGAACCAGTGTCACAGAGTCACGATCATTGTCGATAGCATATTGAATTGCTTTGCGAACCAAGCGTTCCGTTCCTTCTTTAGACACAGGCTTAATGCCAATGCCAGAAGTATCAGGAAAACGAATTTTGTTGACCCCCATCTCATTTTGTAAAAACGAAATGAGTTTGCTGACTTCTGGCGTGCCTGCTGCCCACTCAATACCGGCATAGATATCTTCGGAGTTTTCTCTGAAGATAACCATATCAATCGCTTCAGGCTGCCTGACCGGGCTTGGCGTACCGGCATAATACCGAACTGGACGCTGACAAACATACAAATCCAGTGTTTGTCTGAGTGCGACGTTTAACGAACGAATTCCGCCGCCAACTGGTGTGGTCAGAGGGCCTTTTATCGAAACCGCATATTCGCGCAGCGCCTCCATGGTTTCTTCAGGTAACCAGGTATCTTTGTCATAGACAGTCGTGGCTTTTTCACCGGCATACACTTCCATCCAGGCAATTTGACGTTTACCGCCGTAAGCCTTCTCAACAGCTGCATTTACAACGGAAAGCATCGCTGGCGTGATATCAACACCGATACCATCACCTTCAATATAAGGAATAATTGGCTGATCCGGAACGTTCAGTGAAAAGTCGGTATTACTGGAAATTGCCTGTCCCTGATCCGGTACACTGATATGCTGATACGCCATTCACGCAGCTCCTGAGAGAAAAAAACGTGTATTTTAGCATCATCCAAGCGGTTTCATCATCATGCCAAAGTTAATCGCCTTTAATAAACCGTATGATGTGTTATGCCAATTCAGCGATGATCTGAACCGTACCACCCTGAAAGCGTATTTGGATATACCGGACGTTTATGCTGCTGGCCGGTTAGACCGAGATAGTGAAGGCTTATTGCTATTGACTGATAATGGGAAGTGGCAACAACAGATAACGAACCCAAGCCAAAGAATGCCGAAAACCTATTGGGTTCAGGTTGAAAATATTCCCGAACAGCAAGCCCTGAATCAATTAGAACAAGGCGTTCTTTTAAAAGATGGCCTCACACTGCCAGCGCAGGTTCGATTGATTGATGAACCGGCAGTCTGGTCAAGATGTCCTCCGGTTCGATTTCGGCAGCACATTCCAACGCAATGGCTTGAAATCATTATTCATGAAGGAAAAAACCGCCAAGTAAGACGGATGACAGCAGCGGTCGGTCACCCTACGCTTCGCTTAATCCGTGTGGCCATTGGTCCATGGGCTCTAGGTGAATTATTACCGGGTCAGTGGTGTCAAGTTGAAGCAAACTCCGTGTTAAAATATAAAGATGATTTGGACTCCCAGAACCACCGTCGCCGCCGTCATCGAGCACGACCAACAATTCCTGATGGTAGAAGAACGCATCGGCAGCGCCGTGCGTCTGAATCAACCCGCAGGTCACCTCGAAGACAACGAAAGTCTGATTGAAGCCGTTATTCGTGAAACACGCGAAGAAACGGCCTGGCAATTTCAACCCGAGGCGTTGGTTGGTATTTATCGTTGGCGACATGCCGTCTCTCAGGAAACCTACGTTCGCTTCTGTTTCACTGGACATTTAGGTGTATTTTTGGATACGCCACTGGATCCAGACATAACTCGGGCAGTTTGGCTGGATACGACGGCTTTAACAGAGCGCACAGCAGAGTTTCGCAGCCCGCTTGTTGCGCAATGTTGGCAAGACTACCTTGCTGGCAAACGTTATCCCCTTGATTTATTGAACGAATAACTATGGTGCAAAAACAAAAAGTAGTCGTTGGTTTGTCCGGCGGTGTCGACTCTTCTGTATCCGCTTTATTACTAAAACAACAAGCGTATGACGTAGAAGGCCTGTTTATGAAAAACTGGGTCGACTTTGCTGATGAGAGTGAATGCACCATCGAAGAAGATCGCAAAGATGCCTTGTCTGTTGCAGATAAGGTAGGCATTCCATTTCATGAAGCGAATTTCGCCATGGAATATTGGGATTTTGTCTTTAAGCATTTTCTTGATGAATATCAGGCTGGCCGAACGCCCAACCCAGATATTCTGTGCAACCGTGAGATCAAGTTCAAAGCCTTTCTGGATCATGCCATGGCATTGGGTGGTTACCTGATTGCGACCGGGCATTATGCGCGAGTACGAGAAGTTGATGGTGAATTTCAATTATTGAAAGGTCTGGATGGCAATAAAGATCAAAGCTACTTTCTTTATACCCTCGGTCAGGCACAACTCTCCCGAACCCTGTTCCCTCTTGGTGAATTACCAAAAACCGAAGTTCGTCAGATTGCTGACAAAGCTGGTTTTATCACTGCCGATAAAAAGGACAGCACCGGCATCTGTTTTATTGGCGAACGACGTTTTCGAGAGTTTCTCAGCCGTTATATTCCGGCTAAACCCGGTGAAATGCGAACACCAGAAGGTGATTTGATTGGCGAACATATCGGTCTGATGTATTACACCTTAGGACAACGACAGGGGCTGGGTATTGGTGGCCGGCCAAATAGTACCGGTGAGCCTTGGTTTGTTGCCGGTAAGGATATGGAAACCCGAACCTTATATGTTGTTCAAGGCGATCATGAATGGCTCTACAGTGATCAACTCATCGCTGAACAACTTTCCTGGGTGGCGGGTAACCCCCCAAGCTTGCCATGTCGTGCCACCGCAAAAACGCGTTATCGGCAACCTGATCAAGACTGCGTCATTGATCAGAATTCGCAAGGACAAATTGTGGTGACTTTTGATGATAAACAACGTGCCGTGACGCCTGGCCAATCTGTGGTTTTTTATCAAGATGCCGTTTGTCTTGGTGGTGGCATTATTATTCAAACCAATGCACCGGGCGTGCATCCATGAGTCAAGTTGATGCTTATACCGATCGCGCCTTGGCTTTGGCAGCTGTTTTGCAATCAGTTGGATTAGTACAACAAATAGCGGACACCGGCCAGGTTAATCAGGATGAATTAAGCACGCTGCTACAGAGCCTCATTGCCATCGAAGCCGAAAACACCGCTGCGGTTTATGGTGGCGTGGCCAAATTACAAAATGGTTTACGACAACTGAATCAGCAGTTATCCAAGAAAAAAACACCGCAAGACATCATACTGATTCGTTATAGCATTACCTTGGTTCATCTTGAGCGAAAGCTGGCCAAACGCCCCGATATGCTAGCCACTATACGCAAAGAAATTGAGCAATTACCCCAACATCTTGCTTATTTTGATGACATTACCAGTCCGCAAGTTATCGCCCGATTTGCTGGCATTTACGAGCGGACTATCAGTGAATTGTCACCTCGTATTCAAGTGTTAGGTGAGGCCAGTCACCTGCAACAACCCGATAATGTTAATAAGGTTCGGGCCCTACTACTCTGTGGTATTCGCGCTGCCGTGTTATGGCGACAAAAAGGCGGTAATCGCTGGCAGCTAATGTTTGCCAGCAATAAGTTGCTAAAGGCGTCTACAGCGCTGTTGCAGTCTTTGTAAATTGTGCTTTAGATAGCGTCAAGAATAGCGCTGTTGATAAGCCTGCTGAACCAAAAATCATGCACATTACGACAATTTGATATTGCGCAGCGATAACTGGCGAAACCCCGGACAAAATCTGCCCTGTCATCATGCCCGGAAGAGAAACGAGGCCAACCGCCAATAAGGCATTAATTTGCGGAATAAAAGCCGCTTGAAAGGCGGCAATTCGTGCTTTATCGAAAGTAACACCATGTTGTAATTCATTGTGCAGACGCTCTACCGCCAAACTGATACAGTTCATCGCGTTGGCGAAAATCATCCCTGCCAGTGGAATCATATAACTAGGCTGAAACCAAGGGTCCAATTGAATCACGCCCTGCGTGACCAGCGCCAGAGTTACGCCACCGCCTACCAAAATCGCCAAAAAGGTTTGCGCCAATAAATTTTTGCGATTGAACGTCGTCGTATTGAGGGCAATCCAACTGGCGGCGCCAACCATCACCAGCATGACGAGCATGACAATACCAGCCTGCTCGGCAGCAAAAATGGTGCTTAACAGATAGCCCACCAATAAAAGTTGTACCAGCATTCGGCTGACCGCTATTAAGGCTTTTTGCCAATCCATTGTCCACCTGATCAGTACAACAAAGACCAATAAAACGGGAATAAAGGCAATCGCTAGGTTAATCATCGGAATCGGTGCGACAGTCTGGCTCATTGCTGGGCGATCTCTCTATAAAAAATAAGGCCGCCTCTTTGCAGAGACGGCCTTGTAATTAAAGCAAATCCGACGATATCACTCTGATACCGCCTGTTTGTACTCTTCCAACTCGTGGAAATTCAAATAACGATAGATTTCATCCGCCATGGGCTGAATACCAGCCACTTTTTCCATGTATTCCGCCACTGTTGGCAGCCTGCCCATACTGGCAACGACAGCCGCCAATTCGGCTGAAGACAAATAGACGTCAGCGCCATTACCCAAGCGATTTGGAAAGTTTCGGGTTGAGGTTGAGACCACTTTTGCATTATCTGCCACCCTGGCCTGGTTACCCATACACAAGGAACAGCCTGGCGTTTCGGTACGCGCGCCGACGCGGCCGAAAGTGCTGTAAATGCCCTCTTCGGTTAACTGATGTTTATCCATCTTGGTTGGCGGCGCCACCCAAAGTTTGACTGGCAAGTTGCCCATATTTTCCAGCACTTTACCTGCCGCCCGATAATGACCGATATTCGTCATACACGATCCAATGAATACCTCATCAATGTTCTCACCTGCGAGTTCTGACAAAGGCTTAATGTCATCTGGGTCATTAGGACATGCCAGCAATGGCTCAGTAATTTCATTCAAATCAATTTCAATGATGGCAGCGTAATCAGCGTCGTCATCAGGCGCCATTAACTGCGGGTCATCTAGCCAGGCTTTCATGGCATCGATACGACGTTGCAAGGTTCTGGCATCCGCATAGCCTTCCGCAATCATCCATTCCATTAAAGCAATATTGGAATGCATAAACTCAATAATCGGTTCTTTATTGAGATGTACCGTACAACCGTTAGCACTCCGCTCAGCGGAAGCATCCGATAATTCAAAGGCCTGCTCTACTTTCAGGTCGGGTAGCCCTTCAATCTCTAACACCCGACCATTAAAAATATTCTTCTTGCCTTTTTTCTCAACGGTTAATAAACCTTGTTGTATGGCTGCATAAGGAATGGCATTAACCAGATCCCGCAAGGTAATGCCCGGTTGCATTTCACCTTTAAATCGGACCAGAACCGACTCTGGCATATCCAGTGGCATTACGCCTAATGCCGCTGCAAACGCAACTAAGCCAGAACCTGCCGGAAAGCTGATACCGATAGGAAAACGGGTATGAGAATCTCCCCCCGTTCCAACCGTGTCGGGCAGAATCATCCGGTTCAGCCAGGAGTGAATAACGCCATCTCCAGGCCGAAGTGACACCCCACCACGGGTACTGATAAATTCAGGCAATTCATGCTGTAATTTAATATCAACCGGTTTGGGATAAGCAGCAGTGTGACAGAATGACTGCATCACTAAATCTGCCGAGAACCCCAGACAAGCCAGCTCTTTCAACTCATCCCGCGTCATTGCGCCGGTGGTATCTTGTGAACCCACTGTCGTTACTTTCGGCTCGCAATAAGCTCCCGGTCTAACCCCTTTAACACCACAGGCACGACCAACCATTTTTTGTGCCAAGGTAAACCCTTTATCGCTATGCACCGGTTCTACAGGACGTCGGAACACCGTTGACGGCGATAAACCAAGGGTTTCTCTGGCTTTATCAGTTAAGCCACGACCAATAATTAAAGGAATACGACCACCCGCCCGAACTTCATCGGCAAGCGTTGTTGGTTTTAACGTAAACTCCGATAAAACCTGACCATCGGCATTCACGATTTGACCTTCGTACGGTTTGATGATGATCACGTCACCGGTTTCTAACTGATCAACGTTACATTCAATCGGCAACGCACCAGAATCTTCGGCGGTGTTAAAGAAAATTGGGGCAATATTATTACCGAGAATAACGCCGCCTTGTCGCTTGTTAGGCACATAGTCAACATCATGCCCCATGTGCCATAAGACAGAGTTGATCGCTGACTTACGGGAAGAGCCGGTACCAACCACGTCACCCACATAGGCTAGCGGATAGCCTTTTTCTTTTAAGGTCGCGATTGTCTCTAATGCACCAGGCATTTTACTGACTAACATGGCCTTTGCATGCAGTGGAATATCAGGACGACTCCAGGCTTCGGTCGCAGGAGACAAATCATCTGTATTTGTTTCACCCGGCACTTTGAAGACCGTCACCGTAATTTCTTCAGGTAATTGCGGCCGACTGGTAAACCACTCTGCTTCAGCCCAGGAAGCTAAAACATTTTTAGCGTGTTGGTTGCTTTCTGCTTTTTCGACGACATCATGATAGGCATCATAGACCATGACGGTTTTGGTTAACGCTTTTTCGGCCGCATCCGCAGTTTGCTCGTTATCCAGTAACGCAATTAATGGTGCAATATTATAGCCGCCCATCATTGTGCCAAGTAACTCGGTCGCCCGAACCGGATCAATAAACTCACACGCCGTTTCCCCTTTAGCGACATCAGCAAGGAAACTGGCTTTAACATAAGCCGCTTTATCCACACCAGGTGGTACGCGGTGAATTAATAAAGACAAAACAACTTCCGTTTCGTCTGTCTTGGGTTGTTTTAATTGTTCAACGATCGCTGATACCTGAACTGCATCCAATGGTAATGGCGGCAGACCTTCAGCGGCTCGTTCTTCAACATGTTTTTGATATTCTTCTAGCACGCGATTTGCTCCACGATTGATTCTCTGACTTTACCTATTTTACCGTAACCAGCGATAAACGCCGAATTCAATAGCAGTTCTGCTATAATTTTTTCTAAAATTTAGCTGATTTTCTACGGAGATTTCATGGAATTAACTGCACTGACCGCAATTTCACCGGTCGATGGTCGTTATGCCAATAAAACTGAAGCCTTGCGCCCTTATTTTAGTGAATATGGTCTGTTAAAAGCCCGAGTTGAAGTTGAGTTGCGCTGGTTGCATCTATTAGGGGCCAACGCGGCTATTAAAGAAGTCCCTAAATTGAGTGCGGAAGCAGAACAATTCATTGAAACGTTGATTAATGATTTTTCCATCGCAGATGCTGAAGAAATTAAACAGATCGAACGTACAACCAATCATGATGTTAAGGCAGTTGAGTATTTTATAAAAAATAAGTTTGCAGCGAATGCGGAACTGAATGCGATTAAAGAATTTGTTCATTTCGCCTGTACTTCAGAAGACATTAATAACACCGCTTACGGCATTATGCTTAAAAATGCCCGCGAGCAAGTTATTTTGCCAGAAATGGACACCCTCATCGCCGCGCTACGCCAACTGGCATTAACTGAGGCAGATACGCCAATGATGGCGCGTACGCATGGTCAACCGGCATCGCCAACGACTTTGGGGAAAGAAATTGCCAATGTGGTCAAACGTCTTGAATTACAACGCACCCATGTTGCGGCTGTTTTGCTTTACGGCAAAATGAACGGTGCCGTTGGCAACTATAATGCACATCTTTCCGCCTACCCGGATGTAGACTGGCCACTAATGGCCAATGCTTTTGTTACGGGATTAGGGTTGCGTTGGAATCAATTTACAACCCAGATTGAACCACATGATTATGTTGCTGAGCTCTTTCAGGCAATGATTCGTTTTAATACGGTGTTAATTGATTTTTGCCGAGATGTCTGGAGCTATATTTCTATCGGTTACTTTCGTCAAAAAACGGTTAAAGGAGAAATTGGTTCTTCTACTATGCCGCACAAAGTCAATCCGATTGATTTTGAAAACTCAGAAGGCAATCTGGGTATTGCCAATGCAACCTTTGATCATCTGGCGTTAAAACTACCCATTTCACGCTGGCAGCGGGATCTGACTGACTCCACCGTTTTACGGAATATCGGCGTTGGTTTTGGGCACTCGCTATTGGCTTATAGTTCGGCGCTTAAGGGCATCAGCAAATTAGATCCTGCCCCAGAAGTCATGGCAGCCGATCTTGATGCCAATTGGGAGTTATTGGCAGAACCAATTCAAACCGTTATGCGCCGTTATGGTATCGAAAATCCTTACGAGAAATTAAAAGAACTGACCCGTGGTCAACGCGTTAACAAGCAAATCATGCAAGACTTTATCGACGGACTTGCCCTACCGGATGAAGTCAAACAATCTCTGAAACAGCTGACGCCAGCAAATTATGTCGGTAATGCCGCTACGCAGGCTAAAAACTGCTAATGGCAGACATTGATCTCACCAGTGATGTCGAACAATCGGTATCAGGTCGTCAACAAGCACAGTTAGTGACGCAGCATTTAATTTCGCAAGCGCGGCGTGAAATTTGTTTTTTGGGGCCAACGTTGGATCCGCTATTAAATCATCATGATACTGTGCAACTGCTTGGTCAGTTTGTTCGTGCTAGTCGGTATAGTCAGCTTCGAATCTTAATTCGAGATGGTCGCGAGGCGGTTGCCAATGGTCACTTGCTTTTGCCCCTTATTCAAAAAATGACCAGCCATATTGCTGTTCACTTATGTGCGGAAGAAGATAGCCGTCAAGCTGGCTTGCAGTTACTTAGTGATAATCTGGGTAGTCTGATTTGTCATGATGCCCGGCGTTACATTGGTTCTTTTGCATGCGCTGATAGACGTCAGAATCAGCAACTCAAACAACAATTTAATGCCATGTGGGATCGCAGCACACCCGATGTGCAATCAAGGCGACTGTTTTTATAAGCGGGAGGCTTTATGCGCCATATCGTTGGTCTGTTGATGTTGAGTTGGTCTGGTTTGCTTCTGGCCGTGGATGCAATCCATACTTTAACGCTGCAACATCGTGATGCGTTGCAAATTGCCTCGCAAATTAAGACGCTATTACCGGACGCTGCATCACTGCAAGTGGTCGATAACAAATTAATTTTACGCAGTGATGCTGCGACGTTTGAAGAGGTAAGACGGCTTGTTGATGCCCTTGATCAACCGGCAACCCCCATCAAAGTATCCTTGTTATTGACGAGTAAATCTCTACCCCAAGATCAACAATCTGACAATCAGAGCCGAGAGTGGTCAACGCAATCCATCAAACAGCCGGAACGTAGCTATCAGGTAAATGGCTTGGCTTATCAACCGATGCGTTTATCATTGCGTGAGTTTACTGGTGTGAGTGACCAACTATTGATTGCCGGACATCGTGGCTATGCCGTTGCCGAACAGACACGATATTTACCGACAGAAAATGGCTTTATGGCGCGGACAGTTTTATTAAAAAATAATAAAGTTCAAGTTGATATATTGCCCGCGATATCTGGTTATGATCGTCAAAAAGATACCGTCATACAACAAGATATTTTGACCCAAATATCGGGGGCGCAAAAAACCTGGTTATTACTGGCAAGTACAAGTGATGCACCTGACATTGAACAAAACGTGTCTACCTATCGCACCAGTCCAAAACAAAAACAATTTATTTATCTCAGGGTTGACCCTTTAAACTAGAGGAGAAAATACCGTTATGGATGTCAAACAGGCAATCCAAAGTCGTCGCTCAATCAAGCACTACGATCCCACGCATCAAATGACCGAAGCAGAAATTGAAGAGCTGATGTCGCATGCCATCTTGTCCCCGACTGCTTTTAACATTCAGCATTGGCGTTTTGTACGCGTTCAGGACATGGAAAAACGACAGCAAATTCTTGAAGCGGCCTGGGGACAGGCACAGGTGGTTGAGTCATCCCTATTACTGGTACTTTGTGCGGATCTGAATGCATGGGAAAAACAACCTGAACGCTATTGGCAGCATGCCCCTAAATCAGCGCAGGAGATGATTTTACCGGCCATCGAAAATTACTATACCAATCATCATCAAGGTCAACGTGATGAATGCATTCGTTCTGCCAGTATTGCCGCGATGAACATTATGCTGATGGCAAAAGCGATGGGCTATGATACCTGCCCCATGGATGGCTTTGACTTTGATAAAGTTGCCCGAATCATTAACCTGCCACATGACCATATTATTATCATGATGATAACGGTCGGCAAAAAACGTCAGGATGCGTGGCCACGTCCAGGCCAATTAGCATTAGAGGATGTCTTTGTCACCGACACATTTTAGTGTTAATGCTCAGAAAATGACGGGCGGTGGTGCCTCGCAAACACTATTACGCCCGTTTTTCTTGGCCATAAATACGGCACGATCGACGCGCTGCATCAAGCTATCCGACCCTTCGCCTGCAGTGTAACGGGCCACACCGAATGAGACAGTAATCATGCCCAACGGCTCTTGGGTATCTTTGCGTCTGAGATGTTTGCCGGCAATCTCCGCTCGCAAGTTTTCAGCAATCATTTTGGCGTTGGCCAGTGTCGTATCACTGAGTAGAATAACGAATTCTTCTCCGCCATATCGAGCTATCAGGTCTCGCCCTTTCAAGCTGTTTTGCATCGTCTCGGCGACCATGCGCAGAACCTGATCTCCAACAGGTTGGCCATGCTTTTCATTAAGTGCATTGAATGAATCCATGTCACAGAGCAAAACAGCCAAATCCATGCCATTGTGATCAGCTTGCTGCGTAAGACGTGTTAAGGAATCATCTAATGCTTTGCGATTAGCCAGCCCGGTTAACATATCGATATTTGCTTCTCGACGACTTGTTTCAAGCAGCTTCTTTAGGTCTTCTACTTCATTCACCGCGACATTGAGCCGGTTACTGATCGCTTCGCCAGCAGAAGCAATTAATCGCGTCTCTATCAGTACTTCCTGAATCAAATCATTTAATTGCTGCCGGCTGATGTCAGGCTGCAAACGCTGTAAGGTTTGTTGAAGCTGATAATGACTGTTATCACTAGAATTAACACCGCTGTATACCACATTCAGCACTTGCTTGAGCAGGTTACCAAGCTCTTTACGGATTTGCAGCAACGTCGAACGGTCTTTCTCTCGATCAAAAAACTGTTCGTAAAGTTGCTTGCTTTGTTGATCTGTCAAGCTGCCATGCTGTGCCAAGACATCATCCATTGCCCGCATGAGATCTGCATTATTGCCAGAGACGTATTCAAACCATACCGCGTAATTCGCAGGTGTCGTGGCAATACTATGCTTTTTCATCATGGAAATGGCCAGACGCATACACTCTGCTGTGCGTTCTTCGTATTCAGTGTAGTCCATTATGTTCTGGCCTGTTATCCCTGATGCTAGCGCTTTTTCCCGGCAATCTTCAAACGCAATGCATTGAGTTTGATAAACCCTTCAGCATCTTTCTGATCATACGCACCCGCATCATCTTCAAAGGTGGCCATTGATTCATCAAACAAACTATCTGTCGCTGAACGACGACCGACAACAATGACATTACCTTTATAAAGTTTGATTCTGACATCCCCATTCACGGTTTGCTGTGATGCATCTATCATTGTTTGCATCATTTTCCGTTCTGGTGCCCACCAATAACCATTGTAAATCAGGCTGGCATAACGTGGCATTAACTCATCTTTAAGATGTGCCACCTCGCGATCCAGCGTTAACGACTCGATTGCCCGATGTGCACGCAACATGACCGTTCCTGCCGGAGTTTCATAACAACCACGTGATTTCATACCAACGTAACGGTTCTCTACAATATCCAAACGACCGATACCATTTTCACCGGCCACTTTGTTGAGATAACTCATTACGGTAGCTGGACTCATTGTTTCGCCGTTAATAGCGACAATATCGCCCTTTTCATAGGTCAGCTCCAGATACGTTGGCTTATCGGGCGCTGTCTCAGGTGCAACCGACCAGCGCCACATGGACTCCTCTGCTTCTGCCCAAGGATCTTCCAGAATCCCGCCCTCATAGGAAATATGCAATAAGTTTGCATCCATGGAATAAGGCGATTTTTTACCTTGTTTCATTTCCACCGGAATACCGTGTTGGTCTGCATAATCAAGGAGTTTTTGACGAGAAAGTAAGTCCCACTCACGCCATGGTGCAATCACTTTAATGTTTGGATTTAGTCCGTAAGCACCCAATTCAAACCGTACCTGATCATTGCCTTTCCCTGTTGCGCCATGTGATACCGCTTGAGCACCGGTTTGGGCGGCTATTTCAACCAGTCTTTTTGCAATTAAAGGCCGTGCGATTGAGGTGCCCAGTAAATATTCGCCCTCGTAAATCGCGTTTGCTCGAAACATCGGGAAGACGAAATCCCGCGCAAATTCTTCCCGCAAATCCTCAATGTATATTTCTTTGATACCCAGTGACTGTGCCTTGGCACGTGCAGGCTCCACTTCCTCGCCTTGTCCGAGATCGGCCGTAAATGTCACCACTTCACATTGATACTTATCCTGCAGCCACTTCAAAATGACTGAAGTATCCAGACCACCTGAGTAGGCTAAAACAACTTTATTGATATCGGACATGAAAAAGATCCTGTTAAAAATTGGGGTAAATTCGTGCAGATTATTTTATCAAAAACCGCGTACTGCCAATACTTCCTTAACGGTTTTTCTTGACGCCGTTTTACAACTGATGCGTCTGGGTGCCTGTAAATAACGCAGCCGAAAGCCAAGTTGTCGATAAAGCCGGCAAATACGGTCTGTGGCCTGATTGGATAACACGACAGGTCCAGGGTGTTTTGATAGCCACAAGGCAAGTCGCTCCTGATCTTGCCAATCAAAGCCTTGCTGAGCATATTGCCGAAACGGCACATCATACGGCGGGTCGGCATAAATAAAATCCGTGGGCCGAGTGGTTAGCGCCTCAAAATCTAACTGGGTAAACTGCCAGTCGGATAAAACCGGCGAATATGCACTAAAGTCTGTCTGATAATAGATAGTCTTGTATCGACCGAATGGCACATTGTAGGCACCCGATTTGTTAAATCGGCACAAACCGTTATAACCGGTGCGGTTCAAGTAGTAGAACAATTGCGCCCGATCAGCATCTGTTAGCGACTGGTTATTGAAAGATTGGCGGTGCTGGTAATAGAGCGACTCATCATTGGCCATGGCAATTGTCATGGTAAGCCCCCGCTGTAATTGCTGATAAAAATTTATCAGTGCGGGATTAATATCATTCAGTAACGCCTGTTTGGGTTGTAATCCCAACGCCACAGCGAGACCGCCACAAAAAGGCTCAACCAAACGTCGCGACGCATGTGGTTTCCAGCGCTTTTGCAGTTCTGGTAAAAGCCAACGCTTACCACCGGCCCATTTTAACGGTGGCCGTAAACCAGCGTCAGTCATGACATGACTAAGCCAATAAAAACAAGGGCCAGTGTCATAACCAGCCCTCGTTGAAGCTTAACGTTGCCTCCAGCCGACATCACTTGCTATGCAATGTCTTTTTCGGTGGTAACAGATCCGTGATACTGCCTTCGGCCATTTCTGCTGCAAAACCCAAGGTTTCAGATAAGGTTGGGTGCGGATGAATACTGAGTCCAATGTCCTCGGCATCTGCTCCCATTTCAAGTGCCAAGACAGCTTCTGCAATGAGTTCACCGGCATTAGGACCAACAATCGTCGCGCCAATGATCCTGCCTGTCGATTTTTCGAACAACGCTTTGGTGAGTCCTTCATCACGATCGAGGCTGAGACTCCGACCACTGGCTGCCCAAGGAAAGGCCCCTTTAACATAATCAATCCCTTGCGCTTTTGCTTCGGCCTCATTCAAGCCCATCCAGGCCACTTCAGGATCAGTATAGGCTACAGAAGGAATAGTCATCGGCTCGAAGACCGATTTTTGACCGGCGATAACTTCAGCGGCCACTTTGCCTTCATGCGTCGCCTTATGAGCTAACATGGGTTGTCCTACAATGTCGCCGATCGCAAAAATGTGTGATTGATTGGTACGCATCTGACCATCGACTTCAATAAAGCCATAGTCATTGACATTAACCCCGGCGGCATCGGCATTGATAAGTTTGCCATTCGGTGTCCGCCCAACGGCGACAAGAATCTTGTCATAAGTTTGCGGTTCGGGCGCATTGTCGCCATCAAAAGTAACTTTCAAACCAGACTTCAATGGCTCAATTGCGCTGACCTTGGTTTTCAGATAAATCGATTCATACTGTTTTTCGATACGTTGCTGTAACGGTTTGACAATATCTTTATCGGCGCCAGGAATTAAGCTGTCCTGTAATTCAACAACACTAATTTTTGAACCCAACGCATGATAAACCGTTGCCATTTCCAGACCAATAATCCCGCCACCAATGACGAGTAATCGTTTTGGAATATCTTCTAAGTTTAATGCATCAGTCGAATCCATCATCCGGGGATCGTCATTTGGAAAAACGGGAATCTTGGTAACGCGTGAACCGGCCGCGATAATACAGTTATCAAAACTGACCGTCTTATCGCCTTCTGGGGTGGTAACAGTCAGGCTGTTTGCACTGCTAAATTGCGCTTCGCCTTGAACAACAGTCACCTTTCGTTGTTTTGCAAGTGCTTTAAGTCCACCAGTTAACTTATTGATAACATTATTTTTCCAGCCAGTTAATTTGTCCAAATCAATATCGGGCTTATTAAAGCTGACACCATTGTCCGCCATATGACTGGCTTCATTAATAATCTGAGCGGTATGTAACAACGCTTTAGATGGGATGCAGCCAACATTAAGGCACACGCCACCAATCCGTTCATAACGCTCAATTAAAATGACTTGCTTGCCCAAGTCAGCAGCACGAAAGGCAGCAGTGTAACCACCTGGCCCTGAGCCTAATACGACAACTTCGGCATGCATATCACTGTGGTCTGGTTTGGCCGCTGCTTGTGGGGCAGGTTTTTCCGTCGTTTTGTCATTGTCTTGACTGACTTCAGGTTCGCTACTTGCTGCTGAAGCATCTGATGTTACCGCCTCAAGCTTGAGGATAACATCGCCTTCCGCCACCTTATCACCGACACTCACCAACAATTCTGTGATCTTACCGGCAATCGGGCTCGGAATTTCCATCGCTGCTTTATCTGACTCCAGTGTGATGATGTCCTGATTTTCCGTAATTTCATCTCCCACAGAAACCAGCACTTCGATGATTTCAACGGCATCAAAATCGCCAATATCCGGTACTTTGACTTCCTGAAAACTCATAACAGCACCTTCCGGATATCTGACAACATCTGGCTTAACATCACCGTAAATCTAGCCCCAGCCGCACCATCAATAACACGATGGTCGTAAGAAATTGATAAGGGCAGCATGAGTCTCGGTATAAACTCTTTACCATTCCAAACTGGCTTCATCTGATGTCTGCTAACCCCCAGAATAGCCACTTCAGGTGCATTGACGATCGGGGTAAAGAACTGGCCGCCAATACCACCAAGACTTGAAATGGAGAAGGTTCCGCCTTGCATGTCTTTGGCACTTAAGGCGCCATCGCGTGCCCGTTGACTAATTTCGCCAAGTTCACCCGCCAATTCCAGAAAGCCTTTCTTATCGACATCCTTGATAACTGGGACCATCAGGCCATTTGGCGTATCGACCGCAACACCGATGTTGTAATACTTCTTATAAATCAGATTTTCTTTGTCTTCACTGAGTGAGGCATTGAATTCTGGATATTGCTTAAGGCAGGCCACGACCGCTTTCATGATGAATACCAGCGGTGTCAAATTAACGCCTTTTTGTGCTGCCATTTCCTTGTTTTCTTTACGGAACTGTTCCAGCTCAGTGATATCCGCTTCATCAAACTGGGTAACATGCGGAATATTCAGCCAGCAGGCATGCAAATGCTTGCCCGAAATTTTCTTAATTCGAGACAGTTCGGTACTGCTAACTTCACCAAACTGCTCGAAATTGACCACTGGCACAGGCGGAATAGCTGCTCCACCCTGCGCGGCAGGCGTTGCTGCGGGCGCAGATAAAGCTTGTTTCACATACTGCTGCACGTCTTCACGCGTAATCCGTCCTTTCGCGCCAGTACCAATAACTGAAGTTAATTTGACGCCTAATTCTCTTGCAAAGCGTCGAATTGAGGGTGAGGCGTGTGCCCGTTTCAAGCCAGATTTTGTATCCGGGGCATAAGGAATCGCTTCATCCTGTTCTGGTACAGGTGACGGTGATGGCGCTTCAGCTGCTGGTTGTGGCGTTGGTTTCGCCTCTACATTTTGAGGCTTGGCCGGTTCAGCTGGTTTTTCCGGTTTATCTGTCTGCGGTTGCTCGGCGGCGGCCGCTTCAACCATAGCAATCAGGTCGCCTTCACTGACTTTGTCACCGACACTGACTTTCAAGCTTTTGATAGTCCCTGCTATTTCTGCAGGAATTCCCATCATCGCCTTGTCAGACTCGATAGTGATGACTTCTTGGTCTGGGGTAATTTCATCGCCTTCAGCAACTAATACTTCAATAATTTCCACGCCATCGAAATCACCAATGTCGGGGACTTTGAGTTCAATTAAATCTGCCATGTTTATGCCTTAACTGGGTTCACTGTATCGGAGTCTAGTTGGTATTGCTGAATGGCTTTCTCAACCACGTCATGTTTGATATCACCCGCATCGGCAAGAGCATTCAACGTTGCCACGACAATGTGATAGCGATCAACCTCAAAGAAGCGGCGTAATTTTTCACGGGTATCACTACGGCCAAAACCATCTGTACCCAAAACGGTGTAACTCGCTTTAACCCATGGGCGAATTTGCTCGGCATAGAGACGAATGTAATCTGTGGCCGCAATGATCGGACCCGGCTGACCCTCTAATGTTTTCGTAACATACGCCGTTTTTTTGCTCGCGGTTGGATGCAAGCGATTATGGCGTTCTGTTTCCTGACCATCACGCGTCAGTTCGTTAAAGCTAGTCACACTCCAAACATCAGCAGCCACTTTCCAGTCCTCAGCCAGCATCTCCGCTGCCGCTTCAACTTCGCGCAGAATCGTACCACTCCCCAAAAGCTGTGCTTTGAGTTTATGACGGCCACCCGCTTTAAGCTTGTAAATCCCTTTAATAATGCCCTCTTCGGCACCTTCAGGCATGGCAGGATGGGTGTAGTTTTCATTCATTGCGGTCAGGTAGTAAAAAATACTTTCCTGATTTTCATACATACGGCGTAAACCATCATGCACAATTACCGCGACTTCATAAGCATAGGTTGGATCGTAGCTGATGCAATTTGGCACCGTATTCGCCAAAATCATGCTGTGACCATCCTGATGCTGCAAGCCTTCACCATTCAGTGTTGTTCGACCGGCCGTACCGCCAATTAAGAAACCTTTGGCCTGAATGTCCCCGGCCAACCACCATAGATCGCCGACGCGTTGGAAGCCAAACATGGAGTAGTAAATATAAAACGGCACCATGTTGACGTTGTAGTTGGCATACGCCGTGGCAGCCGATACCCATTCCGACATTGCCCCCGCTTCATTGATCCCTTCTTCCAGGATTTGCCCCGTGGTGTCCTCGCGGTACCACATCACCTTACCAGAATCTTCAGGCTCATATTTTTGCCCTGAAGATGAGTAAATACCCACGCTGCGGAACAAGCCTTCCATACCAAATGTACGCGCTTCATCCGGCACGATCGGCACGATATTTTTACCGATTTGCTTATCACGAATCAGCGCCGTCAGCACTCGCACGAATGCCATGGTGGTCGATAATTCGCGCTCACCACTTGATTTCAGTACAGCATCAAAAATTTTCAGCTCTGGAATTTTCAGCGCCGGCGCCTGGTTTTGGCGTTTGGGCAGAAAACCACCCAGTTCCTGGCGGCGTTTAAGCAGGTATTCTTTTTCCGGACTGCCATCTTTGAGCGTCAAGTACGGTATTTTTTCGATTTGCTCATCGGCAATTGGAATATTGAAACGATCACGGAAACGCTTCATGTGTTCAACTTCCAGTTTTTTCTGCTGATGGGTGGTGTTCTGACCTTCACCAGCTTCGCCCATGCCATAGCCTTTGACAGTTTTTGCCAAAATGACCGTAGGTTGTTCCGTTTGGTCCACGGCACGTTTATAGGCAGCATAAATCTTACGAGGATCATGGCCACCGCGGCTCAGGTTCCAAATATCCTCATCGGTCATATCTGAAACCATTTCTAGTAATTCTGGATATTTACCGAAGAAATGTTCACGTACATAGGCGCCATCTTTGGCTTTGTAATTTTGATACTCGCCGTCGACGACTTCTTCCATTCGCTTCAATAACAAGCCATGCGTATCGCGGGCCAACAGTTGATCCCAACCACTACCCCACAGGACTTTGATGACATTCCAGCCGGCACCACGGAATAAGGCTTCCAACTCTTGGACGATTTTGCCATTACCGCGAACCGGGCCATCAAGTCGTTGCAGGTTGCAGTTGACAACGAAAATCAAATTATCCAGTTTTTCTCGACCAGCAAGGGTAATTGCGCCTAATGATTCTGGCTCATCCATCTCACCATCGCCCAGGTAAGCCCAGACATGCCGCCCGGATGTTTTAGCGAGTCCCCGGTGTTCCATATATTTCATGAACCGCGCCTGGTAAATAGACAGGATAGGACCAAGGCCCATGGAAACGGTTGGAAACTGCCAGTAATCTGGCATCAGCCAAGGATGTGGATAGGAAGACAAGCCTTTACCATCCACCTCAAAGCGGAAATTATCGAGTTGCTCTTCCGTTAAGCGGCCTTCAAGAAACGAACGTGCATAAATACCTGGTGACGAGTGTCCTTGGAAAAACACCATATCGGCACCATTGCCGTAGTCATCACCTTTAAAGAAGTGGTTAAAACCGACATCGTATAAGGTCGCTGCCGAAGAAAAACTGGCAATATGTCCACCAACAGACCCCGGTTTCAAATTCGCTTTGACCACCATTGCCATGGCATTCCAGCGAATGTAAGAGCGCAGTTTGTGTTCCATGGCCTGATCACCGGGAATGCGTTCCTGTTGATCAGCCGGAATCGTATTCACATAGGCTGTATTAGCGCTATACGGCAAATTGACACCATTGCGCCGTGCCAAATCAATCAGCTTTTCAATAATGAAATGGGCTTTTTCATCGCCTGCAATTTCAATAACAGACTCAAGCGCATCTAACCATTCCTGCGTTTCCTGCGGGTCTTGATCGACAAAATCAGTCATAAACACCTTCTTAAGATCCAAAAACACCGTTAATAATAACGCGGCATTGTACCAGTTTTTGTGACTTTCGATTGCGTTAATGACGAGTTAAACCGTATCTCTGGCCGCCTGCTGCCAACATTTTCATGAAAAATGCCGGCCAAAGAATGTGTTATTGGCGTGCCAGTATGATGGGCTTGATCGTGGCACGATAAAAACGCATGAATAACAGCGTTGCCAGAATAAAGATATACAGCAATGGCTCACGAATATCGGCCTTCACCAACATCAAAAAATGCAGACAGGCCAGACAGGCAATCACGTAAGTCAGTTTATGTAGTTTTTTCCAGCGCCGACCAAGCCGTTTTATCATCGCCTTGGTGGAAGTGGCCGCAAGTGGCACTAATAACGTGAAGCTGATAAAGCCAATCGTAATGAAGGGTCGTTCGATGATATCAGCGAGAATTTCCGGCCAGTCAAAAAACTTATCAAGCCATAGGTATAGCAACATGTGCAAACAGGCGTAAAAAAAACAATATAGCCCCATCATACGTCGGAATTGAATCCACCCAGGCCAATCAGTCAACCAGCGTAATGGGGTCATCGTTAATGTAATCAACAAAAATCGTAACGCCCAGGTACCGGAATCACGCGTGACTTCTTCGATTGGGTTTGCGCCAAGCTGATCGGTCAATACGGCATAGGTGAGCCAAGCTGCTGGCGCGAATGCCAGCAAAAACACGACTATCTTGATACGGGCAATAGACATGTCGAATGATCTAGAAGTATTTGCGCAAATCCATGCCATCGTACAGATCGGCTACTTCCTCACCATAGCCATTGAACATTAGCGTTTCGCGTTTTAAAAACTCACCAATCCGCCGTTCACGCTTCTGACTCCAGCGGGGATGATCAACGTCAGGGTTTACATTGGAATAAAATCCATATTCGTTGGGACCTGCAAGCATCCATGTCGTGGTTGGCATCCGCTCGACAAAGCGGATCCGAACAATAGACTTAATGCTTTTAAAACCATATTTCCAAGGTACAACAAGTCGAATCGGTGCGCCGTTTTGTCCCGGCATCTCATGCCCGTAAAGGCCAATCGCCAACAAGGTCAATGGATGCATGGCTTCATCCATGCGCAGAGCCTCGATATAAGGCCACTGGAGGACTTCTCGACGTTGTCCCGGCATTTGCTCAGGGTCAAACAAAGTCGTGAATTCAACAAACTTGGCATTGGTATTAGGCTGTGCTGCTTTTAATACCGCGGCCAGAGGAAAACCCGTCCACGGAATAACCATCGACCAGCCTTCAACACAACGCAAGCGGTAAATTCGCTCTTCCAGATCTTGTTTGCCGATCAAGTCGTCAACATCATACACACCGGGCTTGTCACACTCGCCATCGATCGTGACCTGCCATGGTTTATTTGGATCTGGGAAGTCCGTGGCATAGGTTGCCGGGTCAGACTTGTCCGTACCAAACTCATAAAAATTATTGTAAGTCGTAATATCCTGATAAGTCGTTAACTTTTCATCCGTTGAGAAACGACTTTCGGTTGTATTATCAAAGGCCTGTCCAGTGGGTTCCTTTTCTGCCAAAGCAACGGGCAAGGTTAAGGCTGCGGTCATCCCCAATGCACTGTTGATAAAGCGGCGACGGTTTAAGAAAACCTGATAATCCGTCACTTCAGACTCAGGTAGCTGCCAACGGGCCTTTCGTTTAATTAGCATGAATTCCCCTCTTATCTCTGAAGTATCGATATAGCCAATCATCAAGGCTGAGATAACGTCCCGCCCCAATAAAAAACAACGCTAATAACATGACAAAATAAGTTGCGGCAAATTCGATACCATTGTTGAGCATCGCTAATCGACCATGCTCTGTCAGCCAACTGTAATTACCGTGCTCCTGCAAAATTGATTTTGCTTTGTCCAAGCGCGCTATCGCACCCAAGGCATTTTCAGAAGCAAAAGCACTCATCGGATCATGAATTGCCTGCCAGCCATTTTTCAAATGTACCGAGACCGCAGCGACCACCATGGTGATCATCAGCGGTATACTGATCCAGCGTACGGCAAGACCAAGCAACAATAAAATGGCACCAAAATATTCCGCTGCCCAGGCTAGATAGGCCATCAAGGCAGGAAAAGGCAGCCCCAATCCCCACTCCGCGTTGGCAAACCAATCAATCGTTGGCTGCAAACTGCTACTGCTATCAAAAGGATTCCACTTGTTATTTGCCGCAAACCAAAACACCGGCACCAAATAAGCCCTAAGCAACAGTGGGGCTAAAAAATCCACAGCTCGAGTTTTGTCGAGCCCGTCTTGCGCGAGATTGAATAGGCGTAACATGTGATTTCCTTTAAGCGTGGTCTGGGACATAGCAGGGACGTAACCGCCCCTGCATGACCATTAACGTCTTAACCGTTACCACCACATTTGGCTTCACCGCATTTGCCTTCACCATCTTTTTTCATGTCTTCGCCACATTTGGCCTCACCACATTTACCTTCGCCATCTTTCTTCATGTCTTCGCCACACTTAGCTTCGCCACATTTCGCTTCATCACCATCATGCTCAGCCAAATGCATATAGCCACTGCTCAATTCTGTACTAGCAAAAGGGTTGCTATCCGCATGAATCATTGGCGAAATGGCCATACCTGCCGTCAGTGTTGCGCCGGCTACCAGAGAAAGTGTCGTTTTTTTGCTTGTCGCCATGGGAGTGTTCCTTTAGTTAATAAAAAATAAACTGGTTATATCGACCAGCTTGTTTTACTAGACTCCCCATAAAGGCATTTGTTACATCTTTTTTCGACACAAATATCGTTGTACTAAATTGCCGCTAACGAAATGAGGTGAAATAAGATACTTTCGGTATGATGGAAGTCAGGTTTCCTAATATTTAAGGTACGATGCCTCGATAATGCATTCAGCAGACTCGCAGCCCTATGATAATGAGGCAGAGCTCATCAAAGCTTTGCTCAGTAATGAAGCAACGGCATTCGAGTATTTAGTTGCCCGTTACCATATGCAGATGCGGACCGTTGCCAGCGCTATTATTGGTGAGGCCTTTGCCGATGACGTGGTACAGGATGCTTGGATTTCTGCTATTACGAATTTGCCAACATTTGCCGGGCGAAGTCGTTTATCCACCTGGTTAATGCAAATTGTTGCCAATGGCGCCAAAACGCGTTTGCGAAAGGAAAAGCGGCAAGTCTCTCTGGATAAAGACTGGCAGGCCATCGATGAGGAGTTTGATCATCGGCAACACTGGCGACAGGATGTTTTGCCTTGGGATATTGATACGCCTGAAGCGCTCGCCACTAATCAGCAATTAGTCGCCATTATAGAAAAAGCCTTTATTGCCCTGCCGGCGATGCAACGCGCTGTTATCGAGATGCATGATCTCCATCAAATGCCAATGCCAGAAATTTGTAACATTCTTGACGTGAGCGCATCTAATGCGAGAGTGCTTTTACATCGTGCCCGCCATTTTGTGCGGCAGAAAATTACCCAGTTTCAGGAACAAGCATAAATGTTTCGTTGTAAAGATATTGCGCATCACGCCAGTGATTATCTTGACCAGCAGCTGACTTGGCGGCAACGGCTGGCTTTTAAACTGCATTTATTTATTTGCCGTAATTGTCGTCAATATGTGCATCAGATTGGTCAAACTGTGGCGGGGATTCGATTGATGGCGGTCAAACAGCAAAACACACTCACGACAGATCAGAAAAAAATGGCCGAAAACCTACAAAAAATTCGCCGTAAAAACTGATTATTTCTGATACTGAGATTTCCATTCGCTATAAGGCATGCCATAAATGATGGTCCGCGCCGCATCGTAACCCATCTCCTTGCCACGTTCTTCTGCTGCGGCAAGATACCATTTCGACAAACAGTTTCGACAAAATCCAGCCAGATTCATCAAATCGATATTCTGTACATCTGTTCGCGTTTGCAGGTGAGCAATTAATTGACGAAACGCCGCCGCTTCGATTTCGATTTGGGTTTGTTTATCCATGATAGTCCTGTGATTGATATAAAAAACAACGAACAACCTGCCCTGTTTCAGGTTCGGTTTCACTTGGATAATGCAGTTTACAGACTGGCATCACATCTGGACAACGGGAATGAAAGTGACATCCGGATGGCGGATTTGCCGGTGAGGGCAGCTCCCCTGTTAAAGTCACAGTGGGAGATACCGATTGCATATCCGGTACCGCCGCCAACAAAGCACGCGTATAAGGATGTTTTGGGTGCTTCAATACCTGTTGGCGGCTTCCTGTTTCGACGACACGGCCTAAATACATGACCGCAATGCGGTGCGCCAAATAATCCACGACACCAATATCATGCGTAATAAACAGATAACTCAGCCCTTCCTCATTTTGTAGATCCCGGAGCAGGTTCAATATCTGCGCCTGAACTGAAACATCCAGGGCGCTGGTTGGTTCGTCACAAATCAGCAATGCTGGCTCTGCCGCCAAAGCTCTGGCAATGCACAGTCGCTGGCGTTGGCCACCAGAAAAAGCATGCGGATAACGATGTAAAATATCCGTATTCAGCCCCACTTTCCTTAACAGATCCTCAATGACTGTCTGTTGCGCTACGCTTGAGAGTTTATCTTGCCGCGCTTGCAGACCTTCCAACAGGATTTGTTGCACCGTCATTCTCGGATTCATTGATGCAAACGGATCCTGAAAAATAATCTGCATTGGCAGCCTGTCACCTTGCGCCGCTTTTACTAATGCTTTGTTGCCCGATTTTGCAGCAAACTGTATTTCACCACCAATGATTAGTTGTAGCTGTTGTACCGCCTTAGCCAAGGTACTCTTACCGCAACCAGATTCGCCAACGATGGCTAAGGTCTCACGTTCATTCAAGCGCAGACTTACCCCATCAACCGCCTTAACCCAGCCTTTAGTACGCTGCAAGATACCTTTGCGAATTGGAAAATGTACTTGTACCTGATCCAGTCTTAACATAACACGTGTGGCAGGCTCAGTTTCATCGGGCACGCCAGATGACTGCGGTTGAGAAGAAACTGCCATAGGCCATGTTCTATCTGGATCAAACTGATGGCAACGCACGCCATCATGTCGCTCACCAAACCAGTTAGGTAACTGTTCCTCACAGACCGGCTGACGCTGTTGACAACGGGCCGTAAAACGACAGCCGGTAAAGACCTGATTCAATGGCGGTACCGTGCCCGGAATGACGGCAAGAGGCGCGTCTCGCTGTTGTGTAGATGGCATGGCAGCAAAGAGTCTTTCACTGTATGGATGCCGGGGCTGCTTAAAAAAAGTCCGGCGGTCGGCTGTTTCCACAATCTGGCCGGCATACATCACGGCTATTCGGTCTGCCATTTGTGCAACGACACCTAAATCATGACTGATCAACAGAATCGCCATACCGGTTTCTTGTTGCAATTTTTTTAATAACCCTAAAATCTGTGCCTGAATAGTCACGTCAAGCGCTGTAGTCGGTTCATCGGCAATCAATAAATCTGGCTTGCCTGCCAGTGCCATAGCAATCATCACACGTTGTTTCATGCCCCCGGAAAGCTGATGTGGATAAGCAAAGAAACGCTTTTCAGGATCCGGTATACCAACCTGCACGAACAGTTCAATACATCGTGCTTTGAGTTGCGCAGCTGATAAATCAAAATGCCAGCGCAGCACTTCAAGCAATTGTTGACCTATCGTTAACACTGGGTTCAACGCGCTTTGTGGATCCTGAAAAATCATAGCGATTTTCCGCCCCCTGACCCGCTCCATGTCAGCCTCTGAGCAACGTAACAAATCCCGATCATTAAGCCGAATTTGACCACTGACAATCTGACTTGCGGGTTGTGGGTTTAATTGCAGTAACGACAGCGCCGTCATTGATTTGCCACAGCCTGACTCACCCAGTAAGGCGAATGTTTCTCCGCGATCGATATAGAAATCAACGCCATCGACAACGCGATAGGCCTGCTCTGCCTTGCCAAACCAGGTTTTTAAATGTGCCACTTCAAGTAAATGGCTCATGTGATTACCTGATGACGCGGGTCAAAAGCATCACGGACGCTGTCAGCAAACAAATTTGCCGCTAGGACCAATAAAAACATAAAAATAAAAGCCGCAACCAATGACCACCAAACGATAGGATCGCGCGCCATTTCCAGTCGTGCACTATTAATCATATTGCCCCAACTGATCATCGTGGGGTCGACGCCAACGCCCACATATGACAAAACGGCCTCAGCCAGTACCAAACCACTAAAATCAAGAACCACCGTGATCAAAACGATATGCATCAGATTGGGTAAAATATGCCGGTGCAAGATAGTTGGCCCTGGTACGCCGAGCGCCTTGGCGGCTTGAACATACTCTGCTTCACGTAATTTCAGTGTTTCACTGCGTAGAATACGACACAGGCCAGTCCAACTAGTGACCCCCAGAATCAAACATAAAAATAAAAGCCGGATATCCGCACGTTCGGCGGCCGTGGTAAACAATTGTGGATGATTATTGATATAGACTTGTAACATCAGGACCGCTGCCGCAATTAAAAGCACGCCAGGAATCGCATTTAAAGTGGTGTAAATATATTGAATCAGATCATCAATCCAGCCTCGAAAATAACCGGCAGCAATACCCATCGTCACCGCCATGGGCAACATGATGAGCGTGGTCAGACTACCGATTAACAAACCGGTACGAATGCTTTTCAATGTTTGATAAAGCACATCCTGCCCCACTTTATCCGTGCCTAAGACATGATAAAACTGGCCGAGATAAAGCAAATTACTGGCAAACAATAGAATGAGGAAAAGCGTTAGCCACGCCGTCGTAACAGGATAGCCGGCCTCATCAGACCAGTATCGTTTCAAGACATCACGCAATGAGCTTGCTCGGTGCCAGCAAAGCCAACTTAACCAGAGCGCTATCATCGTCAGCGTCGCCCCTAGCGCAAATAAACTGGCTTTCGCAGATTTATTCGCAATATCCTGTAACTTATCCGCCGGATTGGTCAAATGTTGACCACCATATTTCAAGTCCGGGTAGCCATAATGCAGACTGCCCTCATTTTGAATCATTTCCTTGGTAAACTGCTGATGCGCAAAAGGAGCCGAATAGGTTTTTTCAACCTGACTGCGTAGCGGGGTCAAAATGAGATCCAGAACACTTAACACGTCACTGTGAAAATGATGACTTGCCTCTTCTTCAGTGGGCTGCAACGCCAGTCTGAAGTGCAGGGAATCGGCGACGCCAATGCCGATAAAAACCAGCAGTATGAGACTGGAAATCATACCGCGGCTTGTCGAAAAAACCTGTTTCCAGGGCCGACACAAATGCGGTTTACGGCGAATATAGATGACCATCAGAACCGTAGCTGCCAGCAACGTGAAAAGTAAAATATCTGTCCACAAAAAAACCGGCAAAAAGGCCATGGATATTCCTGTTATTTATTCAGGCGACTGATATCTACTTTAAGCTCTTTTGGCAAAGAAAAAACGATATTTTCTGGTTGACCACTATCTTCAATGATGTCATCAACGCCAAGCTGTTGCAGCTGTTTGACAACTTCTTGAACCAACAGCTCAGGCGCAGAAGCACCCGCAGTGAGGCCGATTCGCTGCTTGTCATGCAACCACTCGGGTTGTATCTCGGTGGCATTATCAATCAAATAAGCTGGCGTGCCCAATTTGACTGATAGCTCCCGAAGCCGGTTCGAGTTTGAGCTATTCACTGAACCGACAACCAGTACCAAATCACAAGCGACCGCAATGCGCTTAACGGCATCCTGACGGTTTTGTGTGGCATAACAAATATCATCTTTCCCGGGACCAATAATTGTGGGGAAACGTTGCCGTAACGCACTGATGACCTTTGCCGTATCATCCACGGATAAGGTTGTCTGAGTAACAAAAGCTAGGTTTTCTGGTTCATTGACAACGAGATTGTCGACATCTTCCGGCGACTCGACCAGATACATGCCACCCTGTTCAGAGGTATATTGCCCCATCGTCCCTTCTACTTCGGGATGGCCAGCATGTCCAATCAAAATACATTCACGGGCGACTTTTTCGTGTCGGGCCACTTCCATGTGTACTTTCGTGACCAGCGGGCAAGTTGCATCAAACACGCGTAGTCCGCGTTGCTTACCTTGTGCATGCACATAACGCGATACCCCATGGGCGCTGAAGATCAGCGTTGCATTGTCAGGTACTTCATCCACTTCCTCGACAAATATTGCCCCTTTTTTGCGTAAGTCTTCGACGACAGTTCGATTGTGTACGACTTCGTGCCGGACATAAACGGGCGCCCCAAAGAGCGCCAAAGCATGTTCTACGATATCAATAGCACGATCAACACCCGCACAAAACCCGCGTGGATTCGCCATCATTAGTTGTTTGCTCATAATACCGCCTTAGGGTAGGCGCCAAGCACTCTGAACATCGACGATTCTGATTCCAGTTTGGCCAGCGCATCAGCCACAGCTGAGTCCTGACTATGGCCTTCAATATCGATAAAAAACACGTATTCCCAGATGCCTTTTCGGGAGGGTCGTGATTCAATTCGACTCATACTGATCTGATTTTCTGCCAATGGTTGCAATAATTTTTGCAAGGCACCCGGCTTATTTTTAGTTGAGACGAGTAAAGCTGTTTTATCTGCACCACTTGGACCAACATCTTGACGACCAATCACCAAAAACCGAGTGGTATTGCCAGCCTCGTCTTCGATATTGTTCGCCAATACGGTCAAATTATAAATTTCTGCGGCGTTACTGGCTGCAATCGCCGCAGCAGTCTCATCCATTGTCGACACTCGACGCGCTGCTTCCGCATTACTATCCAGCGGGATTAACGCTGCTTGTGGTAATTGATCGCCCAGCCATTGTCTGCATTGGGCTAGTGCTTGCGGATGAGCATACACTGTTTTAACGTCGCTCAGGTTCTCGCCCTTGCCCAATAAATAATGATGAATGCGCAGCGATACTTCACCATTAATTTTCAATGAAGAGCTGATAAATCTGTCTAATGTATGACTGACCATGCCTTCTGTCGAGTTTTCAACTGGCACAACGCCATAACAGGCATGTTCTGTTTCAACGGCACTGAACACATTCGCAATCGTACTGACGGGCAGCAATTCTGCTGAACCACCAAAGTGTTTTAATGCAGCTGACTGCGTGAAGGAACCTTCAGGTCCTAAGTAAGCGATACTAAGTGGTTTTTCTGCAGCTAGGCATGCAGACATAATTTCTCGAAACAGCCTTGCCATCTCTTTATCGGGAAGCGGTCCGGTATTTCTTTCCATAACACGTCGCAAAATCATCGCTTCACGTTCAGGCCGATAAAAATCACTTTGATCTGCTTGTTGTTGTTTAATTTCGGCTACCTGATGCGCCAGAGCAGTACGCGCATTGATTAGCGTCTGAATTTTTTCATCCAGCGCATCAATCTCCTGCCGTACATTTTGCAACGCTTTTTGTTCAGACATACCTATCAACCAAACCTGCGTTCAAATTCCATCATAAAGTCAATGAGCCGATCAACACCTGCCTCAGGCATCGCATTATAAATGCTGGCACGCATACCACCGAGATCGCGATGACCTTTTAACGTCAGTAGACCTGCTGCCGCGGACATTTGCAAGAATGTTTTGTCGAGCTCGCTATTCACTAACGTAAAGGGAATATTCATCCAGGATCGACTCGATTTCTCAACCGGATTCGCATAAAAATCGCTGCCATCAATCGCGGCATAAAGCTTAGCTGCTTTACGTGAATTAATCTCAGCCATTGCCTGCAGGCCGCCCTGTTGTTTCAACCATTGAAATACCAGCCCGGCAAGATACCAGCTATAGGTTGCCGGCGTGTTATACATGGAGTCGTTCTTATCATGTATTTGATAATCGAACATGGTCGGCGTGCCCGGTAGCGTTTTGCCGATCAAATCGCGACGAACGATCACAATACACAAACCCGCCGGACCAATATTTTTCTGCGCGCCAGCATAAATCAAACCAAATCGATTCACATCGATGGGTCGTGATAACAGCGTCGAAGACATATCCGCAACCAGTGTAGCCGAGCTCACCTGTGGGATATCGTGAAACTCAACACCATGAATGGTCTCATTCGGCGTGTAATGCAAATAAGCGGCATCCTGATTGACTTGCCATTCATGCAGGGGCGGAATACAAGTAAACTTTGAAGCCTTGGCATCGGCAACCACATTAACTTGGCAAAACCGTTGCGCTTCTTTAATTGCTTTACTCGACCAGGCTCCCGTGTTGACGTAATCAGCAGCCGTTTTCTCCTGCAAAAAATTCAGTGGAATCATCGAAAACTGGCTGGATGCACCGCCCTGTAAAAACAAGACAGCATAATCGTCGGAAATACCCAGCAAATCGCGCAAATCGGCCTCTGCTTGAGTTGCAATTTCTGTGTACTCCGGACCACGGTGACTCATCTCCATCACCGACATACCCGTACCACGCCAATCCAGCATTTCTTCACTGGCTTGTTGCATAACCGCTTCCGGTAACATCGCCGGACCGGCACTAAAATTATAAGCTCTCAAAGAATTATACTTCTGTTAAATCGTCAGTATCTGGCAAGTCATCGACATCGGTTTCTTCTTCTTCGATAACACGCTCAACACCAACAAGACGTTCGTCTTTTGTCAGGTTAATCAATTTGACACCCTGTGTGTTTCGGCCAACCAAGGACACATGCTTCACAGGGGTACGGACTAAAGTACCACCATTGGTAATCATCATAATCTGATCTTCATCATCGACCTGGACTGCGCCAACCACTTGCCCATTTCGTGCTGAAGTTTGAATTGAGATAATGCCTTGTCCTCCCCGACCTTGCACACGATATTCATCAAGGTGGGTACGCTTTCCAAAGCCAAACTCGGTAGCTGTCAGAATAGCGCCTTCCGAACGTGCAATGATAAGTGAGATGATTTTTTCGCCGTCCGTCAGCCGCATACCACGTACACCACGCGAGACACGCCCCATCGAACGAACATCTGTTTCCGGGAAGCGTATGACTTTACCATTCGTGCTGAATAACATGACATCAGACGCACCATCAGTCAGCGCAACATCAACCAAGACATCATCTTCTTTCAAATCAACCGCAATAATGCCGTTTGCTCGAGGACGAGAATAATCGACTAATGGCGTTTTCTTTACGGTGCCGCTCGCCGTTGCCATGAAAATAAATTTATCGGCTTCAAACTCACGAATCGGTAAAACAGCATTGATACGTTCCCCTTCTTCCAAAGGCAACAGATTAACAATAGGTTTGCCGCGAGCGGTTCTGCCGCCTTGCGGTAGCTCATAAACCTTTTTCCAGTAAACCTTGCCGGCACTTGAGAAACACAACAGCGTATCGTGTGTGTTGGCGATGAAAAGATGCTCCACAAAATCTTCATCTTTCATTGACGTGGCCGCTTTTCCTTTACCGCCTCGTCGTTGTGCCTGGTAGGTATCAAGTTGCGTCGTTTTGGCATAACCTGCATGCGACAGCGTGACTACCATTTCCTCTTCGCAAATCAGATCTTCCAGTGTCAAATCAAGATGCGCATCCAGAATTTCAGTCCGACGGGCATCACCATATTCTTCTTTAACGTCTACCAGTTCCTGACGAATCACCGCCATCAAATTATCGGCGTCACTCAGGATGGCCAGCAAATCACGAATTTGATCCAGCACATCACGGTATTCCTGAAGAATTTTGTCTTGCTCAAGCCCGGTCAAACGGTGCAACCGCATATCGAGAATTGCCTGCGCCTGAACCGGTGATAAATGATATTGGCCATCAACCAACCCAAACTCAGCGGCCAGATTTTCAGGTCGTGAGGCAGCGGCACCGGCAGCACCCAGCATTTCCAAAATCATTTCGCTACGCCAGCCACGCGCCAAGAGAGCTTCACGAGCCTCTGCAGGACTAGGTGATGCTTTGATAAGCTCAATCACTTCATCAATGTTAGCTAATGCCGTGGCGAGACCTTCGAGGATGTGTGCACGTTCGCGCGCTTTACGCAGTTCAAAAATAGACCGACGTGTGACAACCTCACGGCGATGTCGAATAAAGGCATCCAATACCTCTTTTAAATTCAGTGTTCGAGGTTGCCCGTCAACAATGGCAACCATATTGATGCCAAACACCGTCTGCATTTGTGTTTGTTGATAGAGGTTATTCAGTACAACTTCAGGTACTTCGCCGCGGCGCAAGACAATGACCATGCGCATGCCATCTTTATCAGATTCATCACGCAGGGCGGAAATACCTTCAATTTTCTTTTCTTTAACTAACTCGGCAATTTTTTCCAGCAAGCGCGCTTTGTTTACCTGATAAGGCAACTCGTTGACAACAATACTTTGCTGACCAGTTGCCTCATTGGTTTCTATTTCGGCCCGTGCACGAATATAAACTCGCCCTCGGCCCGTTTGATAGGCTTCGGCTATGCCTCGTGCACCGTTGATAATCGCTGAAGTGGGGAAATCTGGGCCCGGCACATGTGTCATTAAACCGGCGACATCAATGCCTGGCTCATCAATAATCGCGATACAGGCGTCCAGTATTTCGTTCAGGTTATGCGGTGGGATATTGGTTGCCATGCCAACGGCGATCCCCGAAGATCCGTTCACCAACAGCGCCGGGATTTTTGCCGGCAAGACGGCTGGCTCTGATTCGGATTCATCATAGTTGGGGATAAAATCAACGGTTTCTTTTTCCAGATCCGCCAACATTTCATGGGCAATTTTTGCCATGCGTACTTCGGTATAACGCATCGCTGCTGGCGGATCACCGTCAACAGAACCAAAGTTTCCTTGACCATCGACCAGCATATAACGCATCGAAAATGGCTGCGCCATCCGCACCATGGTGTCGTAAACAGCGGTATCACCATGGGGATGGTATTTACCAATCACATCACCGACTATCCGCGCTGATTTTTTATAGGGAGCGTTCCAGTTATTACCGAGTTCGCGCATGGCGTACAGAACGCGGCGATGTACCGGTTTTAAACCATCCCTGACATCCGGCAATGCCCGGCCAACGATAACACTCATTGCATAGTCGAGGTAGGATTGTTTCATCTCCTCTTCTATGCCGATCGAATCCAGTTCCAGGGCAATCTCAGACATGCAGTTTTCTTCCTAAAAAGTGAGGATGGACGCGGTTTGTGACAAAGATGTGAATATTACCACTCTCACGCATTTCCTGCACCCTAAAGCCGGCTTTTAATTCAGGGCTAGGGTGACCCGGGTTTAGCAAAATAAGCCTTTAAATCCAGCTCTAATGTGGCGAGAATTTCTTCAAGGCCATTTTTCCAGCCAATTATCACTTCCGAAGGACGACTCTGATTGATATCTGCATCAACCCGAAAACCGGTTTGTAGCAGCATTCTGTCCTCAGACTCCGACCCGGCAGGACTCAAAAAAAACTGCATTTCCAAAACCGCTTGTGGTGGATAAGCTGGTCTCGCCTCGCCAAAAAGCTTAGTGAGACCAGTTTCCAATACTAGGTCATGTGGCTCACTGGCATCAGTAATCACCTTGCTAAACAGGCCACTTTTTGCCAACCAACGCTCTAGTTGCGCGGTGAACATCGTTTGCGGACTGGTCAATAATTCATGAGGCGGACGCGATTCGTACTGGTTCTCACCAACACGCATCATAATATCGGTCTCACGAAAATAAGGCGCCACCCGAACAGGTTTGATAAGCAAGGTTCTCTCTACCGCGAAATCAGACGCAACACTGCCCCGATCAGCTTCAACAATATAGAGCCTTGGCTGATTATCATCGACATCCAGGTCCTCTCCACCACCAAAGCTAAAACAACCAGCCAATAAGGCCATGCCAATTCCTAACAGAATTCGTTGCCCGAAACGTCGCACTGCCAAACTCCCCCATCAGAAACAAAAAAACCTGCAGTTTGCAGGATTTTAAAGATTGCTCGCTATAATAACTGGCGTGCTCAGTTAAGCTCAATACGGGGAGACAAGGTGAAGCAAATCGCAGCGCAAATTCGGGATGTTTCTGATTTTCCAAAACCCGGTATCGTATTTAAAGATATTACGCCGCTATTGCGTGACCCGGCTGCCATGCATCAGGCTATTCAGTCGATGATAGCCCCGTTTCAGGATCATCCGATCACGGTGGTCGCTGGCATAGAAGCACGCGGATTCGTTTTTGGCGCGCTGGTCGCCAGTCAGTTAAGGGTAGGCTTCGTCCCGCTTCGCAAACCGGGGAAACTGCCCTACCAGACACAACAGATTGATTACGATTTGGAATACGGCAACGCCAGTCTGCAAATACATCGCGATGCGATCACAGAAAAAGATCGTGTGTTGATTGTCGATGACGTTTTAGCAACGGGCGGAACTGCGTTAGCCAGTTGTCAATTGGTTGAGACGCTGGGTGCAGAAGTAGCCGGTTGCAGTTTTTTACTGGAAATAAGCGCCCTGCAAGGTCGGCAGAAGTTAGCAGCCTACACTCTACATAGCGTTTTGCAATACAGTTAATTAACACTGATTTTCTGAGATGACTGCTGTTTTGTTTTTTCAGTTTCAGTCTCAGGCCATAAAGCCAATAAAGCGCGAATCACCTGCTGCGTATCGGCTGAACGCGTAATTGCCGAAATCATCGCGACAGATTTAACCCCAAGTTCATGCAGCATAACAGCTCTTGGCACTGTAATACCGCCAATCGCAACCAACGGAATGGTATTTTCCAAAATCCGCAACCATTCTCTTACCGTATGCAGGCCTTGTGGTTGCCATGGCATCTGCTTGGACGTGGTCGGATAAACCGGACCTAATGCGATGTAACTAGGCTGTACTGCCAATGCTCTGGCCAGTTCCCAGTGAGAATGCGTTGAGATACCTAATCGCAAGCCGGCACGAGCAATCGCTTCAAGATCGGCCTGCTGTAAATCTTCCTGGCCTAAGTGCACCCCATACGCGCCATATTGAATTGCCAGTTGCCAGTGATCATTAATAAACAATCGACTATCTTGAAATGCCGCGGCTTCGTGTATCGCTTGCTGAATTTCGCGCGTGATATGCGACTGTTCAGCTTCTTTTATGCGCAACTGTACGGTGCGAATACCACTTTGCAGACAGCGTCTTACCCAGTCTGCTGAATCCACGACGGCATACACACCGAGTTGCTCAGGACAGCGAGCAAAAGACCATGACTGTTCAACTGGCTTTGTCTGATCATGTACCGCAGGCAAGGATTGGCGATTCAATTGCCAGGAAAAATTGCCCAACAAACGATATGGCCCTACCGAACTTGCCTGTTGATACGCTTCTGCCACATAACTTCGCGCTAAGACAATGGCGTCCTGACAGCGATGACCAAAAGCCAGCTGGGTGGCGATTGCTGTTGCTAAACGACAGCCGGTCCCTCGCATTGGGTAAGGTAACCGTGGCAAGCCCAGTGAAAACTGACTAAACGCATCTTTATAAAAATCGGTGCTGAAGGCACCTGAGTCATGCCCTCCCTTGACAAGACAGGCAGATAATCCTTGCTGGATTAAGATGTCGATTTGTTGTGACGGCTCTCCGTCTCCAGCAAGCTGTTGCAATTCTGGCAGGTTGGGGGTTAATAGGGTCAAGTGCGGCAGGAAATGTGCTTTAATCAACACAGCGATGGCGCTATCTACCTCCCCGCCATGACTGATTGATAACACCGGATCTAGAACCACTGGCACAGTCTGTGTCTTGATAAATTCCGCAACAATCTCAGCAATAGCGCTATTAGGCAGCAAGCCAATTTTAATTGCTGCCAACTCAAAATCACTGCAACAACACGCTAGTTGCGCCTTGAACTCAGCCGTACCAAGCGGATTGAGCCGGGTCAGCCCCTGAGCAGTCTGCTCGGTCAAACACGTTACTAACGATACCGGATGCCCTCCCAGTTGCGTCACCGTTTGAATATCAACCGTTAACCCCGCTGCACCTTGGGGGTCAATCCCACCAATTAACAAAACAACCGGTTTAACCATGCTGGTGCCACATTGGTTGTTCCAAGGTCGGTGTACTGGGTTTGGCCTGAGTGCGTTTTGGCATGATGCCTGAAGTATAGCCCAGTCGTCCGGCATCGATGGCCTGTCTGAATGCACTGGCCATACCGACTGGATCCAGCGCCTCTGCAACGGCGGTATTTAACAAGACGCCGTCATAACCAAGCTCCATTGCCTGAACCGCATCTGATGGTTTGCCGATGCCCGCATCGACGAGTAAATTCAGTTCCGGCAATCGTTCACGTAACAATGTCAGCGCATAGGAATTTAGCAACCCCTGTCCCGTCCCAATCGGCGCTCCCCAAGGCATTAATACCTCGCAGCCAAGATCAGCAAGCCGTTGGCAGAGCACCAGATCATCGGTGCAATAAGGAAAGACGCGAAATCCCTCGCTTATTAATACTTTTGTGGCATCAAGCAAAGCAAAGGGATCCGGTTGCAAGTTGTAACTGTCGCCCAGCACCTCCAGCTTTACCCAGTCTGTCTCGAATAATTCTCGACCCAGTCGTGCCACCTTAATCGCTTCATCGGCACTATAACAGCCGGCCGTATTGGGTAGTAAGTGACAATTGAGCGCTTGCAGTATTTGCCAAAAAGCCTGACCATCTGCCGCATCAGTACTGGTTTGTCGGCGCAATGACAAGGTAATGACTTCAGCCCCTGAGGCGTTAATTGCCTCGGACATGATTTGCGGTGACGGATACAAGGCCGTACCCATGAATAATCGACTTGTTAATACCTGCCCATAAACCTGCCACGATTGCGTTGTCATGCTAGCCTCCTGTTATCGGTGACAGAATTTCGATGCGATCACCCTCATGTAGCCGATACTGTTGCAACGCAGTTTTAGGCACCACCACCCCATTGACGACAGCGACAAAACACCCCGTATTGAGCTGCGCTTGGGTCAGCACCTCGTCCAGAGTCATGTCTTTGGCGAAAATCTCTGACTTCTCATTAAGTATAATTTGCATCACGTCCTACCTTATTTGAACTGGCTAGCTGTGCCAGTAAACGTTCAATCATGATTGGGGCCAATAAATAACCATGCCGATAAAAACCATTAAGTTGAACGCCCCAGGGTTGCTGCTGAATCAGCGGTAAATGATCCGGCATTGCCGGGCGACAATGCGCCTGCATTTCGACAATACGCGCCTCGGCAAAGCCAGTATCAATTGTGTATAACGCGGAGAATAATTCCATCGCACTGCGAACACTGACCGGGCTACGGTCCGCAGTTTCAATAATCGTCGCACCAATCACATAGTGTTGATTCGGTCGCGGCACTAAATAGAGTGGATACCGGGGATGTAATAACCGCACACAATGTGAAATCGAAACCGCCGGAGCATGTACTCGAATCACCTCGCCCCGCACACTGCGTAATGACGCAATATCAGCACGACTGCCATTACCGCGGCAATCAATAACCAGCGTGAAATCATCCCGTTTTTTGTTCAACGTCGTCTGGCATAAATGGTCAAGTGTCGCGGCATCTAAATGTTCAACCGGTGAAATACGCCGCCAGTCGGCTCGCACTTTTAAAAACGCGGTCAATGACCGAAATAATTGCCGGTTATCTAGGCAACCCTCGTCATCAAACCAGATAGCCCGAGAAAAGTGGTCCGCCAAAGCAGGCAATTTATCGCGCATGGCGTGACCCGTTAAATATTGAAAGTCAGAAGGCGTCAAGGTATGCATTGCTCGTTGATAATAACGTTCAAATTCCACGTTATCGGAATCATGCGCCACCACCGCGGTCCCACAGCGTGGAAAAAATACTGGCTCGGGCAATGCGTCCAGCCAACGATCCCAGATCGCCAGACTTTCACTTGCCAGATCGCGCAGATGCCGACCCTCCGTCACCGCCTCAGCATAAGGCGCCACCATCGCAGCGGCGACATAACCGGCACTGTCCGTGCCCCTAAAATCGTCACTGGAGAGAATTGTCACTTGATGACCCGCATGTAATAACCGCCATGCGGTCAATCTACCGATGAGTCCACTGCCAATAATCAGATAATGTGCCATATCAAACGCCGCAATGATGCGCTGACTACACCTCCTGATAAATTTTACTGCCGGCCGCTTTGAACTCTGCCGATTTTTCGTCAAAGGCCTGTTTGACATCATGCGAGATCTTCATTGAGCAAAATTTCGGCCCACACATTGAGCAAAAGTGGGCTTCTTTGGCTTTAGGTTGGGGCAGCGTTTCATCATGAAACGCCCTGGCGGTATCCGGATCCAGCCCCAGGTTAAACTGATCTTCCCAACGGAATTCAAACCGTGCTTTAGAAATCGCATCATCACGAACCTGTGCGCCGGGATGTCCCTTTGCCAAATCTGCCGCATGCGCGGCAATTTTGTATGTGATAATGCCCGTTTTCACATCGTCCTTATTGGGCAAACCTAAATGCTCTTTTGGCGTGACATAACAGAGCATTGCTGTACCAAACCAACCAATCATGGCTGCCCCGATACCTGAGGTAATATGATCGTAGCCCGGCGCAATATCGGTGACCAATGGACCTAGTGTGTAGAACGGCGCTTCTTTGCAGACATCGAGCTGCAAATCCATATTTTCTTTGATTTTGTGCATCGGCACATGCCCCGGCCCCTCGACCATGACCTGCACATCATGCCGCCAGGCAATTTCTGTCAGTTCGCCCAATGTTCTCAGCTCTGCAAACTGGGCGGCATCATTGGCATCGGCCTGACAGCCCGGACGCAGCCCATCACCCAGCGAAAACGATACGTCGTAGGCTTTCATGATTTCACAGATTTCTTCGAAATGGGTATAGAGAAAACTTTCCTGATGATGGGCAAGACACCATGCCGCCATAATGGATCCGCCACGGGAAACGATACCGGTAATGCGATCCACTGAAAGCGGAATATGCGCCAACCGCACACCGGCATGGATGGTAAAGTAACTCACTCCCTGCTCGGCTTGTTCAATCAAGGTATCCCGAAACACTTCCCAGCTTAAATCTTCAGCCACGCCTTTGACTTTTTCCAATGCCTGATACAAAGGTACGGTGCCGATTGGCACTGGCGAGTTGCGAATAATCCACTCCCGGGTCTGATGAATATGTTTGCCCGTGGATAAATCCATTACCGTATCACCCCCCCAACGGGTGCTCCAGACCATTTTTTCAACCTCTTCTTCAATTGATGAGGTCGTTGCTGAATTACCAATATTGGCGTTAATTTTGACTAGGAAATTTCGACCAATAATCATTGGCTCGGCTTCAGGGTGATTAATATTCGCCGGAATAATCGCACGTCCCTCTGCGACTTCCTGTCGAACATACTCAGCCGTGATATGGCTTGCGTTGCCATCAGGCAGGGTGCCGGCATCATGCATCGCGGCACGGCCCATACTTTCACGAATCGCAATATATTCCATTTCGGGGGTGATAATGCCGCGGCGGGCATAATGCATTTGCGTCACATTTTTGCCGGGTTTGGCACGACGCGGCAGGCGGCGATGTGAAAATAACGGAATGTCAAACGCTTTTTCATCCTGATCACGGGTAAATTGAGAGCTGAACGCCGATAATTGTTCTGTATCATTGCGATCAGTAATCCAGTCAGCACGAATTGCCGGCAGACCTTTTTCAATATCAATCTCAACCAGCGGATCGGTATAAATACCAGAGGTGTCGTAAACCAGAACAGGCGCATTGGGCGTGCCGGGCAAACCGGGCGTTCGATTCGGCGTATCCGTCAGTTTGATTTCGCGAAATGGCACACGGATATCATCACGGCTACCGCGGACATACACTTTTTCACTACCATCCAGTGGCGCGGTGCTGATACCACTACGTTGACTGATATCGATAACATTGGCTTTGACTGACATGACGCTCCCCCTCTTGTTATAAAAAAGTCGGGGAAATGAAATCGTTGCGCGTCAGCGAACAAGGGATGAGTACCTACGGCGGCTACCTGCAGACGTAACTGTATCGCAGACCGAAAATACCGGCTTGTTTCCTACGGAGGTCTTAACCTCTTCAGGTTCAACGGGTTTCATCTCAGCCACATTTGAAAATGCAAACGGGCACCCCGACAAGTTTTTTTATGCTAAACCAATTGCCTGATTTTGTGCAAACGCATTGTATTTTTTGCTGGGTGAACACTATCAACAGGCCAGGGCTTATCATTGCCAATTCGCTGGCTGACCTTATGTCAGCACTCGTCCAGCATGCTCTTCTAATGCTATTATCTAACGGTGAACAGATTGGTCGCGGCGCATGACAGACGAAAAAAAACATGACATCGCAGATGACGCTGCCTTATTTCGTCAAGAAGTCGCTGATGCGGCACCGCTGCGCGCGAGTAATCGGATTAATCCACCCAAGGTTGCCACAAAAATTCAGCGACACCAGACTGCGCCGCCATTGACTGATCCGGCCCCCGGCTTTTCTGACATGGTCGCAGATACCCTGGTTGGTAATGAAGAAGTATTGTTATTTAAACGTCCCGGAATTCAACATCGGCAATTTGCCAAGCTGCGTGCTGGTAAAATTCATATTGAGGCCGAGTTGGATCTACATGGACTCACCTCAGATCGAGCGGAACCAATGCTGGCTGAATTTCTCATGGCTTGTCTACAACAACAGATTCGCTGTGTTCGTATTATTCACGGCAAAGGCTGGAGTTCGCGGGATAATCTGCCTATTTTGAAAAGCAAGGTGAACACCTGGCTGCGACAACATCCTTCGGTACTGGCTTTTGCCAGTGCCACCGTTAATGACGGTGGCTCGGGTGCCCTGTACATATTATTAAAACGTCACTACGCTGAATAAACATCAGGCGTATAGCTGGGACTAATTGCTAGGTGTGCTTAAATTGGCCATGCTTTAAAAAATGATGAGTCTGCTGTTGGACTTCAGCACTGTTCATAATGAAAGTATGACTTCGCCTCACCGTAATGCTGTCGCACATCCCCACCAGTTTTGTGCTGGCAACCGATACCTTGCCATCGTGGGGTTTCGGTAGATAACGGGAAAACAAACACAGGCCAGCTCTGTCTCCGGCAATGATACCGGCATTGAAACTTGCCTTACCTAATGCTGCTGGTAATGCACCCTCATGCGTGGACAGCTGTTGACCTGCAGGCCCAATTAGCTGACTAAATAAAGACCATTTCGCCAACCTGTCGACAATTTCACTGCCTTGATTAGGTGGGGCCAACATCACAACATGACCGAGTATTAAGCTGGGATGCTGACGCGCCAAACACCTGACAATCATAGCGCCCATAGAATGCGTGACAAAATGAACCGGCTTTGACGGTTCAAGATTTGTCAGCTTGGGTAAGACATGGTTTGTTGCGAGTTGTTCGATTGGATAGCGTCGGCTTGGATACGACAAATTTAAGGTTTCAAAACCTGATTTTTGTAAAAATCGATCCATATTCCGCATGCTGTACCGGCTTCTTAGCAAGCCGTGTAGCAATACCACTTGGGGCGCGTCAGTCATCTTGTTGATCCGGAAGCCGCCGATTTAACTGCACTGGCTGATGCCGTTTTCGGATACGGATATTCAACATTTCCACAACGACAGAAAAAGCCATAGCAAAATAAATGTAGCCTTTTGGTATATGCAGCCCCAAGCCTTCTGCCATCAAGGTAAAGCCTATCAAAATAAGAAAACTAAGTGCCAAGATTTTAATCGTTGGGTGTGTATCAACAAAATCACCGATTGTTTTGGCAGAAAACATCATCACAACAACGGCAATGATGATCGCGATAATCATGATACTGACCTGCTCGACCAAGCCCACCGCAGTAATTACCGAGTCCAGTGAAAAAACAAGATCAATAATCGCAATTTGAGTAATGACGGCTGCAAAACTGGTTGTATAAACAAGTGGCTGGTGAGGGTCTGGTCTATTTCCCGCCTCAAGGCTGTGATGAATTTCATGGGTACTTTTCGCCAATAAGAACAGACCACCGGCAAGTAAAATTAAATCTCGACCACTAAACGTTTGTGCTAACACCGAAAATAACGGCTGCGTTAATCCCATAATCCACGTCAACACCAGTAGGAGCAGGATGCGTGTGCCCATTGCCAAACCAAGCCCAATCAATCTGGCCTGTTGACGTTGTTCGGGCGGCAATCGACTGACCAGCACCGAAATAAAGATAATATTGTCAATGCCCAGCACAATTTCCAATGCCGTCAGGGTTGCGAGTGCAATCCAGAGATTGGGGTCAGAAAGCCATTCCATCATTGTCGCTCCGCCAAGTTGATGACGGTATTCAAGCAGTAATAGCAGGTTTCAGCAAGCCGTGTTTCTTGCCTCTAAAATATGCGTTTAGTGGTCTGATTCAGACGGCGGGAATACCGCCATCTCGATGCAATTGCGTCCTGCCATTTTGGCGCGGTACAGCGTTTTATCCGCCTGCAGCAACAAATCCTCTGGTAAGTCGCCCACGCCTCGCCAACACGCGATACCGATAGAAAGTGTCAGCGCGGCCAGATCGCGTCCCTGATACGAAATTTTTCGTGCAGCAATCTTCAGTAACAAATCCCGAGCACGATTGTATGCCGCTTGGGCACTGGCACCAGGCATTAATACCACAAATTCTTCCCCGCCATAGCGACAGGGAATATCGGTTTCTCGAAAGTGTTCCAGCATTTGAGTGGCCACACTGCGCAATGCCATATCACCCGCTTCGTGACCAAAGGTGTCGTTAAAGTTTTTAAAAAAATCGATATCACACATCATTACTGAAAGCGGCTGTTGATACCGTTGTGCCAATTGATATTCACGAGGCAAAGCATCATCAAGATAACGACGGTTTTTCAGTCCGGTCAGGGCATCTTCAAACGACATTTTTTGCAGGTTTTCGCGTAACCTGATGCTGCTCAGTGTAATCCCTAATCGTTCGGTCACACGATTCATAAAACCAGAAATAACCTGTGCACTTTCCTGATCCTGAGTTAACCTCTCGTCATTTGAAATGATGAGATGAGGTACTTTATGACCCTGCAAATCATCAATCACAACAATACGATGATGTCGGCCTTGCGGCCGTTCTGATCGGCTTAAGGTTCCGACTGGCTGGGCGCGGAAAACCCAGGGCTTGAAGACCTCATGAATCCCCTCACAAACCAGACGCGTAGCAGTCTGCACCTCATTGCACTGCTGCATTTTGCCGATCAACTGCTCCAGTCGGAGACTGAATTCATTGATGCGTAATAACTGCTGAGATCGTTCCATTTCACGATCAACGTACCCTTGTAATTCGGCTGTTCTTGCCATGACATGGGACTCGAGATCATTGTTCATTCTCTCCAATGCTGTTTGTAATTGTTTAAAGTGTGATAAAGACACCATGGAAACAATCAACGCAAATAACAGCGCCCCTAAAGCCAATGGAAAGTCCACCCATGGGGTAAACCCATGCGCAATCAACATATCTGCAAACAGGAATGCGGCGTAGATAAAAAAGGCCAACATCACCATACGTTGCTCGAATTTATATTGACGATAATGATGTAATGCCAGTCCGGTCATCAAAATACAGGTGACGATAAAAAGCAGGTCAAAAGCGGGATAAAAAATGGACAGATTCACCAAGCCAGACAAGGAGAGGCCCAACGCGATGCTCAGAAATAGGACGTGAATTAAAGCTAATGTGCGAAAAGCCCACTGGTCACTGCGCTGGCACCAGTGACTTAGGAGCATGGCAATAAATACGGGCGTCAAAAAATAACACATCGCTGCCAGATAAACTTTTAACAACGGTGCGGAAGCGATGAGTTGCAACAGTTGGCTTTCACCAAGCAAATTACCGGCGGTCACCAGTGCAAAACAGCCGAGGTAAAAAAAGCCGCCATTTTCGCGCCGCATAAATGCAAAAATTAGCGCCGTAATCCCCAGCAGCAACAGGAAGCCTGCAATCAGAAGTTCATCAAAACCATCACGGATAAGGTGCAAATGCAGATCCGAACGCTCGGTCAGCCAGATGTCGCCCCAAAGTCCGATTTCCGTGTAATCAGAAAAGATTTTTAAGGTCAGCGTTTTGCCTGCAGCATCCGGCGGCAACGGAATTTCATGCCATGGCCAGCCGATAAATTGTGGCGCTGAATCAGCAGTAACTTCGCCAAACTGGTAAATCTTTTGGCCGTCAAGATAGGCTGCAATGGTTAAATCAACACTGGTAATGTAAATAACCGGTTCTTGAAAATGATGCGTTGGTAGCGTCGTCTTTAACCACAAAAATGCCTCTCCGTTCCGGTCTGGCGGATTGGCGGGAAAGGTCAGCGACTGCCAGTTTTGATTATCCGTATGGACCGACGCTGCCGACACATCTCCCCATTGGTAATACCATGGCTGTTGACTCAATACCTGACGCTCTGGTGGCGCCGCCCAACTTAAGGTGCTGGTCAGTAAACAAAGCCAACCTAAACAGCACAGCCCGGCTTTAAGCCGTCCCTCACTGCCAGCCCAGATCAAGCAAGGCAGCCACATAACGTCTCAGTTCACCCAGCGTCGTGCGTTCTGGAAGAGGCGCAGCCAAGGGCTATCATCTTGCCACTGCGGTGGATGCCATGAATGTTGCACACTGCGAATCACACGCTCGGGATGCGGCATCATGATAGTGACTCGACCATCGGTCGTGGTAAAGCCAGTCTGCCCCGCAGCTGAACCGTTCGGATTAAATGGATAGGCTTCTGTCGGCTGACCATAATGATCAACATAGCGCAGTGCGCTCAGCGCCTGACTCATATCGCCCGTTTCATTGAAATCGACTCGACCCTCGCCATGTGCTACCGCAATTGGCATCATCGAGCCGGCCATATCCGCCAACAGAATTGATGGCGATGCCGTCACCTCCACCAGCGACAAACGGGCTTCAAACTGTTCAGACAGATTTCGGCTAAATCTGGGCCAATGATCACTGCCAGGGATTAATGCTTTTAGTTGTGACAGCATCTGACAACCATTGCAGACACCCAGTGCAAAAGAGTCCGTGCGTGCAAAAAAGGCACTAAAGACGTCACGCGCTCGCGTGTTGAACAAAATAGTCCCAGCCCAACCACGACCAGCGCCCAACACATCACCATAAGAAAATCCGCCACAGGCCACCAGCCCTTTCATGTCCGTAAGGTCAATACGGCCGTTGATGATATCGCTCATATGGACATCAATCGCCGCGAAGCCGGCACGATCAAAAGCAGCGGCCATTTCCATCTGACCATTGACACCCTGCTCACGTAAAATTGCAATTTTGGGTTTGGCGCCGAAATTGATCTGAGGCAGCTCAATCGGGCTCGCCAAATCAAAGCTTAACCGCGCCGATAGCCCCGGATCGGCTTCATCTGCGATGGTCGCAAACTCTTGTTCCGCACAAGCGGGATTATCTCGCAACGCCTGCATTTGATAACTGGTTTCTGCCCACCACTGTTGCATTTGCCGACGAGGTAAATCCAGCAAGACGGTTTCATCCATCTTGACGCTAATCTGCTGATTGGCAACTGGCTCACCGATAGCATGGCAATACTTCTCTAACTCGTATTGCTGCAACACCACCATCACTGTAGACAAGTGTTGCTCCTCAACCTGCATCACCACACCGAGTTCTTCATTGAACAACATGGCCAACGGATCCGCCAGCGCCGGCAGCGTGATATCCAGACCACAACGCGCCGCAAAAGCCATCTCAGCCAAAGTCGCCAGTAAGCCACCGTCACTGCGATCGTGATAGGCCAGCAACAAACGGTCTTGTTTTAAGCGCTGCATGGCTTTGAAAAACTGTTTCAAAATTTGCGGATTATCGACATCCGGTGTTTGATTTCCGGTTTGTTGATAAACTTGCGCCAAAGCTGATCCGGCCAGCCGATGTTGACCTTGTCCCAGGTCCAGATACAGCAAATGCGTTTGTCCCAAGTCAGTCCGAAGCTGCGGGGTCAGTGTTTTGCTGGCATCAACGACTGGCGCAAAGGCACTGATAATCAGCGACAGGGGCGAGACAACGGATTTTTTTGTCTCGTTGTCGTGCCAGACCGTTTTCATTGACAAAGAATCTTTGCCAACCGGAATAGCAATACCTAATTCAGGACAAAGCGACATACCGACTGCTTTAACTGTGTCATAAAGCAGCGCATCTTCACCCTCATGGCCACACGCTGCCATCCAGTTTGCTGATAATTTAATATCACTCAAGGCTGCAATATCAGCAGCGGCAATATTGGTGATGGCTTCACCAATAGCCATTCTGCCCGATGCTGGCGCGTCAATAACGGCAAGCGGTGTGCGCTCGCCCATCGACATGGCTTCACCCTGCAGACCATGATGATCCGCTAATGTCACGGCACAATCAGCAACCGGTACCTGCCACGGACCCACCATCTGATCTCGCGCAACAAGCCCAGTAATACTGCGATCACCAATGGTAATCAAAAAGGATTTACTGGCGACGGCAGGTAATTTCAGCACCCGTTCTGTCGCTTCTACAAGGCTGACTCCGTCAAGATTCAGATCCGGTTTTGGATTATGCTGATGTCGCACATCGCGAAGCATTTTGGGCGGTTTGCCCAATAACAACGACAACGGCATATCAATCGGCTTATTGTCAAAATGCGTATCACGCAGTAACAGATGCTGTTCTGCCGTCGTTTCGCCAACAATCGCCCAAGGGCAACGCTCGCGCTCACAAATCGTTTTAAATACTTCGACGTGTTCTGCTGCAACCCCCAGCACATAACGCTCTTGCGATTCATTACACCAGATTTCCATTGGCGACATGCCCGGCTCATCATTGGGAATAGCGCGCAATTCAAATTGTCCACCACGACCACTATCATCGACGAGTTCAGGGAAAGCATTTGACAAGCCACCAGCGCCCACATCATGGACGGAGACGATCGGATTATGGTCATCTAAGGCAACGCACCGATCAATCACTTCCTGACAGCGACGCTGCATTTCCGGATTGCCCCGTTGCACAGAGGCAAAATCGAGTCCCTCCTCACTGGTGCCCGAGGTAACCGATGAGGCGGCACCGCCACCCAGCCCGATTAGCATGGCAGGCCCACCCAGTACAATGAGTTGGGTCCCCGGTTGCATGATGTGTTTTTCAACATGCTGTGGGCGAATTGAGCCCAAACCGCCGGCAACCATAATTGGCTTGTGATAACCTCTTACTTCAACGCCATTTTCAGTCTCAACTTGCGCTTCATAGGTTCGGAAATAACCACACAGGTTGGGCCGACCAAATTCGTTATTGAAGGCAGCGCCGCCCAATGGGCCATCCAACATGATTTGCAGCGCTGAGGCCATTCTGGCAGGTTTGCCATAGGCCAGCTCCCAAGGCTGTTCAAAGCCTGGAATATGCAGATTGGAAACAGAAAACCCGGTCAAACCGGCTTTTGGCTTGGATCCCCGACCGGTCGCGCCTTCATCTCGAATTTCGCCCCCGGATCCTGTTGCTGCGCCGGGGAATGGCGAAATCGCCGTTGGGTGATTATGAGTCTCCACCTTCATCAAAATGTGTTGCACTTCACCTTGATAGTGATAACCGCTGTCTGCCATATCAACCTGAAAGCGTTGGCTGTGAAAGCCACCAATCACTGAGGAATTATCGCTGTACGCCTTCACCACACCTTCCGGATGTTGTTCATGGGTGTAGCGAATCATGTCGAACAGACTGCGATCCTGTTGCTTGCCATCTATGATCCAGTCGGCACGAAAAATCTTGTGGCGACAATGTTCTGAGTTAGCCTGCGCAAACATCATCAATTCGATATCGTGTGGGTTACGATGCAATGCCGTAAAGTTCTCAAACAAATAATCGATTTCATCTTCTGCCAAGGCCAGTCCCATCGACTGATTTGCCTGAGCCAGAGCATCTCGTCCACCACCTAGCATATCAATGGTCTGTAATACACGCGGTGGGGTGTGATGGAATAACTGATCGACGGCATCGGCCGTCTCCCAGACATGATCGGTCATACGGTCATGCAATTTGCCAGCGACCCAGCGTTTCTCTTCTTCGGTTAAGGCCTGTGATGCCGTGATGGTGAAACAAATACCTCGCTCAACACGTTTAATCGCGGTTAAACCACTGTTATGTACAATATCTGTGGCTTTACTTGACCAAGGTGAAATTGTCCCGGGACGCGGCGTGACCAATAACAGCGACTCATTTTCGGCAAGCTGTGGCTGGTTTTCGGTTGCTTCGAGCAACTCTAGCAAAGTGACCTTATCCTGAGGATCCAGCGTTCGGTCATCGGCCAGCTCGGCAAAATAACGATAGTCACTTCGCAACGTCGTTACAACGGGTAATTCACTGCGAATGCTGCGGAGTAATTTTTCGATGCGAAAAGCAGAAAAAGCCGACCGGCCGGAAAATTGCTGCATGTCAAACCTGATTTACTGAATTGGAAAGCGGATATGATACTTTATAGGCTATTTTTCGCCCAATAAAATTGAGCCAATTCATGCCTGAAACTGAGCAAACAAGCCGTCGCCCAAGTCCACTTAGGATGGTGGCTATTCTGTTTTACGATACCTTGCTGCTAATTTCTGCGCTGTTAGTCGCCGCGGGCATTGCCGTAGCACTTAATGGTGGTGATGCGATCAGTGCGCAAAATCCCTTCTTTTTGCTGTACTTGCTTGGCGTGATTTTTGTGTTTTACGGCTGGTTCTGGACACATGGCGGACAAACTTTAGGAATGCGCGCCTGGCAAGTCTATCTAGTCAGCCAAGGGACAACCGGTATCAGTTGGCCGCAAGCGGCGATACGCTTCACTGTGGCAATATTGTCATGGTTGCCGATGGGGCTGGGGTTCTGGTGGCAGTGGCTTAGCCCGGACAAATTGAGCTGGCATGATATGGCTTCAGGCAGTGAATTGATTCTTTATCAACGGAAAAAATCAGCGCCTTCCTGACTGCAAATCAATCACTGAGTCTCTCCAGTTTCCGTAACTTGAACTGACTGTCGAAAACCAGCGAGAATCGGCCATGAACACCCTGTTGATCAATGTACTGGCGCAAATGTGACGCCGGAAATTGCACCGATTGACCGTTTTCTGCAACCGCCCAGACCGCGAGCACTTCTCCCCGGTAATAGCGCATCGCCTCCTTGGTATCAATGGCCAGTTTAAGCGTGAGTCTGTTGTCCACTGACCCAAAACCCGTCCAGCATTTCACGTAACTGTGATAGCGTTTGATCCGCAGTTTCATCAGTAAATTGGTCAGCATCACCTTGACCCCATACCGGCAACGGCCACGCTGCATCGGACTGAAACCGGGCGATCACATGCATGTGCAATTGTGGCACCTGATTGCCTAACGCCGCTAAATTAATTTTATCTGCGTGACTTAACTTCTTCAGTTTTTCAGCGACCAGAGCACTTTCATGCCAGAACTGTTGTTGATCTTTCATGTTTAACTCAAACACCTCCGACACCGCATCTCGACGTGGCACCATTATCAGCCAGGTGAATCGTGCATCCTTCATCAGCAAAACCTGACATAGCGGCAAATCACCGACCGGAAAAGTATCGTTTTTCAACTGTGGATGTAGCTTAAATGCCATGTTCAATCCGCCAAGTATTTACTAACAATTTCGTAGACATCTGGAGATAAATCAGATTTATCGGCAATCATTTGCAATGCCGCCTGCATCTGTTTCTGTCGATCCGCGTTATAGCGACGCCATGAATTAAACGCACCCAGTTGCCGCGCTGCCACCTGCGGATTGAGTTTATCCAAGGCGATAATCTGCTCAGCCAGAAACTGATAACCGCTGCCATCACGAGCATGAAATTGTGAGGGATTATTCCGGCAGAATTGACCAATCAAAGCACGCACATTATTCGGATTTTTCAGACTAAACGCCGGATGTTGCATCAACGATTTGATATTGGTCAGCGTGCCTGGCAAAGTCGATAATGCCTGCACCGTCAGCCACTTATCGACCACCTGACGATCGTGCTGCCATTGTTGGTAAAACGATTCCAGTGCTTGTTGTCTTTGTGGTCCATCGACATCAACGATCAGTCGCAATCCGGCCAGCAAATCCGTCATATTGTTTGCCTGCGCCATCTGTGCCAGACAACGCTCAACCTGCACTGGTTCAGTTAAGGTCATCAGATAAGACAGGCAGGTATTTTTGAGACTACGCTGTGCTAAATCAGCCGCATTAAATTCGTAGGGTTTTATCTGATGTAATTGCTGATAGAGGTTTTCAAACCGGATTTTCAGCGTGACGGCCAAGCTCCGCTTCACAAAAGAACGAACAGCATGAATCGCATCAACATCCGCAACCGCCATTTGCGCAGCCAGATAATTTTCTGATGGCAGCGTCAACATGCGTGCTGTCAACGCTGGTTCGACCGACGCATTGTCCAAAATAGCGGCTAATTGATCGGTCAATAATTCCGGCACAACCAACGTGCTACCTGACTGATATTCAGCTATCAAGGCTAACAAGATATTAATGAACAGTGTTTGCCCGGCATCCCAACGATTAAAACTGTCGCTGTCATTGGCCATCATAAAGGCCAGCTCTGCGTTATCACGCTGTTGGGTAAGTTTAACTGGGGCAGAAAAACCGCGTAAAACTGACAGTTTTGGTCGTTCAGGCAAGTTGATAAAGGTAAAATTTTGCTGGTTTTCTGTTAGTAAAAGAACACGCGTATCGCCATCTATTGGCTGAGTTTCATCCGTTAATTGCAGTGGCAAACTCTGTCCCTGCTCACCAATCAGTCCAACCGCCACCGGAATCAAAAATGGCTGTTTTTCAGGTTGCCCCGGTGTCGCCGGGCAAGATTGCTGCAGGGTGACAGTTAATGTCTTTTCAGCTTGGTTATAGTTGCATTCCACCGTCAATTCCGGCGTTCCCGCTTGTGTATACCAACGCTGAAACTGTGCCAAATCAAGATCATTTGCTTCTTCGATCGCGCTGACAAAATCATCTGTGGTGACGGCCTGCCCGTCATGGCGGGCAAAGTACAAATCGGTACCGCGTCGAAAACCTGCATCGCCAGCCAGTGTTTTCAACATTCTGACCACCTCGGCGCCTTTTTCATAAATGGTCACCGTGTAAAAATTGCTGATTTCCATGTAGCTGTCAGGACGCACAGGATGCGCCATCGGCCCGGCGTCCTCAGCAAACTGCATCCGCCGCAACATATCAACATCATCAATGCGTTGCACTGCAGCCGAATTCAGATCCGCACTGAAAGATTGATCGCGCATCACGGTAAAGCCCTCTTTCAGGCTTAATTGAAACCAGTCACGGCAGGTCACCCGATTGCCTGACCAGTTATGAAAATATTCATGACCGACAATACTTTGGATGGTATAGAAGTCATCATCGGTCGCAGTTTCAGGACTCGCCAGAACACAAGCGGCGTTAAAAATATTGAGACCCTTGTTTTCCATGGCGCCCATATTGAAATCATTCACCGCAACGATCATGAAAATATCGAGATCATACTCGCGGCCAAATGCCTGTTCATCCCACTGCATGGCTTGCTTCAGGGAGAGCAGCGCATGATCGCACTTTGCCTTATTTTCCGGATCGACAAAGATTTGCAAGGTGACTTGCCGGCCGCTCATCGTGGTAAAGCTATCCTGTTGGCAATACAAGTCACCGGCAACTAAGGCAAACAGATAAGCAGGTTTGGGGTGCGGGTCGTGCCAACAAACCCAATGCCGACCATCTTCAAACTCACCACTTGCCACTTGATTGCCATTAGAGAGCATGATCGGCCATTGCGCTTTATCCGCCGTCAAGGTCACCGTAAACACGGCCAGCACATCAGGTCGATCCGGATAATAGGTAATTCGACGAAAGCCCTCTGCTTCACATTGGGTACATAAAATCTGTCCGGAGTGATATAAACCTTCCAGTGCGGTGTTTTGATCCGGTTGAATTTCGGTGACGATTTCCAGCGTAAATTCATCAGGTAAGCTGTCAATGACCAGACGGCTATCAGTACAGTCATATTCAGCTTCGCTGAGACGCTGACCATTTAAGGTCACCGAGTGCAGTTGTAATTGTTCACCATCGAGTTTCAACGCACCACCCTGCCCCGCTGGATTTCGCATCATTTCCAATTTACTGCTGACCAGCGTTTGTGCCGGATCCAGATCAAAGTGCAGATCGACTGTTTTAACCAGATAGGCCGGTACCTGATAGTCCGCAAGGTAAATCGTTTGGGGGGCCAGTGGTGCATTCATCAGGTCAAATCCTCAAGTGTTTTAATTGGCCAGCATTCATAAGCCGGTGTTTCATAGGGGTGTGCCAGCAATAACGCCGTAATAACGGGCTTGAGTTGCGCGTCCGGGCAAATTACTTCGACCCGATATTCACTGACACGTTCAATTTCATCTACCTGCCCGATAAAAGGTTGGCTGCCAGCCATCGGTTGAAACTGGCCGGTACCCAAGCTTTCCCAACTGCAATACTGATAGCCATCAAACCGACCTGCACCGGCATCAAATACCGCTTGTTTCACTCTTTCTTTATGCGATTCCGGAACAAAAAAAACCAGTTTATGCATGCTTACTCCTGCCATCGCCATTGTTGCGTAATGCCATCACTGCCCACGGCAATCAACTGATCGCCCTGCTCTGAAAAAGCCACTGCCTGAACGATAATGCCCGGCTGCAAGGCGTTTTGCCGGCGTAATTTCCAGCAAGAAACTTTGGTTCCTGCGGGGATATGCCAGACACAGACTTTTTCATTCGAATGCCCCGTTACCAGCAACTGACCATCTGTTGAAATATTGACTGCGGTCGTGGTGTAATCAAACACCGGAAACGCAGGCAACGACCACTGTGCTGGCCAGGCTGATAAACGTAATTCCGTCAGCGATTCGCCTGTGGTCAGGTGCCGTAAAACCACCTGTTCACTCTCGCCCCCGGTCACAACAAAACGCGACTGCGGATCAAAATAAACCAGATTGACCCGGTTTTCATGTCGCCAGCTAAATTGTTGTTGACCTGTCTGCAAATCCCACAAGCGTGCAGTAAAATCGTCACCACCGGTCAATGCCAGTTTTCCATCAGGTGATATTGCCACCGCACTGATTGGCAAATCGACCGTTGAATTGACGGCTTTTCCATCATGAATAAAGCGATGACGGACTTGATTTTCGGCAATATCAAAATAAATTGCACGACGGTCAGCCAGTGCTAGTAAGAGATGACTGCCATCTGGCGCTATTGCCGCCGCGGTGACCCGTATCGGGAAAGTCAATCGATGCAGAGGTTGACCGGAGACCATATCCCAGACCAATACCGTTTCACGTTCAACGGTCACGGCTCGCGCAGCATCGGCCGCAATGGCAACCACTTGCGTGCCATCGGCATCTGCCGCCGCATTTTGCCATTCGAATTTAAGACTGTTGTTTTGTCGATCCCACAATCGGGCCCCAGCTCGCGTATCAGCGGTTAACAAATAACGATTATCCGCTGAAAAAACAGCGTGATAACTATCCGAACTGTGTCGCCATTGCAGTAAATCCTGCTGTGACGCATCACAGCCAGCCAGTACCGTGACCATCAAGATCACAAAACCAATCCGGTACTGCATTAGCGCCATCCTCACTCCTCAGGATTTTGGCAGGGTCACACCTTGTTGGCCCTGATATTTGCCACCACGGTCAGCGTACGAGGTTTCACAGACTTCATCTGACTCAAAAAACAGCATCTGCGCAACCCCTTCATTGGCATAAATTTTGGCAGGTAAAGGCGTGGTGTTTGAGAACTCCAATGTCACCTGACCTTCCCATTCCGGTTCCAGTGGCGTCACATTGACGATGATGCCACAGCGCGCATAAGTTGATTTGCCTAGACAAACGGTCAGGACATTTCGCGGAATTTTAAATGATTCTACTGTTCTCGCCAGCGCAAACGAATTGGGCGGGATAATGCACACGTCTGATTTCACATCGACGAAACTATTGGCATCAAAATTTTTCGGGTCAACGATTGCCGAGTTGATGTTGGTGAAAATTTTAAACTCATTGGAGCAACGGACATCATAGCCGTAGCTGGAGGTGCCATAAGAAATTATTCGACTGCCACCAACCTCTCTTACCTGACCTTGTTCAAACGGGCTGATCATGCCCTGCGCCGCCATGCGGCGAATCCATTTATCTGATTTGATACTCATTCAATTGTTACCCAATCCGCTAGGAAAAAATGACCATCATAGCCATCAATCGTTTTTAACGACAATATTTGGAAACGCTGACGCATAATCTTTACTCTGACAGGCAAGTTGCGCCCCGATACGGCGAGCGATTTGTCGATAAGCCAAGGCAATCTCGCCTGCCGGCTCTTTTTTAACTGTCGGCTCGCCACCGTCCGCATGTTCACGGATACGAATATCCAGCGGCAAATTGCCCAGCAGGTTAATGTGATACTGATCTGCCATCGATTGACCGCCACCCTGACCAAAAATCGGTTCCTCATGGCCACACTGACTGCAAATGTGCGTGCTCATATTTTCTATCACACCCAGAACCGGTACTTTCACTTTTTCAAACATGCGAAGTGCCTTGCGCGCATCCAACAGCGAAATATCCTGCGGCGTCGTGACAATAACGGCGCCACTGACCGGGACTTTTTGCGATAAAGTCAGTTGAATATCACCCGTTCCTGGCGGTAAATCAATCACCAGATAGTCGAGAGATTTCCAATTAGTATCACCCAGCAATTGTTGCAGCGCCTGAGTGACCATTGGCCCGCGCCAGACCATCGGCTCTTCTTCGTCAATCAGGTAACCAATAGACATACTTTGTATGCCATGACGCTCAACCGGCTCAATGGTTTTGCCATCGGTGGATTCCGGGCGCTGACTGGAGCCCAGCATACGGGGCTGACTCGGTCCATAAATATCGGCATCGAGCAACCCCACGCTGGCCCCTTCCGCCGCCAGGGCTAAGGCCAAATTTACTGACGTTGTGGACTTCCCAACACCACCTTTGCCCGAGGCAACCGCAATAATATTTTTGACATTTTCCAGCGCCGCGACACCTTGTTGAACTTTGTGTTTGGTAATAGCCACATTGATGTCAATTGCCGCGCTGACGCCTTGTTCACTGAGACGACTCGCGATGGTTTGCGCTAGCTGTGCTTGATAGCCTTGACAGGGATACCCCAGCGTAACGCCGACCGTTAAAGGCGATTCCGACAGCACACGTACTTTGGCACGCGTTTCGTTTAATGTCAGACCCGTTTCCGGATCGGTGACATCAAGGATCAGTTTTTCAATTGATGCCGCATCGGTCATGCAGTACTCCAAGTTTGTCTGCGAGAGTGTCCATTTTACGCAGAACGTCAAGCGGCTTCATCCATGAATCGGCAAGATTTTGTCGACGATAATAAAAACGCCGCGGGAAGCGGCGTTTCAATCAGTTAGTTTGCGGTGTCTTCAGCGAATGCTGTTTTGGCCAGTCACGATAATTAAAAACCTGTCCTTGTTGTCTAACACGGGCGATTTCCGCTAAATCCAAATCCGCGTACACCCAGCCCGGTTTATCGCCAACGCCTTCAACCAAAATACCATTATCCGGAAAACCGTAGTCAACCGGTGTATAGATACTGGCACGGCCGGTATTGACATCCACAGCTTCTGACCAGGCTGCTTTGCCAAAAGTAGGTGATTGCACGACATAGCATTGATTTTCCAACGCCCGCGCCTGACAACCAATACGAACACGATGAAATCCAGCTTCAGTATCGGTACAACTCGGTGCCAGAATCAGATCAGCACCGGCTTTAACTTGTTGATACGTGATCAATGGAAACTCACTGTCATAGCAAACATTGATACCCAGTTTGCCAATATCGGTATCGATAACTTTAATATCGGTACCGGGATTGATCAGCCATTGTTCATTTTCAAACCGGGTCATGATCAATTTGTCCTGAAAATCGATCAATCCATCAACGCCAAACAGGTGGGCACGGTTGCGAAAACTGTCGTCAGGTTGCTGTACCGGAAACGTACTGGCCAGAATCATCACATCGTATTGACTGGCCAGTTCAACATGCAGCGCCTGCCAGTCTGCATAACAGGACTGCATGGCATGCAATTGTTTACCGAGATCGCGATACACGGTTTCGCCATACAGTGATGCCAGTTCCATGCTGCCATACTCAGGAAACACCAGCAGGTTTGCCTTGAATTCAGCGGCCTCTTTCACCCATTGATGTAATTTGTCGGCGAAATCTGTCCAATGTTGAAAAAAACCAATATCGTACTGCGCCGCAGCGACTTTAATTTTGCTCATGCCACTCCTGAAAATAAGCGCTGCTGTGATAGCAGGCCAATAAAATGGTTTACAGCGTTTTCATCCAGAAAGTCATTGGCTTGGGAGATTCTTCAGACTCACCAATTTCTTTCCAGCTAAACGTCGTTTGTAAGGCGGACTGTTTCTCATAACCCCGTTTGCGCCAGAAATTATCCAAGGGTTTATAACCGGCTGGTTTACGTGGGTGATCATCAGGGCGTTGTACCCCACAAAAACAACTATATTGAAATCCGCCTAACTCACGGGCATGCGCCTCACGATGATCAAAAAACGCCACCCCCGCACCCTGTCCCCGATAACTCGACAATAAAACGGATTCACCACAATAGAAGATGCTGTCAATATCCAGCCCGGCCTTAATAAAGGGCGCCTTGACTTCCTCTGTCTCAAATTTCAGCGGAATACCCGTTGACGCGCCCACGACTTTACCTGCATCCAGAGCCAAAACAATCACACTCTCAGGACAGGTAATATAAGTCTGCAAATACTTGGCTTCATAAGCAGTATCCCCATCATAAAGATAAGGAAAGTCGCGAAAAACGGTGATTCGCAAATTGGCTAATTCAGGGATATAGTCTTTTAGCGCCTCACCAGAAAGGCGTTTCAATTCCAGCATGAGTCAACTCAAATCGGGGTTGATATCAGAAAAGCGTTTGCTGATGTCATGGCAACAGCAAACGCCAAGCTAGTTAACCAACAACTTGTTTGATCCAGTCTTCCAAGTTGTAGTAATTGGTAATACGAGCCACTTTGCCGTCACGAATAACAAAAAAAGCACCGGCCGGCAGGTTGTATTTTTGACCCGCAGCTTCTGGCAGACCTTCATCTGTACTGAGATATTCACCTAATACGGTAAATTCGACCGCAGCACGATCACCCGCATCATTGGTGGTAATTGAAATATCGACAATTTGCTCTTTGTAATGGGCATTCATGCGATCCATGAATGTACTGAATTTTTCTTTGCCGATTTCCCGACCACTTTGGTTCACATCATGAACCACATCGTCAGTCAGCATAGCCAAAAAGGCATTCATATCCTGACGGTTAAAAGCATCATAATAATCTTGCAACAGCGTCACAGTCGCTTGGTTCATATTGGCAAATCCCGTGGAATAAAAAAACGGCGGATTTTAACGCGTAAATGCTTCAAAGAAAAGCAAAAACACGATACAAATCATTCACGTTGATTGCGTGCCGTTATCCCCATCAGCTTGTAAGTCAACATCGACGCGGCAAAATCATAGGCATGAAAGCCATTAATTGGCGCAAACTCCATCACATCAAAACCAATAATTTTGCGTTGCTTTGCTACTGATTCAAACAAGTTCAGTGTTTGATACCAGCTCAGGCCACCCGGGACTGGCGTTCCCGTTGCCGGGAATACACTGGGATCCATGCCATCGACATCCAGCGTAAAAAAGACGTTTTCAGGAAAATCATCAGGCAAAGTGATGTCATTGATGTTCTGTGGCACCAGTTCGTCGGCATCTTGATAGTAAACCCCAAACGCCTGACGCACCTGCATTTCCTCTTCACAATAAGCACGGATACCTAATTGATATAGCGGAATACCCATATCCACCGCCCGTTTCATCACCGAGGCGTGGCTGAGAATATCGCCTTCGTAGGCATGGCGCAGATCACAATGGGCATCAATCTGCACAATGCCAAAATCGTCAATACCTGCCGCTTTCAAGCCTTGAATCACGCCAAACGTCACGGAATGCTCACCGCCTAATACCACTGGGATGCCGCCATTTTTGACAATCGCTGCCGTGGCATCAGCAATATTCTGCATCACTTTTTCCGGCACCACACTACAATCCACCGGTGCACAGGTGTGAATACCCAAATCGCACGGACTGGATTGCCCATCCCATTTTTCTAACTGCCAAGATGCCTGCAGAATCGCTGACGGGCCCAAATTGGTGCCACCACCATAAGATACCGTCTTTTCATAAGGGACAGGCAAAACATGAAACAGCGCCGCGTCTGGCGCAGCCTGATCGATTTCAGAGCCCAAAAAAATCGGAAATTGTTCATCTAACTCAGCATTCATGACAAGCGTTCTTTAAAATCCTGATAACTAAACTTTTTGACGACGCGTAGCGCATCAGTGTCGCTGTTCCAGATCGCCAAAGAAGGCAATTTCGTGCCATTAAAGGTGGTTGTTTTCACCATCGTATAGTGACTCATATCCTCAAATATGAGTCGCTGGCCAATTGCCAGTGGCACATCAAAACTATAATCACCAATGACATCCCCCGCCAGACAAGTCAAACCGCCAAGCCGATAAGTATGCGCCTTTTCATTGGCTTCACCTGAACCCGTAATATCCGGCCGGTAAGGCATTTCCAACGTATCCGGCATGTGGCACGTCGCCGAAGTATCCAAAATAGCCTGATCAAGCTGATTCCAGGTCAAATCGAGTACCTCACAACTGAGTATGCCAGTGCCAATCGCAATCGCCTCGCCCGGTTCGAGGTACACCTCAACCTGATAACGTGCTTTAAAACTTTGAATGAGACTGATGAGACCCGCAATATCGTAGCCCGGTGCCGTAATATGATGACCGCCACCAAAGTTGATCCATTGCATCTGCGGCAGCAAATGGCCAAATTTTTCTTCAACAGCGGCCACGGTTCGTTGCAAGGGCGCAAAGCCCTGCTCGCACAACGTATGGAAGTGCAACCCGCTGATACCATCCAACAGTGATGTATCAAGTTGCAATAAGGGAATACCCAGTCGCGAACCCGGTGCACACGGATCATAAATCGGTACCGCACCTTCAGAATGCTCTGGATTAATACGTAAACCGAAGGTTAACTCCGGACGTTGCTGCTGCATGGCCAGGCATTGTTCGCGAAACCGCTGCCACTGGCTGCAAGAATTAAACACAATGTGGTGGGCAAAACCGAGCAATTCATCGATATCCGCTTGACTGAATGCCGCCGCAAATACATGTACTTCACCGCCATAAGCTTCCTGGCCGAGCCGCGCTTCATGCAAGCCGCTGGCGCAAGTGCCACTCAGATATTTTGCAGTCAATGGAGCCAGCGACCACATCGAAAAGGCCTTCAGTGCCGCCAGTACCTTGGCACCACTGCGTGATTGAACCTCATGCAAAATCTGCAAATTGCGTTCTACCGCTACTTCATCAACGACAAAGCAGGGCGACGGCAACCGCTGTAAATCCAGCTTTTTAAAATCGGTAAATTGCATTTATTTCAATTACTTTTATTTAAAAGTTAATGTTATGTTTAACTATCCAGGTCAAACGAATCCAGTTCCACCACCTGCCACGGCAGACCGTATTCATTCAGATCCGCCATGAAGGGATCCGGGTCAAACTGCTCAATGTTCCAGACACCCGATTTTTGCCATTTGCCTTCCAGCATCATCTTGGCGCCAATCATCGCCGGGACGCCAGTGGTGTAAGAAATGGCCTGTGATTGCACTTCACTATAGCAATCCTGATGATCTTTAATTTGATACAGGTAAACCGTTTTGCGCTGACCATCCTTAATGCCCGTGACAACACAACCAATACAGGTTTTGCCCTTGGTACGTGGTCCCAGGGTTGATGGGTCAGGCAGCAAAGCTTTCAAAAATTGAATTGGTACAATTTCTTGACCATTGAAATTTATCGGCTCAATGCCCGTCATGCCGACATTGCCGAGCACTTCCAGATGTTTCAGGTAACTGTCACCAAAACTCATCCAGAATTGCGCCCGTTTCAGCGTTGGGAAGTTGACCACCAAGGATTCCAATTCTTCGTGATACATCCGGTAAATGTTGTAAGTGCCAACGTTATCAGGACAGGTAAATTGCGCTTTTTTGGACATCGCCGGCGTGGTCACAAATTCGCCACCTTCCCAGTGGCGGCATTCTGCGGTCACTTCGCGAATATTGATTTCAGGATTAAAATTGGTGGCAAACGGATAGCCATGATCGCCACCGTTAACATCAATAATGTCCAACTCGTGAATTTCATCAAAATAGTGTTTTGCCAGGTACGCAGTAAACACATTAGTCGCGCCCGGATCAAAGCCACTGCCAAGCAATGCCATCAGGCCAGCCTGCGCAAATTTTTCCCGGTATGCCCACTGCCACTTGTATTCAAACTTGGCAGTGTCCAGTGGCTCATAATTGGCCGTATCCAGATAATCGACACCGGCTTCCAGGCAGGCATCCATAATCGTTAAATCCTGATAGGGCAAAGCAACATTAATTACCAGCTCAGGCTGTTCTTGCTTCAACAACGCTGTTAATGCTGGCACATCATCCGCATCAACCTGAGCTGTCCGTATGGGGCGTGATAACTGTGCTGCAATCGCTTTACATTTCGCTTCATTACGACTGGCTAAAACGATCTCGGAAAAGACTTCGGGCAGTTGCGCACATTTATGGGTAACCACACCACCGACACCGCCAGCACCGATAATCAATACTTTAGACATATTATCTAACCCTTTGATTTAAAATTAACTTATGAATTTAAAAGCACCAGAAATGGTGGTTCATCTCTCAAAAAATGTGTAGCCATTCAAGCTATCATTAAAAGCGCGCAGCATCTGCTGACGCATCGGCACGGAAATTCGCCCTTCACGCACCGCGCTCTCGGCCAGACGCCGAAACTGCTCCTGCATGACTTTGGGGTCATATTCCACATAACTCAACACATCAGCGATACTGTCGCCATGGAATTCACGAATAAAGTCAAAGCTGCCATCTTCGTTAATATGCACACTGACCACATTGGTATCACCAAACAGATTATGCAAATCGCCCAGCGTTTCTTGATAAGCGCCGACCAGAAACACGCTCAGATAATATTCCTCACCCGATTTCAGCGGGTGCAAAGGCAACGTTTTGTGGTAGCCGTCATCGTACGAAAAGGCATCAATCTTGCCATCACAGTCGCAGGTCATATCAGCCAACACCGCCGACCGGGTTGGTGCCTCATCAAGCCGGTGTATTGGCATAATCGGAAACAACTGATCGATTGCCCAAATATCGGGTAACGACTGAAACAGACTAAAATTACCGTAATAAATATCTGACAATAGCTCTGGCAAACTCTCTAATTCAGCCGAAATACGGCGTGCCTGCGGCAGTAATTCGGAAATTTTCTCCCAAATAGCCAAAGCCAGATTTTCTGCCAGCGCCCTGTCCCGCAAGCTTGCCTGCCCGTGGTGAAACAATTCGCGAATTTCATCTCGGTAATACAGCGAGTCGTTATAGCACTCCTGCAAATTATCGACCGTAATATGGTCACGCACTGAATACAGGTTAATAATCATGTCATGGCTGTCTTCTGGCGCCGATGCCGGAATATGGCCCGGCTTGTGATCCCGCACTTCCAGCACGTTAAACAGCAACATCGAGGAATACGCCACCAAAGCGCGTCCTGACTCAGAAACAATCACCGGATGCGGGATTTCCAGCGGATCCAGACACTCCTGCAATGTCTCGACAATGTTGTAGCAGTATTCATCCAGTCCATAGTTCATTGAATGCGTACTATTAGAACGGGTGCCTTCATAATCGACCGCCAAGCCACCACCAAGATCGATGTAGCCCATCGGCGCGCCCTCTTCAATCAGCCCACTGTAAAACCGGCAGGCTTCCATGACGCCACTACGAATATTACGAATATTGGGGATCTGTGAGCCAAGATGACTATGCAGCAGTTGTAAACAATGCAGCATATCTGCTTGTTTTAACTGTTCAACCACTTCCAGCAATGCGTGAGTAGACAGGCCAAAAATAGACCGATCACCACTATCGCCATTCCAGTGCCCTTCAACCGTTGAGGCCAGTCGAATTCGCATGCCAATCAAAGGATCAATACCGAGCGCCTTGCTGCGTTCCAGAATCGTGCTTAACTCAGTGGCGGTTTCCAGTACGAAAAAGCATTTAATACCCATCTGCCGGGCATACAGACCCAGTTCTATAAATTCTTCGTCTTTATAGCCATTGCAGATAATCAAACTGTCATGATCGCGTAACTGCGAAATCGCGATAATCAGCTCCGCCTTGCTGCCTGCTTCCAGTCCATGATGATAGCGACGGCCATAATCGGCAATCTCTTCAATAACATGACACTGCTGATTGACCTTGATGGGAAACACGCCGCGATAGTGATTCTGATAACCGGCCTGTTCAATGGCGCGATGAAAGGCTTCATTAATCTGCGTGATGCGAATATCCAGCAGGTTTTCAATACGCAGTACTGCAGGCATGTCCAGACCGCGGTCTTTCATTCCCTGCACAATATCAATCAGCGGTACCTGAATGGTTTTATCACCAAATTTCAGACTGACGACGGCATTACCCTCATCCGTAATATCAAAATATTCTGCGCCCCAATCACGCACACCATATAAGCGACTACTTTGCTGGGCATCCCACTCGGCTGGTGATTCCGGCAATGTGGTGTGATTGGCATGGGCTTTGGTCATCAGTAAGCACCCCTTTGGCAACGGGTAAATCGCGAAATTGTCACTATTTTAGAATAAAAAAGCAAAACAATTATGACGGTAAGAAAAGTAGATACAGCGTGAGTTTCTGGCTAGATAATGGGTAAATCTTCGGGTGTCGAGGTATCCGTTGCCGGATCCAGACGGGTATGAAAGGCCTCAACCGAATCCGCCACCTCATCAGGTCGATTAAATCGCGCAATATGGAACAGCGCCTCGCCCTCATTAACCAGCGGAATATTGGTGCGGCCAATAATGACACCACTACAACTGGCCGTCACCCTGGTTTCCGTTTGGGCACCACCGTATGGCGCCGCAACCATGCCCAGACAATCGCCTTTTTTGACATGCGCCCCCATGGCTACCAACATCCGGAAAATACCGCTTTGCGGTGCCCGGACCCAGGTACTGGATTCCGCCACAAAGGGATCCACGGGTTTCAGTTGTCTTCGCCGGGTTTCACTGAGCATGCCAATACGCCGCATCACCGCCAACACACCTCGGACACCGGCCCGAATCGCCAGCTCATTAAACCGCAAGGCTTCGCCTGCTTCATAAACAATGACCGGCACCTCAGCCTGCATACAAGCATAACGCAACGAGCCTTCAATCAAGCCCGAATTAACAATCACTGGCGCGTTAAAGGCACGCGCCATTTCTTCAACGCCCGGCGTTTCCAGCGAAGCGCGAATCTGCGGCAGATTATCGCGGTGGATGGCTGCTGTATGCAGATCAATGCCGTGCGTACAATGACTGACCACTTCGGTCATAAACAAATTGGCCAGCCGCGCCGCTAATGAGCCTTCTTCGGAACCGGGAAAACAGCGATTTAAATCACGTCGATCCGGCAAATAGCGGGTCTGATTAATAAAACCGTAAACATTCACCACCGGGATGGTAATCAAGGTGCCACGCAAGCCGCTAAGCCGTTTGCTGCGAATCAGTCGGCGGATAATTTCGACGCCAACAATTTCATCACCATGCACCGCGCCAGAGACAAATAACACCGGCCCATCACGCCGACCGCGAATCACTTCAACCGGCATACTCAAGGCCGTGTGCATATATAAATCCGGCAATGGCACATCCACCACCCGGGTTTCGCCCGGTTTGATCGGCTGGCCCGCAATGACCAATTCCGCTGGCATTAACCGCGTCCTCGCGTTTTGGTGTGGCCGAGCTTGGCGTTTTTCTCAATAAATTCAATAATCATCGTGGCAATATCTTTGTTGGTTGCCATTTCGATGCCTTCCAGGCCCGGCGAGGAATTCACTTCCATCACCACCGGCCCGTGATTGGAGCGCAACAAATCGACACCACAGACATTTAAGCCCATGGTTTTGGCGGCACGCACTGCGGTTGCCCGTTCTGCCGGGGTAATACGGATCAATTGCGCACTGCCCCCTCGATGCAGATTCGAGCGAAACTCGCCTTCCTTGCCCTGCCGTTTCATTGCCGCCACCACTTTATCGCCAATAACAAAACAGCGAATATCCGCCCCGCCGGCTTCTTTAATAAATTCCTGTACCAGAATGTTGGCTTTCATGCCCATAAACGCTTCAATAACGCTCTCTGCTGCGCCTTCGGTTTCCGCCAATACCACACCGATACCTTGCGTGCCTTCAAGCAACTTAATCACCAGTGGCGCGCCACCCACCAGTTTGATCAAATCATTGACATCATCGGGACGATGCGCGAACCCGGTCACCGGCAAACCAATACCTTTGCGCGACAAAAGTTGCAGCGCCCGCAATTTATCGCGGGAACGACTAATCGCAACTGATTCACTCAACGGATACACGCCCATCATCTCAAACTGGCGCAATACCGCGGTACCGTAAAAGGTTACCGACGCACCAATACGCGGAATGACCGCGTCATAATTGGTCAGCACCTGCCCTTTGTAATGGACTTCCGGTTTCAATGAGGTGATGTTCATATAGCAACGCAACACATCCAGCACATGCACTTCATGGCCCCGTGCCTCCGCCGCCTCCACCAATCGTCTGGTGGAATATAACTGCGAATTCCGTGACAAAATGCCAATTTTCATAGCGACTCTCCATCCGATCCGTCAATCGCGGATGCGGTTATTGTTGTATTCAGGGGTTGGCCTGCCAGATACGACAAGCCGGGTTGGACCACTATATTACCAGCGGTCATTGCCGTGCGTCCGAGCAACATACGAAAGCGCATGGTATCGCGGTTGGTCAGCGTAACTTCTATCGGAAAACAATTATCGCCGATTTTCAGCGGCGTGCGAATCACATAGCGGCTTTCTGTATGGCCGCCAGAGTCAGTGACGTCGCGCTGATCCCATACCGGCGCCTCACACCAGATTTCGGTATCAATATCATCCTGATTGGGATGCACACCAAAGCGCACCCACAGTGCATCCTGTCTGGAAAAAGTATCGACCGAAAACGCATGAATCGCCGACGTGCGCGCGCCGGTATCGACCTTGGCTTTGATGCGATCAATACCTAAATCCGGTAACGCCAGCCACTCACGCCAGCCCACCACAATATGTCCCTGCTCATCCTGCATTGTCCTGCACCTGCTTAAATCAGTCTGTTACCCAAAAACATAAACGACCTGCGCGGTGAATGCCAGTTAAAGCACCGAATAAGTCATGACAACAGCCAATGCAGCAGTGCGGTTTTTATTGATAACAATGGAAAAATAAGGATGGTGATCGTGTTGAATAAATTTTAGCTAAAAAAAAAGCCCCGCAATGCGGGGCTTTTAATCATTAAAAACTATCTTATTCAGATGGCAGGTATTTGTCCTCAATGGTTCCAGTAACTGTCCATTCCGTACCAACATCAGTGCAGGTAGCTGTGTAACGGACATTATCACCGGCGATTTGCGATGGCGCTTTATAAGCAATCTCATAATATGGTTCAGCGGCACCGGTAAATGTAATAGTATTAACTATGTCACTTGCCGCACCATAACTCGCTGCATCAGAAACAGGCAACGATGCTTGTTGCAAGAGGCTAAGATCAGTACCTTCACTACATTCGATACCAATCGCGGTGCGGAATGGCGCTGACATACTGACGCCTTCCTGCACTTTAGCGCGGATGGTGTAGTCCTGATAAGCCGGCAAAGCAATCGCTGCCAGAATACCGATGATCGCAACCACGATCATTAATTCGATTAATGTAAAACCTTTTTGATTCATGTCCTTACTCCTGAGATAGTGCATTTAAAAAATCGATAAGCATTATGCGATTACTGTGCCAAATCTGTAAACCTTTCATTTCATTTACTTTTCGCCGCTACTCTACCAAGTCAACCATCATGATGTGACAAATTTTGTCACTTAATGACAGTATTCGGGTAGTTCGCCTAACGTCGCGTCATCCGGGTATAGCGATTGCCCATATTGCCTGACCCGGCAGGCTTCTGTCACCTGTTGTAAAACAGAATAGGCCGTTGCCAGATTGGTAACTAAATACGGTTTTGGTTCATCCGCAATGCGTTTTTCTGCCCACGGAATATAAATTTCCATAAATTGCGCATTTCTCGCATTAAGGGCTGAATGGAATAAGATGCTCATATCGACTTCTTGGGCTACTTGGCCGAGATATGGATTGATTTTTGCGTGTTGCAGATATATCTCGTCAGTCTGCCGACTGATATCCTGATAATTGACTAACTGATAATTGGCGTAAAACGTATGTAATAAAAACAGCACGCCAATCACCATCGCGGTCAACCCGCCAAATCGTATCGTGATGGTCATCGCTTTTGACAGATTAAATGGCTTGTCTTTTAAGTTAGGCCGAAATACCCACGCCAGTAAAAACAACCACAGAAACCAGTGCAACGCTGAAATATAAAATGGCAACTCGACCAGTAAGTGCATAGCAATCGGCGCGACCAGCGCCAATCCAGTCAGTCCGCGTTGATAGCCTGATCGCCACAACACCATCGCCACTGCCAGTGCAGTCAATAACAGGCCAACCAGAGCCAGCAAACCGCCTTCAACGCCCCAGAAGAATAATTCGTTATGCGGATGCGAAATCAGTTTTTTACCAAAGTAGGCGTCGGGATTTTGTTGATAAAACGCCGGTTTGGCATTTTGAAACTGATGCGGAAAGCTGCCGATGCCATGTCCAGTAAGCGGCTTTTCTAACAGTAAATCGGAGGAGAGTTTATAAATAGACAGTCTGGCTTCGCCAGAAAACCCCGAGTCCAGTGCGGTCACTTTGTCGATAACCCGCGACTGTGAACTGATCACCCCGGAAACAAAGCCAATCATAATGACGGCCAGCGCTAGCAATACCGGGCCTTTATTCAAGCGCAGCAAGTTAAATCGCGCCGCCAAGATCAATCCCAGCATGGTTAATAACGTCAGTGCGCCAATGCGTGAGCCAGATGCACCGATAACGAATGCGGCACCCGCCATAAAAACAATGAATAAGACGGTAATCAGCGGCGACGGTTTGTCAGACTGGCTGGGCGTGAGCAAGTAAAGCGCAATACCGATTAGCGTGACCAGATAGGTTGAATGATTGTTGATCTGCTGAAACAGGCCGGTTGGCGCGCCAGTGGGCGAACGTAAAAATGGCAGGTCAGCATGAAAAAGTAACTGCAGGATGCCAATCAGCACATGAATCAAACCGGCCAGGACGATAACCGTTAATAATTGCCGTTGTCTTTGCGATGTTAGCGTCAGCTGTAAAACCGAGATAAAAAACAGCAGACCAATCCAGATAGTTAGCATCCGGAACGCCCATTTAAGCGGTTGTTCCACGCCCGCGATAAAGCCACTTAAAGTCACCAGCAATGGAAACGCGGCAAATAACCAAAAGCCGCTAGGCAGGCGGATAAGCTGACGTTGCATCACCTGCCGCAAACTAACACCGACAAATAGCAGCGCGACCAACCAGATCATGGCATTGTGTGGGATGCGCAAACCTTCGCCGCCGAGATTCGGATGGTAATACAGCGGTGCCAATACAAACAGCATGGCCAGCAAAATTTCCGGTAAACGCCAGTTTAACCGGGCAGGCACTGCGTTCGTCATGTTCAGATTCCTTTGTTTACAGACGGACTGCCTGCTTAATTGAGTTGTAGCAAGTTAAGTGGTTGGTTTCAAATCAAAAGCGATACATATTCGTGACTCATCCGACTCGAAAGGAATCGTACGATGAAAAACTGAAGAGGGAAACATCACGATATCACCCACTTCCGGCGTAATCGTTTTCACCGGAAAATCATCATGGCGTTTTGGGTAATTATCACCATGCGTGGATAATTCAATACTGCCCTCCTGCGCCTGTTGTTTTTGTTTTGGTAACGCTAAATATAATGAACCACTGAGCCAGCCTTCTTCATGAATATGGGATGTCAAATGCCCACCACGTCGCATTTTGACATACCACGAGCTGGCAACGACTGTTTTTTTGGGAAAGTTTTTAACAAACACACAACGTTCCCTCTGATAGGTTTGCCGATAGCGATCAATCGCTGCCGCCACTAACTTTCCTACTTGTTGAAAAGAGGCCTCTGGTCTTGTAAACAAATTACCGGCACTTTGAACGCCTTCATGCAATCTGCCTTGCTGTTTTTCCTCGATATCCGCTTTTTCAATATCAGCTAGTAAGGTCTGAAGTAAGGGGCTGTCGTTTTTGAGCTCCGGAATCGACCCGTGAAAAACAAAATCCAACGGATTGGGGCAAAACTGATAGTCATTTTTAGCCCCAAAGTTTTCTGCGTAGTGTTCTGCTAGTGTTGCCAGAAAAGGCGAGTTGTGGCGTGCTTTTTTTAACGCATCCAGCCCCGATTTAAAATCGTCAAATTGACTAGTTTTGTACAAGCAATACAACATGCGCTCCTGCCAGTCTGCATATTTCGAGCGTTGAAAATAGTGTAACGCTTCGCTCAGATTGCCACTGTCGGATAAGTAAACGGCTAAACTATAATTCGCGATCGGTAAGTCAGGGTCAATTTTCAGTGCCGTTTTATATGCTTGGACGGATGCTTCGTAACGCCCTTGGTCACGCAACGCTTCACCGATATTGCTATGGGCTTCTGCATAGTCAGCATTGAGTCTTAACGCGGCATTATAAGCGGCTATCGCATCGGCGAGTTTTCCCTGATTTTTTAAAACCGTACCCAGGTTGAAATACACTTTGGCATCTTGGTTAAGCGTCAACGCTTGTCGATAAGCTGATTCCGCCTCCTCGGACTTGCCTAGTGTCTGGAGACAGACGCCAAGATTAGTGATTGCCTCAAAAAAGCCGGGTTGTTGGCGAATGGCATCTTGATACGCCTTGACCGCCTCAGCATACTGTCCTTGCGATTGTAGCGCATGGCCGAGATTATAATGCGCATCGGTTAACTGGGAATTCAGCCGAATCGTTTTGCGATAAGCTGAAATCGCTTCATCAATCCGTCCAATTTGCGTTAACAGAATGGCTATATTGAAGTGCATTTCGGGGATCGTACTGTCAATTTCAATGGCTTTACGGAAGGCATTAACCGCCAATTTGGTCTGATTTTGTGCCGCAAAAGCATTTCCTAACAGGTTATATCCAACAAATGCTTTCGGATATTTTTTAACCAGTTGACGCGCCTCTGTTTCAGCGTGTTTAAACTGGCCCATGTTTAAGGCCTGAATCACTGATTGGATTGCCTGTTGGGTCGGTTGACCATGTGTTGCTTTCATGCGGTACTCGTCTAACTATTAATATGTCCGTTCGCTAGACTGTATATCAGGGTTAATTTTTGGGCAATATTCCCTAATTAAATGTCTCGGGGAGGAGGAAACAGATTTGGATACTTTCACACAAGCTTTGTTGGGCGGCGCAGTGGGTTATGCCGTTGCCGGACGCAAATCCTCTCGCAAAGCCTTGCTAGTCGGTGCTGCCATCGCAGTGTTGCCGGATTTGGATATTTTTATTCCTTACGAGAATGATCTGGACAGCATGACCTTTCACCGCAGTTGGAGTCATTCCTGGCTGGTCCAAAGTCTGCTCGCGCCATTGATTGCTTTGTTGATTTATTGGCGTGATCAATCGCTGAGATATATCGACTGGTGGCTTGTCGTCTGGCTTGCTTTGATAACGCACTCGGCGCTGGATGCGCTCACCGTCTACGGCACACAGATTTTCTGGCCATTTATGCCCCACCCTGCCTCCGGCGGCAGTATTTTTATAATTGATCCGATATATAGTTTGCTGCTGCTCGGTGGTTTTCTCAGTATTTTATTTTTTCCGCTATCTCGTCTGGCGCGACGCATCATGCTCAGTGTGACCGTATTGAGTACGTTGTATCTGCTTTGGGGGCTGATTGCCCAATTCTGGATTGCCCAGCAGACGCGAGACTATATTCAACAAACGCAGCTGGATGCACAGCATTTTCAGGTCAGTGCTGCGCCTTTAAACACGTTGCTATGGCGCATCGTTATTGTTTCGGATACGCATTATTATCAAGGGTTTCGTTCGGTTTTTGATGGTGATGCCGCGTTGACTTTGCAACGATTTGATCGTGGGCTGCCGTTGATAAACGCCTTGGCTGACTCCCCCGACTTGCAGCGATTTAACTGGTTTACCCGCGGCTTGTTCAAAACCGAGCAACTAGGCGATGTACTGGTTGCCAGTGATTTGCGTATGGGCATGGAACCGGATTACTTTTTTCGATTTGCATTGGCGAAACGAAAATCAGGTAAATGGCTGCCGGTTAAGCCAGCGCAGTTACCGACAGCCAGAAATGCCGAATCTGGTCTAAAATGGGTCTGGCAGCGTATCTGGGCTCCACAAGTCAACCGCCCTGCTTTGCTATCAGATGAGAATACCGCGCGGTAACCAGTCGGCAATGATTTGCCGGGCACCCTCGCGGACGACGGCGGGATTCGGGTGCTGCAATGTCTCGGCAATTTGATTCGCCGCCGCGTTACCCGTCATGCCCTCGCCCAGCAACTCAATCAGTCGAGCACTAACCGGGTTAAGCTCGATAAATTTTACGGCATCGTTGGCATTGCGATACACCAGCATAAATACTGGCTGAGCTAAAGGCGTGGTCGGCTGATTGTCCGGCCCAATTTGATGCACCGGGAACTGGTAACGCAGTGTCCAGGCCAAGGGTGACAGATGAAAAACCGTTGCCATCATGGCATCGTCGGCAATTTCCCGAGCTTGATACGGCTCGGCAGACAGGTTAAGTGCCAACTCTACCCACTCGTAGTGCGCTAATTCTCTCAAAAATGGCGGATCCTGAGCACCATCTCGCTCATTATCCAGATAGGCGAGAAACTCACGCGCGATTTCATTAAACAGCGGCGCCTGGCAGCGGTGTTTGACAATGAAGTCACGAATCATGGCATGCCAGTCTGAATCGGACAGGATTTGCTTGATAACCGGAAACGCCTTGCTGCAAAAACTTTCGATATTGTTGTAAATCAGACGCCGATAAATTGCCAAGCGTCGATCTTCGATACCGGCGGGCGCGGGCACATCAGGGTTCCGCAAATGACCTGCAAACGCCATTTGCGTTTCACGCAGGGTTTTATCCATGTTTTAACACATCGCTGACTTGTTGCGTTGCCTGTGACTGGTAATGACGGATAACCGCCACTTCATCAAATAGACTTTGCAATGACGGAATATCAAAATCACGCTCCAGCAAGGTCGGGCGCATGCCAATTCGTTGATAGGTGTAGGCCAGCAACTCCCAGACCGGATCTTCGACATCGGCGCCATGGGTATCGACAATCAAATCCTCGGCTTCATGGTGATGCCCTGCCACATGCAGATAAGCCACCCGGTCGGGATGAATCGCATCAATATAGGATTTGGCATCATAACGATGATTCACGCTATTCACATAAACGTTATTAACATCAAGAAGCAGATCACAATCTGCCTGTTCAACCACCGCGTTGACGAAGCTGATTTCATCCATTTCCTGCCCCGGCGCAGCATAATAAGACACATTTTCGATAATCAGCCGCCGTTGCAAAATATCCTGAACCCGGGAAATACGATCTGCGACGTGGCGCACCGCTGCTTCCGTAAAGGGAATCGGCATCAAATCATAGAGATGACCATCGTCGCCGCAATAACTAAGATGTTCACTATAAAGCCGAATCTGATGGGTATCTAAAAAAGTCCGCAACCGGCGCACAAAAGTCTCATCGAGCGGCGCAGGGCCACCAACCGACAACGATAAACCGTGACAGAGCATGGGATAGCGCTCCGTCAAACGGCGCAAGGCTTTGGCATATCGGCCGCCCATTTCCAGCCAGTTTTCCGGCGCAATTTCCAAAAAATCCACCGGCGCATGAGCCTCTTCCAACAACGCATCCATGAAACTGCGCCGCAAGCCGAGGCCGGCGCCAACGACCGAGTTATCTGTTTTGTACGTATTTTGCTGTGCCATGATTAATCTGACGTGTCTGCGGGCAATTTGTTACAGATTATTTTTTGGCCGGTACTTCAAACATGCTTCTATCGACGCCAACATTGCCGTGTTGCTTGTCATACAGGGTGACAATGGCTTTGTAGTGGCCGGGGTCGGTTAATGTTGTTTTGCCACGAAACATGCCCACCGGGCCCACAAATTTCATTGGCACCTCGGTAATAGTTTTGTCTTCCTTCATGATAATCGCAGTGGCCTGATAATTATCCGCCTGCCAGTGACCATCATGGGTAATCGGGCAGCCACAAAGCAGCGCCGCCTTGGTCATAATATTGACCTCGCCGCTTTCCAACACCTGCGTCCAGGCATCGACAATGAATCCGGTCATATTCAGAATAATGCCGTCGCCTAAGATAGGTTTGCCGGGAATCACCCAGGTTGTCACCGAAGCCGCTTGTAACGATTGACGATAACCGTAGGGTGCAAACAAGCTAATTCGAACCAGTCGTGGCGTCTCGATATCAAGGGTTGCCAGATAACCGGCTGTAGTATCGGTTGTTTGCCGCTGGCCGCGTTCGAGCGGATTTTTTATCAAAACAGCCGTATCACCGGTATCGCCGCTAATCCAGCCGGTATCCAGAATTTCGCCCGTTTCCGCATCTTCAATAACGGCTTTAACGCCGCCGACACTGGTACCGATAAATTTCGCATCAACGGCTTTGGCCCGCACCATGATCTGTGTTGGTTCTGCCGCTGCCGAAAATGCCCAAGACAGACATAAAGTGGTCAATAAAAGTCGTATCGCATTCATCTTAACTTCCTGCTTGCCAGGCATCATAGCCACCAATCACATTGACGACATTGCTATAGCCAAGTTGTTGTAAGGTTGCGGTGGCGAGTGCAGCGCGACCACCTGATTTGCAATAAACAACAATCGAGCGGGTTTTATCCTGAAAGTCGGGATGATTGCCCACCATGAATTCCAGCAGGCCGCGAGGAATATGACGGGCATCGGCAATATGACCGGCCTCAAATTCCACTGGCTCACGGACATCCAGCGCAATACTATCTTCCCGTAACATTTGTTGTGCTTGCGATACACTCACTTCCTGAATCGCCGCTTTGGCAGCTTGAACTAAATCCATTGCGGTTTTGGCCATGATTTACCTCCTTGACAGATATAATAATTAAGACACATTGCAACGCGATTGGTTTTGTCCAACACGTCGCCTGTTACAATGCCTCTATCCTATCGCAAAGCCAACCCCGTTTGGCACTGATTTATCAGCCGGAAATACCTGATGCTGGCCTATATTATTCGACGTTTACTCTACGCTGTACCCATTTTGATTGGCGTCAATCTGCTGACTTTTTCGTTGTTTTTTCTGGTCAATACACCGGACGATATGGCACGCATGCAGCTTGGTGATCGCTACATCAGTGATCAGGCCATCGATAACTGGAAAGCGCAGCGCGGCTACGACAAACCATTACTGTTTAATCCGCAGGCAACCGGTCAGGAAAAACTCACGGACACCATCTTTTTTGAAAAATCGGTGCGTTTGTTCGTTTTTGATTTTGGCCGGGCAGATGATGGTCGTGATATTGCGCAGGATATTCAGGACAGAATGTGGCCCAGTCTGGCCATCGCTTTACCCGTATTTATTATTGGCATTATGGTCAATATCACTTTTGCCATGTTGATGGTGTTTTTTCGTGCCAGTTATCTGGATACGGGCGGCGTGGTCTTATGTGTGATGCTGATGTCGATTTCCAGTCTGTTTTACATCATCGCCGGTCAGTTTGTTGTCGGAAAACTATTGCAACTGGTGCCGATTTCCGGATTCAGTGATGGCTGGATGGCATTAAAATTCATGATTTTGCCAATCGTAGTCGGCATTGTCTCAGGCATTGGTGCCGGCGCACGTTGGTATCGCACCCTGTTTTTAGAAGAAGTCACTAAAGACTATGTCCGAACGGCACGGGCCAAGGGGTTATCCGAATTACGTGTTTTGTTTGGCCATGTTCTCAAAAACGCCATGTTGCCGATTTTGACTGGCGCGGTAGTGCTGCTGCCGACCTTGTTTATGGGGAGTTTGATTCTGGAATCGTTTTTTGGCATTCCAGGACTGGGCAGCTATACCATTGATGCCATTAATGCGCAGGATTTTGCCATCGTTCGGGCCATGGTTTTTCTGGGCTCGGTGCTGTATATCGCCGGTCTGATAATGACCGATATTTCTTATACGTTAGTTGACCCACGTGTACGCCTGAATGACTAAGCCGAGTGAAACCATTGCGTTGCGACTTGAGGCACAAGCTGTGCTGGCAGTCTCTAACGCCGAACAAAAAGCCCTGCAGACCCGGGATTTAGCAGCACGCTGCAGAGAACAGGGTTATCACCTCTCGCATCAGCCCCTGGCCGTCGCCGATCACCCCGGCCGCCCCGACAAACCCGAACTGGTTGCCCCTAAAGAGCTCCCCAGACGACGTAACAATCGAGACACCGGTCACGCCAGTCTGATTCACGCGATTTGTCATATTGAATTTAATGCTATCAATCTGGCGCTGGATGCCATTGCACGCTTTACCAATATGCCGGATCAGTATTACGCCGACTGGTTACAAGTGGCGGATGAAGAAGCCCGTCATTTTCAAACGTTGAGTGCGCACCTGCACAGCAGTGGCTTTGCCTATGGCGACTTTCCAGCACACAACGGACTATGGGAAATGGCGCTAAAAACCCACCATGATCCGTTACTCAGAATGGCGCTGGTACCACGAGTTCTGGAAGCACGAGGCCTCGATGTCACGCCAAAGATGATGGAAAAATTACGTCAAAGTGGCGATCTGGGTGCGGTCGACATTCTGGAAATCATTTTGCAGGAAGAAATTGGTCATGTTGCCATTGGCACACGCTGGTTTAATTATCTCTGCGATCAAAGACAACTGGATCCGTTAAACACATTCACCGCCTTGCTGGAAACCCATTTTCACGGCGCAATTCGCGGTCCGTTTCATCTTGAAGCCCGGGAACAGGCAGGCTTTACTGAAGCAGAACTGACGTGGCTGACCAACCGTTAATTGTCTTCTGACTGCGCCAGCTTTTTCTTTTTTTCCATTTCCGCTTTCTGACGTCTGGATTCTTTAGGGTCAGCGATAAGCCCGCGGTATATTTCGATGCGATCCTTATGCTGCAAGGTCGCGTTAAGTTTGCAAATCTTACCGAAAATGCCCACTTTATCTTTGCTTAAATCAATCTGGCTGTAGCGCGCTAAGATGCCGGAACGGTTAATTGCTTCTTCCACAGTGGTTTCTGGCAACACTTCAATCGGCAAAATAATCTGCTCGTTGGGTAATGCATAGGCCACTTCGACAGTCATTAATTGTGGCTCAGATTCAGCCATAAATCTCTCGTGCCCGTTTGCAAAATGCCTCGACCAGTGAACCTGATATTTGCGTAAATACCGGCCCAAGTGCTAAATCAAGTAATCGCGTAGAAAACTCAAAATCCATATCCAACTGAACGCGGCAACCACTATCTGCGCCAATCGGTGAAAACTGCCAAAACCCTTCAAGGTGTCGAAATGGACCATCAATCAATTCAATTCGGATAGCCTCGCCGGCGGTCAACACATTGCGCGTAGAAAATTCATGGTGAATCCCGCCTTTTGCAATGTCTAACGCAGCGCAAATAATCTGGTCGTTTTGACTGATAATGCGGCTGTCACGACACCAAGGTAAAAAGGCCGGATAAGCTTCAACATCATTTACCAAATCAAACATCTGTTGCGGCGTGAATTTCACCAAAGCACTGCGGGTAATGGTAGTCATTGATTCTGCTGTCAGCTTTTCTATTTTTAAAACAATAAACCGGTAAGATTGGCGAAAACGAGCAAAATCGCTGCCGGGGCAATATACCGAACCAGAAACCGCCATCCGTGGTAGATAAATGCTGGCCAGAGTGCCAGCTCCGCTTCTGAACTTGACCGCCGCATCACCCAACCAGCAAACACAGCAATTAACAAGCCTCCTAAAGGCAACATGATATTGGCTGTCAGGTAATCCAGCAACTCGAATGCAGTTCGCCCAGCAATCGTCCACTCGCTGCCAATATTAAATGAGAAGACGGTTAACACCCCCAGCATCCAAACCAATACGCCCACCCAAATGCAGGCATTGAGTCGCTTGATGTCAAAATTTTCAACTAACCAAGTAACGACCGGTTCCACCAGTGCAATCGCGCTGCTCAAGGCAGCAAAGACCAGCAATATAAAGAACAAGCCGCCAAACAACACGCCATGATCCATATGACCAAATGCAATGGGTAAGGTCTCGAAAATCAGGCTGGGTCCAGCACCAGGTGACAAGCCATTAGCAAAAACCAGCGGAAAAATCGCCAAACCGGCAACGATGGCGACAATAGTATCCATGGCCGATATGGCTAATGTCATGCGAAAAATAGAGGTTTTTTGCGGCAGATAAGAGCCATAAACCATAATCGCGCCCATACCGAGGCTAAGCGTAAAAAAGGCATGCCCCATTGCTGTCAGAACACCGGCAGGCGTTAGCTTTGAAAAATCTGCCGTAAATAAAAAATTAACCGCATCCTGAAACGCATTGCCCTGCTGATAGGCATACCAGACCAATATCAGCAAAATTAAAAATAAGGCTGGCATCATGAATCGTACTGATTTTTCCAGTCCGCGCTGCACCCCTCGACTGACAATAATCATGGTCAGGACCATGAAAATGGTATGCCACGCTAATAATTTTTCGGGTTGATTAATCAGATCGACGTAAATACTTCGTGCACCATCTGCAGTGACGCCTTCAAACATATTGCCCAATACCCGAAACACATAAGCCAATGCCTGCCCGGCAATCACGCTGTAATAAGACAGAATGATAAATCCGGTCAGCACACCCATTGCCCCCAGATACTTCCACAATGGGCTACGCTCGTCTTCTTCAGCGAGGCTTTCTATACTGTTAAACGGATTTTGCCGACCACGACGCCCTATCAGGATCTCAGCCATCATCACCGGTACCCCAATCAGCAAAATGCAGCCAAGATAAACCAATACAAAGGCACCACCGCCATACTCACCGGTGATGTATGGAAATTTCCAGATATTTCCCAGACCAACCGCCGCACCCGTCGCGGCAAGTATAAAGGCCCAGCGAGAAGTCCACTCTCCATGCATGGATCGAACAGGTCTGTTCATTGCACATCCTGAATATCAAAATTTACCCGATTTTGGGCGAATTTCACTAAATCCTCAAGCCAAGCTGGTCAAGGCTGCGTTATAATCTGACTATGGCAGCGAAAAAAAAACCACAACACGACGACAATACCATCGCCCAAAACCGCAAGGCGAGGCACGAATTTTTTATTGAAGAGAAATTCGAGGCCGGGCTGGTTTTAGAAGGCTGGGAAGTAAAAAGCCTGCGTGAAGGAAAATGTCAGCTCAGTGACAGTTATGTTTTGTTACGCGATGGCGAAGCCTGGCTATCCAATGCGCTGGTTACCGCGCTTAAAACGGCTTCAACACACATTGTGCCCCGCCCGCAGCGAGACCGAAAGCTCCTTTTGAAAAAGCCCGAGCTCAATAAACTCATCGGCGCTGTGGAGCGAAAAGGCTATACCCTCATTCCCCTCAGCATGTACTGGAAACGCGGTAATGCCAAACTGCAAGTCGCTCTCGCCAAAGGCAAACAAAGTCATGATAAACGGGCAACCATAAAAGAACGCGATTGGCAGCGAGATAAAGCCCGATTATTTAAACAACTCAACTAAATACTGGTTGAAAAATCACGAACGCGTTACCATATTACCTGTTACTTCGGGGGCGACCTGGCTTCGACGTGGGTTACAAATCCTGAGGTGCATGCCGAGTATGTGGTTCTTCTCGTAAAACAGACTACAACTAAACTAGTTGCAAACGATAACAACTACGCTCTAGCGGCTTAATCCCCGCTAGCCCCTGACTGATACCGTGCTCATGCGCTCAGGTTTCAGGGGTCGACTCACATGAGATCGTCTTGACGTATGCTTGGTGCGAAGAGACTAAAACCTTACAAGATCGCCGTTTGTCTTCCCTGTTTGTCGGGTAGCAACCGGTTAAATTAATAGACAAAATAAGCATGTAGATCCAATGGACGAGAGTTCGCGGACGCGGGTTCGATTCCCGCCGCCTCCACCAATCGAATTAGCCACCCCGTCGGGTGGCTTTTTTATTTCAAATTGATAGTCATCACGTTTGGATAATTCACTTGTCTGTTGTCAGCTGAAAATATCTAGATCAGCTTAAGGCTGGTTATATTTGTCACGAATTTGCTGGGCGTAAGCACATGCTTCCTTTCTGCTTTTTTCGACGGCATTGCTGGCTGTTCGGCCAGCCTTCAGTGTCAACATCGCGCATGCTTGTTTTGCTTCCAGTATTTCTGACTCGGTCTCACTCAATCTGTCTATGGAAGCGATAACCGGTGTGTAAGAAACCGCCGCATGGCAATACATATTTTTATGTAACAGAAAATAGCGATCCCGCCGATTTGGTAGTTGCAGGTGATTACAAGTCGCCTGAAAGAATTGTTTTGCTGCAATGGTGCAGTCAGAATAGCTGTTAATGAGCTGTGATTTTTTCTGCTGGCAAACCGAATCGTGGTTGATAAGCCATCGTTGATATTGGTAATCGATTTGCTGTGATTGATACGCAACCACCTTGGCCTCGACCATCAATCCCAGTGAGTCAAACAGATGATCTTGCACAGGCTGGGTCAGCGTATTTAAAAAAGCAGCGAAAATTAGTGCAATTGAATCCACGTCATCAACTCCATTTGGCGACACTGGCTTCAGATTCTAACGGCAAAGCGATTTTTCGAAAATAAAATTCTCTTTTGCTTTGACCGTCTGAAACAATCACATTGAGCTGAATGGCTTAGGTTTCAACCAGATTCAGCAATAAGTTTTCTGCTTGTTGAAGGGCCAGATCATAATCAAACATCGCGCCCTGACTCATTAAGTCATCTAGCGGTTTTTTTACGGCTTGTTTATCTACCGTTTTTTGATGCAGCATGACAAGGTACGCATATTGGCCGGCAATTTCCTCTGGCCCATGCTGCGCTGTGCCGCCATTATCAATTATTTGCACCACTTGTTCGATTGAATCGGCTTGTTTCAATGCGGTTGAAATCATACGTGGCTTCCCCCTCAGTTGATACGGATTCTTTAGGTGATATCTCAGCTGTCATCTAGAAAGAGTTGGGGGCGCTGCGGTATTTTCAACCCCGTTGGTTAAAAACGGACCGCCATTAGTATGGCTAACACGGTAAGATGGCATGGCCAAATAACAGGAAAATCCGTGCAAAAAATCAGCCGCTTTATCAAATGCTTGATGTATTCAAGGCATATGCTTTGGGGCGTTGCTTTCGCTTCTTTTCTGGAGTCTTTGATTGTCCCGATTCCATTGGAAGCCATTCTACTGCCATTAATGCAAGCGAGACGTGACCGACTCTGGTTAATCAGTTTAATGGCTTTGTTTGGCTGCCTGCTGGGTGCCATGACGGGCTATCTTGTCGGGTATTATTTATTTGGTCTGGTCGGCGATTATGTGATTGGCTTGTTGTCATCTCCAGCGCAATTTCTCACCGTTAGCAACGCCATGCACGATCAGGGTTTCTGGTTTGTATTCAGCGTTGGTGTGACCCCTATTCCGTTTCAAATTGCTATGCTCGCTGCTGGCGTCACCGGGTTCAGTTTCACGCTCTATTTACTGGCGACTTTGTTAGCGCGTGGTATTCGATATTTTGGCCTGGGCCTATTAGTGTGGTTATTTGGCAATCGCGCCCAGCGCCTGTTTGAGCGGAATAAACTCAAAGCATCTATCACGCTATTGGCGCTGATTGCAGGTATTTGGCTTACTGTTTATTTATTAAGATAACACTTTAACCTTCTGATTTATTTGACAATATGGATTGCGATAATTGCCAGTCAGGACGAATATAGTGGCAGGTATAGCCCATCGGGTAATGGACAAGATAATCCTGGTGCTCTGGTTCCGCTTCCCAAAAATCGCCAGCGGGTGATAGTTCAGTCACCACTGGGCCTGGCCATAATCCAGATTGATTCACTGCGGCAATCACATATTGGGCATCGGCCGCTTGCTCGGCATTCAAATAGAAAATCGCTGAACGGTAACTCTGCCCCCTATCATTCCCCTGCTGATTTAACGTTGTCGGGTCATGAATTTGGAAAAAAAAGGCCAATAATTGCCGGTAACTAAGCAAGTCGGGATCAAAGATAATTTCAATCGCCTCGGCGTGGGTACCATGGTTTCGGTAGGTCGCATTGGCAACGTCACCACCACTGTAACCCACTCGAGAGTCAATCACACCGGGCAATTTTCGAATCAGGTCTTGCATTCCCCAAAAGCAACCACCGGCCAATATGGCACGCTCTGTTTTTTGCATAATCATTGTTCTCCTTGCTAACGCTATTTATCGGTTTAGTTTTAACAGACAAACCATCATGATCAAAATTACAGCTTGCTCAAAAAAACCAGCCACCAAAAGGTGGCAGGGCCTAAGAGGAAAATCGGCGGCCAGTCAAAGTTATTGGCATTAGTGCCGAAATCACCGATCGTAAACGGACCGAACCGGTTGGACTCTGGGTTGGCAACCAGCATTGCGAATCGCATCACAGAAAAATTGCACAACGCACCAAACGGCGAACTACATCATTTCCGGATGACTACATCCGATGCCGCCGACGATGAAAAACTTATCTTTGTGATACAGGATGCACGACAGGACCTGACGCCAACTAGTCTTATTTTTACTTTTTAAACATAATTTTATTACATACTATTAAAGTAAATAGTTATATTTAAACGCCGTGACTGTCATGGCAGATGCGGATGAGTTCGGCCTGCTGGCGTATTAATGACGATTTTTATTAACGAGTTCTGAAGGCGTGATGTGAAACTGTTTTTTAAAGGCATTAATGAAGTTGGATGCGTGATTATATCCGGCAATATAAGCAGCTTCGCCAATGGTTTTTTTATCAATGAGCAGGGCCTTTTTTGCCATCTCCAATCGGCGCTGCCGACAATAATGATTGACTGTCATCCCATAAGCCGCCTTGAACCTTCGCTGTAATGTGCTGACACTCAGGCCAAGTTTGACAGCCATTTCTGAAAGCGAGTCCATTGTTAAGAGTAATTCATCAATCCGTTGCTTAAGTTGTTTATCTGATTCAGATTTATAGGCTTTAAGTTGAGGGTTAGTTTGTGGTTTGTGAATGATTATCTTCGCTAACCGTTCAAGACTTTCAGTGACAATCTGGAAAGCTAGCGAAGCTCTTTGCAGCTCATATGAAAGACCATTCTGACCACACAGGGCAAAGAATTGATGGGTTAACTGAAGGATATGGCTCGAAACTGGCCAGGTATGAAACACAGCATGATGGGCGAATAAACGTTCAAGTAGTGTTATATCCTCGTCAGTTTGAGCCTGCCTTTCCAGCCAGTCACGTTCAACAAACACATTTAATTTCGCCACCTGCATGCCTTTTTTAAAATGCCGGCTCAAAATTTCTGGCTGGTTTAACACAAAGGCGGAGCACTCCCCATCCTTACCAGAAGCGCCTAACTGATAATGTTTTTCTCCAAGAGAAAATGACACCTGACCTTGCAGTAAAATAGTAAAACTAATTGCCGGTGGTAATTCAACAAAGCTGGTACGGTCATACATTTCCACCATATTGCCCGCATGAACAGACAAGCCTGCTTGCGTAAACCGGTGATGAAACAGACCTTTGAGCACAATTTGATCGTGATCTAAATCTTTCGAAAACACATTGAAGTGGGTGCTCATCTGTTGCAGATCAGCATAGCGAATAGCATTGTCTTTTTCGATCACACGTCCCCCTTGTCCTGCTTAAGTCGGTTGATGGCATAAAAAATCGGTATCGAAAAATTATTCTTATCTGTTGTGATGTTTGAAATCACACACGCATACTGCTCATTTTCAATAACAAACTGATGTTTTTTCATAATTTATTCGGGAACTTTTTACTTAGACATATTATATAATAATAATGATTTGCATTTACATGTAATCCCCCAAAACTTATTTGTCTAGCGCTCAACCGGTTACCTGCCACGTTGAGACCTAACCCCGAAGGATATGCTATGAAAAAACGCTTCCTGACCGTCGCTATTTGTGCCTGCATCAGTGCACAAGCCGGCGCAGAAACTCAAACTTCTTCCTCTGATGATAACCGTGTTCAGCTCAGCAATATCACGGTACAGGGTGAAAAGCAGACCCGTTCCTTAAAAGAAACCACTTCATCCGTATCGGTTATCGATGCAGAGGTCTTAAAAACCACCCAATATCGTACTTTACGAGATGTCATCACCGCTGTACCAAACGTACTCGCTCCAACCGGCGTGGTGCCAAATGTGCGTGGTGTCACTGGTAACGGTGCAGCAGGTGGTTTCAATGCTGTGAGTGGTGGTGCGAGCTCTCGATTTACGACCTTGGTTGATGGTGTCGTTCAACCTTTTATTGCTGACTTTACGGGTGATTCCGGCCTTTGGGATATTAAGCAAGTTGAGGTTTTCCGAGGACCACAATCGACCAATAACGGTCGCAACAGTATTGCCGGCGCTATGTATATTGAGACGGCTGACCCTACTTTTGATTGGGAAGGCAAAGTCCGTTTAGGCTATCGAAATAATGAGCGTTATTTTGATAAGGCGATCATGTTGAATGGCCCTATCATTGAAGATACCTTGGCATTTCGCTTTGCCGGGCAATTAATTGATGGTCAAACCGATACCAGTAATGAGCCTGTGGCTTCGAACCCTACCAGTATTGATTTAAATGAGCTGGATACGATGCAAGGTCGCGCCAAATTATTGTGGACGCCGACAGATAACCTGGAATTCATGTTTACCCATTCTCGCTATGATGAAGAAGGCGATGCGGGTCGTCGGTACTTTGAAGACACCCAGACAGAGGGCTATTACAAAACCTTCTTCCGTGACATGGATACAGAAAACGTCACTAATAGTTTAGACGTTCACTATCGACTGAATGAAGCGACTTCATTTGATTTTCAGATCGCGATGGTTGATTACCAGTTCGCTTTTGAAACCTATCAGGCAAACCCTGCTGCGACGCAAATTTTGGATATCGATGAGCGGAGCAAAACCTTTGACGCGCGTATTAATTTTGGCGAAAACAACCAGAGCTTAAATGGTTTCCTGGGATTTGCTTATTACGATCGTGATCAAGATATTGATAGCACTGGCGGCTCAGTATATAGCGGTGATGATACGACTGACTCTAAAGCCGTTTATGGTGAGATCAATTTTGGGCTGACCGAGCGTTTAATCCTGACAGCTGGGTTGCGTTATCAGGATGAATCGCAAGATCGTGACTTTACCTTTGCCGGTTCGCCTTACAACCTAAAAGAAGATGACAGTATTTTACTTCCGAAAGCGGCATTGCAATATGATCTCACGGAAGAAACCCGCGTTGGTATCAGTGCCACGAAAGGTTATAACTCTGGCGGGGGTGCCCTTTCTATCACAAATGATGACTACTACTACTTTGACGAAGAAGAGGTCAATACCTACGAAGTCTTTGCTCGGACCAGTTTCGACCAAAATCGTTATACCTTGCGTGCAAACGTGTTCTTTAATGATTTTGATGGGTATCAAGGTCAAAATGCAGCACGTCGAGTGGTTAATGTCGACAAGGTTGAAACCTATGGCGCTGAAATCGAAGGCACGGCTTGGGTCACAGACAGTTTGGAAATGCGTTTGGGTGTTGGCCTGCTTCACACTGAAATCAAGAAAGGTGGCGATGAATTCGCCGGTCTTGATGGCAATGAGTTGAATGATGCACCACGTCGCACGGCTAACCTTGCTGCCACATACTACGTGAATGAAAACTTCGACTTTGGCGGTAATATTCACTATACCGGCGGCTACTACGGTGATGTCGATAATACCAAAGCACGTGAAATCAGTGGCTTTTCTCTGATCAATTTACGCGCTAATTATCGTATTGGTGATTTGGAATTATCTGCCTTTGTCAACAACATTACAGATAAACGTGCACGTCGACTTTATGAACCAGCAAATCCACCGCGTACCCCAGTACCTTATGCTGACTTCGTAGAACCGCGTCATGTTGGTATTTCAGCAACCTATACTTTCCTCTAAGAAACCGATAGTGGAAAAGAACAAAAGCAGCCGTTAACGCGGCTGCTTTTATTTTAGTGAGCCAAAAATGTCTCTATTTGCTTACCTCGCTCTGTTGTTAGCCCTCGTTGGCAGTGTTTTTATCTATCTCGCCTCAAAACATCAACTCTGGCTAGAATCAACCTGGTCACCAGTATGGCTTAGACGCGGCGGCTGGCTGTTATTCACTATCAGTCTGATTCTGTTGATTGCGGCGATGCAGACTGTCGCCGCTATTTTTGTCTTGATGACCTGGATCATGCTGATGCTGTTTTTATTTCCTTATATTGGCGTATGGAAATCGATTAGGAAAACACGTCGATGAAAGCAAAAACTGAACCTATGCGTAACGATTGGCTATCGAAAACCTTAGCTGGATTAATACTTGGCTTTTTTATAGCGCTCGCCACAACCGGCCTGATTTATTTACTGCCATTGAAGATACGCATTAGCGCAGAAGCACAATTAATCATGTGGTTATTGCCGCCGATCTGGTTAACGATTCTCAGTACCTGTTTTTTGTTTCGCTCTGGATTACGTGCTTGGCTATGGCTAACGGGTGCGAATATCATTTTGTTCGCCATTTACTTTTTGTTCAAATAAGTCTGAGAGCCTTACCTATGAAAGTAAACGCTGACGTTATTCGCATCTACAAATCTGTTCATACTTGGGTTGGTATTATTAGTGGTATGGCACTCTTTATCGCCTTTTATGCCGGTTCGCTGACTATCTTTAAAGACACCCTTACAGACTGGGCAACGCCACCAATTGAATCGGCTGAGATCACGCCCTTGGCAGAAATGCCTGATTTCATTGCACGCATTATTGCGGCAGAACCCGAAGCTACAGGGACATTATTAGTCAGCCTGGACCCGGAAGTGCAACATACCCATCAAGTTCTGTGGATGGTGGAAGATGAAAATGCGGGTGATCATGATGTTTCGGCGAATCGATATTACACGGCTCACCTCAATACGAATGACGAATTAATAACTGAAGAAGTCCACCCCGCCCCCGTCGCCGATTTTATTGATACCTTACATCGTGTGGTCGGTTTGCCGGTAGACAGTGATCCTAATCGCTGGATCATGGGGATTTTTTCAGGTCTGTATGCCTTAGCATTGGTCTCTGGTCTGATTATCCTGTTGCCAATTCTGGTGAAAGAATTATTCGCTTTCCGTTTGGGCAGAAAACCAAAACGGGTCTGGTTGGATGCGCATAATGTGGTCGGCGTCACCAGCCTGCCCTTTCATATCATCATGGTTTGTACGGCCTTTGTTTTTGCTTACCATGACTTATTGTATGGCGCACAAAACGAGTTCATTCATGATGGCAAAATCCGTGAGGCGTTTTTTGCGGATGCCCCCAAACCAGTCACCGGACAATCAACCAATCCAGCAGAGATGGTTTCTACAGAAAAGCTAATCGCCACTGCTCAAGCCTTATCACCTAACTTTAAGCCTTATCAGATCGAATTCACCGCATTGACAACACCGCGAGCCAGTGTCCGCATATGGGGACACGATGATAAGGCAATAGCGCCAAGGCATCCTGGTGGGTTTGTTGCCATTAACCCCTATAGTGGTGAGGTGCAATCAACTGAATATTTGCCTGGTAAGCAGAGTGGTGGCATGGTCGCGGTAAGTAGTTTCTTCGCACTCCATTTTGCCACCTATGGCGGTTCCCCGATTCGTTGGGCTTATTTTATCCTTGGCCTTGCTGGTGCCTGGTTATTCTATACCGGCAATTTATTATGGTTAGAAAACCGGCGTAAAAGACAAAAAGCAAAAGAACCCGACCCCGTTCAGCGCAAAGATGTCACTATCCTGGCTATACTGACCGTCGGCGTCTGTCTTGGCAGTGTTTGTGGCATATCCTTAATGTTAGCCACGACTAAGTGGTTATCGGGGCAATCTATCGCTGTGTTTTCCAGCTTTCAATGGGTGTATTACCTGATGTTTTTTGCTGCGATTGGTTGGTCTTTGCTTCGCGGAGCAGCACGAAGTCTGGTTGATTTATTGTGGTTAGCTACCGTTCTGACAGCCGCGATCCCGCTATCCAGCTTGATTGGTTTAATTGTGCCAGCAACAGGGTTATGGATGCACACCGAATATAATTTACTTCTGGTTGATGCGATAGCGCTATTAATGGCTGGGGGCTTTGCCACTCTCGCTAAAGCAACGATGCGACGCGTCTACCACGGTGAAGCAAGGGATAGTATCTGGGCATACCAGCCAAAACCTATCGAGAAAACGGACACTTTGCAGAATCCGTATTCCATAAAATAATAAGCCATATCAAAATAACCTGACTGCGATATTGACTAACTGATGTCAATATCGCAGTCAGGTTGTGTTAACTTCTTAAAAGTTTATTTTAACGTTTATCCCCACTAACCGGCTTGGTCCCACCTGTCCAAACACGGGGCTACCCTGCAATTCAGTCATAGTGTAATAATGTTTATCAAATAGATTTTCAGCAAACAAATTCACTTGCCAATTATCCCGACGAATACCCGCTTGTAGATTCACAAGGAAGCGGGATGACATTTTATCAAGAGGCGGATTCGTGCTAAATCGAGAATTGTAAGCAGACAGATATTTGGCATCCGAACTTACGTAAAACCCGTTATTAAACTCATACAATCCACCAAAAGCGACGCTCCATTCTGATGCTTCAGGAAAACGCTCGCCAGAAAGGTCACCGTAAATTGAGTGATTAAAGTCCTGAAACTCAGTATGTAAATATCCCAGAGAAGCAAACACCGATAATGCCTCATTGACTTGAAAGCTGGGTTCCAACTCAAAACCAATCACGTAAGATGACGCCGCATTACTCACAATCGTGCCGGTTGGTGTGCTGGGATCAGGATAGGTTTCAACCTGTTGATCTTTGTACTCGGTATAAAACACATTCGCATTCAAGCGCAAACGCTGATCCAGAAACAATCCCTTGTAATAAAATTCATAATTATTGGCATATTCAGGATCATAAGTTTCGGCCTTGCCCGTTGAAGTCTCTACATAGAAACCACCTGTACGAAAGCCGCGTGAAAAAGTAAAACCGGCAATATGATCCTCACCAAACTCTCGTGATATTCCAACTTTGGGTACAAAGTTGACTTCGCTGATATCAGCGCTGTTCACCGAAGATGAGGCGCCGGCACCAATAAATGCCAAAATGTCCGTTTCATCCGTTTTTTCTTTCAGATAATCCAGTCTGCCACCAAAAGTCACTTTCCAAGCTGGCATAAACTGATAGGTCGCTTCACCAAAAATCGCTAAATTCGTTGTTTTTCTATCGTAAAATTGTTCCTGCTCAATCCCCCACTCGGTTAATCGCGCAAAAAAGGCGGAGTCTTGATCTTCATAACTGCCAAAGATACCGGCCACCCAGCGCCACTCGTCTTGTTCATAATTCAAGCGAATTTCTTGAGATAGCAAAGTATCGTCATACGTACCGTAAAACGCATTGACCAGATTGCGTGTTCCATTATCAATGGACTCACGATCCGTGGTGCCATGACTCAAGCCCGTTTGTGACGTTAGAGTCAGTGAAGGTGATAAGGCGTGCGTGACCTCCAAACCCGTGTTATGAACGTCAATCTCACGATATTCAGCAAAAGTGGAAAACTGATAAAAATCGCCTCGATCATTAATGTCGGGGCCAACCAAACGTTCGTTGGGTCGATCCTTGGAATACCCATAGGTCAGCATTATCCGAGTATCGGGCAAGGTATCGGGCTCAATCAGCAATTTGGCACGAAAAGCCCCACTAAGCTCAGTACGAAAGTCATCATAATTGGCAAAATCACCATAACTGGGATAACGCACTTCGGTTTCATTTTCTTCATATATCCCCGATACCCGAAAGGCAATGCCATGCTTTTCACTTAACGGGGTATTAACAACAAACCCACCACCTTTAAGGTCTTTATTACCGGTGGTTGCTGACAGCGATACGGACTTATCAAATGTTGGATCTTTCGTTTTTAAATAAATGGCACCAGCAGTGGCTGCACGACCACTCAGGGTCGTTTGTGGTCCTCGATATAACTCAACTTGTTCAACATCCCAAAGATTACGCGCACCAAAACGTGAGTTATAACGACTCTGCAAGATCCCATCGACATAAATTGAGCCCATTGGTGCGCCGGCGGGAGAAAACCCTTCAAAATTCATGCCCCGAACAACCAACCCGGTATTATTTGTGGCTCCTTTTTCAACGTTTGCCAATCGCCGCATTGCCTGTGGCAGATAGCTTATCTGGCCGTAATCAATGGCTTTTTCATCGATGATACCCACCGAGGCAGATGAATCGGCTAACGAAGTTGTTTCTTTTGCCCCATATAGTCTCCCCATCACCGCTAATGTTGGTAATGCAATCTGTTCCGGCGCACGTCTCAAGACATATCGTCCTTGATTATTTCTCTCAGCTTGCAATCCGGTCCCGCTGAGAATCTCAATTAACGCTGTTTGAATAGTATGGTTACCGCTCACACCAGCACTGGTTTTATCTGCGGCAAGTGAGGAAGCGCCGACAAAATAGATTTCTGCCACTCCCGAGAACTCGGTTAAAACCTGAACCAAAGGTCCGGGAGTGATATTAAAATGTTGTTGGGTTGTTGAAGTGGCTGGTGCTAAATTTGATACATCTGACTCGGCCATTGCCGGCAAAGGCCCTATTCCTGTTGCAAGCAAGCTGGTAGCCAGCGATAACCGAAGCGCGAGTACGATAGAGCGAACTGGAAAATGTTTTGTTGAGGTCACGCTCTGCTTGCTTGGCGACAAAACCGTCGGATATAAATCAAAGGGCTGCGTCCTATTTGGCATCCTATTTTTCCTTCACAATTGATTGGCAAATTACGCGCATTTAACCAGCGATGATGCTGATGTCATCTGTGCGTCTGCTTTAGTAATCAATTGAGCAGCAAAAAAGCGGAACCCCTTTGCATAAAACAGCGTTTATTTAGGTTCAATCGTTACCCACCATGGCAAGGTGCGTTGTATTTTTATTGGTAATACCTCTGCCAACATATCCAGCGTCTCATCTGTCTGGGTGATGGGAAATTGACCAAATACCTCAAGGCTTTCTAAATCAGGGTGCAAGCCCACATGACCGTGTCGATATCGACGTAATTCTCCGACCAACGCAGCCAAACTCAGGTTTTGTGCTACGAGTACGCGGCGATGCCATGACGTTCGTGCTTTGCTTGCGTTTTCAAGCGCACCGTAGCTGTGCGAATCAAAGCGGATTTGTTGGCCCGCCTCAATGATAATCGGTTGTGTTGTAGTGGGCTGAATGCTGACACGTCCCTGATAAACGGCAATCAGGCTTGTCTCAGCCGTCGTATAAACTGTGAACCGTGTGCCAAGCGCCACAAGATTGCCATGCGGTGTCACAACAGAAAATTGTCGATTTGCATCAGCGGCGGTATCAATTAGCACCTCGCCATGATGTAATTTTAGTCGACGCCGCTGCCTGTCAAAATGCTCGCTAACAGCCGTTTGCGTATTCAGCCAAAGCTGACTGCCATCTGAGAGCACCACATCACGGATTTCTCCAACCTCAGTTTGATACTCCGCATGCCAGGCCTCAGCCATGATTGCTATTGGCGTATAGCGCCACGTTGACCAAGTCACCACACCGACACCAAAAAGGCTGAACAAACCGCCCAAAATATCGCGACGTTTTAGGATACGTTTGTTTGCTTCCCATACCCCCTCAGCTGCCTGCCTCGGATCGGGTGTCGAACGCAGTGGTTTAAACCGACGGCTAACTGACTCAACATATAACCAAGCCCGTTCGTTTTCCGAGTTTTTTTCTAACCAAAGCCGCCACTGTTGGCGATCTATCTCAGTAACGCCATCAGAGCCTAATAAAGCATACCAATTGGCCGCTTGCTCCATCGCTTGATGTGATAACCCAGCCAAAAGTTCAGAATATGTTGGGCTATGATTCATGCGGAAATTCCGAAACTGACAAATGACTTGCAGTATGTCGGGCTTCAAGCAGCATACATTGAAGCATGGCTTGAGCCAGATATTTGCGAACCATACGCGTTGAAACGCCTAATTCATGTGCAACTTCTTTTTGCGTCATCTGACAAGCCTCAGCGAGCAGAAACGCTTTAGCCGCATTGGTGGGTAGCTCGAGCAACATCATGCCGACTTCATGCAACGCTTCCAGGATGATTGCCTGATGCTCTGCTGATGGTGAAAATTCAGCCGGCTGATGCGTGAGGGTTTCAAGCCATGCTTGTTCTATTTCACGACGATGCCAGAGGTTAATACACAAACCATTTGCCACAGTTCGCAAATAAGACCGTGCTTCTGCAACAGTTTTAAGACCTCGTGGTGCGGGCTTCACGATTAATCTGACAAAGACATCATGAGCAATATCAGCCGCATCTGGGGCGTGTTGAAGTCTGCCGTGTAGCCACGACTTTAACCACCCATGGTGGGCATCATATAAATCTGCGATACCTGCTGCGGTGTCAACTGAAGTTGTCATAATGACATAATGATGTAGTTGATAATGAAAGTCATTATCAATTATATTGAGACGACGAATACAAAATCAAATTCAGTGAAGATTGATGTCAACGGCGTTTACGAAGTATCTAACCATTAAACAGCCGTACGCACTGAGCCAAGCTTTATCTTCGACGATCATATTGGCTAAGCGTCTATCTTCTGGGTGATATACCTTGGCGGTCGAATTCTGATAGCGCAATACGTTACATAATTCAGTTAAAACGTCTTCTCAATCACCCTCATTTTACAAGCGGTGCAAATCAGCTTCATTTCCCTGATTTGTATCTCAGCTTGATGCTGATACTATCGACTTGTCTACTAAATTTAACGGATTTGTTGTGTCATTTATTGTTTCTCATGATTTTATCAAAGCCACTGAACACAGCGATCTGGCGCCATATCGGGACAAAGTAGCGCGCGAAGAAGCTGATAGTCGGGGCATTGTGAAATCAACGGAAATTGAGGTTGAGCCGCGTCAACTCTCTTTGATTGCCTTGCAGGATATGGCGCGGGTAGCGGATAAATTAGCTGATAGACAGTCAAAACGGGCCATTGAGGCAATTTTACTGGCACGGGATGGTGAATTTGATAATCCGATTCCTAATTTCAAAGCGTTTTCCTCCACGCTGCAGTCTTATCTGAAACATAACCTCATCGACGGCTGGGTTTATATCCAAAAAGCAGACCAAAAATACTATCCAGCTTTGGTGACTGATTTCAGTTATAAACCTGCCGCGGCCCACGCAGAGGAATCTTTGTTGATTCATGTCTGCCATTTATCGCCCAGCATGACCAAAGGCTATTACGGCTTTGAGCATGACTACATTGTTTTTTACCCCAGTGAGGTAAATAAAAAACGGATTGCTGAAGCGCTTGAAGTGAAGCACGTCTATAAAGAAACTGACGCGCTTAAAGCGGATTATGAAGCCAGTATGGCACGGTATTACCAAGCTATTCAGGGGCAGTTTTCCGAACAATTTATTGCAGAAGGGTTTTTATTTACGGACCGGGCACAAGCCAACTCCGATGGCGCTGCCGTGAAAGCCAGAGTGATTCACGACATGGCAGCCAATGAGGTCAAAACTTACTCGCAGCTGCGTGAGTCCTGTTTGGTTGACGACGAGGAGAATTTACTCCCCCTGCCGGAGTGGTGTTTGCTACGGGTTTTTAACCTGAAAACCCACGCGTTTTTTTGGATTCATTCCGATTACTTAACGGCATATGAATATGATCAGTCTCTAAAAGATAAGTTGATTCTTCCAAAAACCCATCACGATCTGCTGGATGTCCTAACCACCAATGTCGATATATTCAGCGGCGATATTATTGAAGGCAAAACAGCAGGTAATGTGATTCTTTGTAAAGGCATTCCCGGGGTGGGTAAAACACTGACTGCCGAGATTTATTCTGAATTAATCGAACGGCCACTGTACTTATTGCATTCCGGTTCACTCGGCACCAATGCCAAGGACATTGAGGAAAACCTGAGAACCATTTTTGCCCGCAGTGAGCGCTGGAATTGTGTGCTGTTACTGGATGAAGCGGATGTATTTATTGTTAAACGGCACGATAACATCGAGCAAAACGCCATCGTTGCTGAGTTTTTACGAACCATGGAGTATTTTAGTGGTTTGCTGTTTATGACAACTAACCGCCCTTCGGATATTGATGAAGCCATTATCTCCCGCTGTGCTGCCATTATCGAATACACGATTCCGACCCCAGAAAATGCAGCCAGAATATGGCAAGTTTTTGCCCGGCAATACCAATTCGATTTGACGGATAAATTGTTGGGGCAACTACTCGCAACATTCGAACAAATCAGTCCACGTGATATGAAAATGCTGCTGCGACTGGTGTTGCGCGTCGCTAATAATCTGCAGGTTGCACCCGATATTGACACTTTTCGAAAATGCGCGATGTTCCGGGCAATAAAAATCACGGAAACGGATTTTTAACGATACAATCAGGACTGTATTTAACGGCGCGCTCTCCCTGGTAAATAGAAGATAAATTTTGTGGTTAATCAGACCATGAACGAACCATACTCGTGTCTGTCATTTTTTTGATTAAACAGTATGATGGGCGTATTTTTGAAGCTGAACATGCGTTTTTTGCGTCTGTGTGAATACAGAATTAATGTTAATTAGGGAAAATACCAATGCAAACACGACTCTCCACATTTAGCCTGACTGCTGCAAGCTTACTATTGCTAACTCACACCGCCATCGCTGACACCCGCGCCGTATATGAAGGCCCTGATGGCAAGTTTATCATTGAGTATCAAGATGATAATCACATGCGTTTTGCGACGGGCGATGACACCTTCATGCTGATTTCAGGCGGTGAGCCATACATGATTTCTCGTGACAATGGTAACTGGACGGCGATGTCAGCCAAGGGCATGGCAGGTATGCTTGGCAAACAAGCTGAAAAGAAAACCCGTCTGACGCCGATGGGCCAATCAGAAACGATCGCCGGATACAGCGGTGAACGCTACCGCGTCGAAGTCGGTGATGACTGGAGCGGTGAGTGGAAAAAACAGTCTGAAGTGGTATTAAGCAAATCTGCTGATACCTTGCCCACGATGCAGGCAATGCGTCGTCTGGTTGAAGTATTTGGTGGCAAAAACATGACTAATTTTGATCAGGTTGAAGGCATTGATGTCAGCAAATATGGCATGTTGGTTAGCGATGAAATGCGACTTGTCTCCTTAAGTACAGATGACTTATCAGACGGCATCTTCCAGCTACCTCCTGGCGTTCAAGTTACACAAATGCCTGATATTTTTGGCCAAATGAATAAAAGCACTGATGCTGCTTCAGGCACTGCTGAATCAGGTCAAGGTTCAGGCTTTTTAAGTGATTTATTAAGCGAAACGCAACAAGAAGCAGCTGATCAGACAAAACAGGGCACAAAAGAAGGCGTAGGCGATGTGATTCGCGAAGGCATTCGCGGTCTGTTTAATTAATCTTCTCACCTAGCTATTTATCAAACACACCTTGTTATCTGCGTCTTCTAGCAGGTAACAAGGTTTTTTTGTCTCGTCTTTTTAACATTTCCCACGATAGTGCGTTTTCAGCCTAGCATTTCAGCATTTCGCTTGAACATCACTAGGTATTCTTTTACATTCACCTGATTTGTTTACGAGTTGCTAACGATGGATTTGAATAAAATCACGACTTTTCTCAGTAATGCTTTTGATAGCGCGCTGACGCTAGCAACCAGTCCGAGCTTTTATTCCCAGATTGGTTTTATTGTTCTCGGGTTCTTGGCAGCTCAATTAGTCGCCAGCTTTATTCGTCGCCACATTCCGCTATTAAAAGAGCCGCCCAAAAGCGGCGCATTGCTTAATTTACGGACCTCTATTCACAATAGTCGTGATCTTCTCTTGCCACTGATGATGATCTTATTCTTATCAGTTACAGCCGATATTAGTCAGTCAGTCCTTGGCAAAGCGGGTTTGGTTACCATTGCAATGAGTTGGGCAGTCATTTTTATGCTGTACAAACTCATTGACCGCTTGGTACAAAAAATTCTATTCAAAAAGCTGGCATATTACGTTTTACTGCCTATCGCCATTTTGCATGTATTTGGCTGGTTACCCCCCGTTATTACATACCTGGAAGGGATTTCTATCACGCTGGGTAATATTGAATTATCTGCCTATGGCGTGGTTCGTGTATTGATCTTTGGCTCTATTTTGTTCTGGCTGGGGAGATTATCAAATCATGCTGGCCAGCAGATTATTCGCAGTCAGGAAGACTTGGATATTGGCACCCGGGAAGTGTTTGCCAAACTGTTCCAAATCGTGTTGTTTTTCGTTCTATTCTTGCTTTTACTGCAAATTATGGGGATTAACCTGACCGCCTTGGCCGTATTTGGCGGTGCCTTGGGTGTTGGGCTTGGTTTCGGCCTGCAATCTATCGCTTCAAACTTTATCTCTGGCATTATTCTGCTGCTGGAACGATCGCTCAGCGTCGGCGACTATGTCGAGATGGAAGATGGCCGAAAAGGGACGATTCGTGAGCTGAATATGCGCTCTACCACGTTAGAAACCTATGATGGCAAAGACATTATGGTACCTAACGAACAATTCATTACGACTAGCTTTACTAACTGGACCCATAAAAATTTCAAGCAACGCTATGCACTAAATTTTCAAGTCGCTTACAAAACTGACTTACATTTTCTTTTTGACCTGATTCGAGAAGTGGCTGCACGTCATCCTCGCATCATCAGTGGCGACGAAGTCCCCATCGAAGAAAGACCTGATGCGGAAATTTCCGGTTTTGGCGATTCTGGTGTCGATATTCTGGTTGAATTTTGGATGGAAGGCATCGATGATGGGGAGAATCGTGTCGGTGCCGATCTCTTATTGATGCTATGGGATGCCTTCCATGAACATAATATTGAAATTCCGTTCCCACAACGTGAAGTGAAAATCCTTAATCAGAAATAACGGAATTGCCTTGAGTTTGATATAATTACTTCATCACTGTCAGTTAGCCTGTTATCAACTGCGATAACAGGTCCTTCCGGAAAGGAAACCATGAGTAAATTTGAAAATTTGCAGCTGGATAACCAGCTCTGCTTTGCACTATATAGTGCCACCAATGCCATTACTCGCGTCTACCGCCAACTTTTGGCAGACCACGACTTAACCTATACGCAATATCTGGTGTTGTTGGTTTTATGGGAACAAGATGGTGTTGCAGTCCGTGATGTAATGAAGCGATTGAGACTTGATTCCGGCACACTTTCGCCTATTTTAAAACGATTGGAACGAGGCGGCTTGTTAACAAAAAAACGCAATGATAGCGATGAACGCATTGTCCGCATCTTCTTAACAAAAAAATCACGCGATATGCAGGCCGAGATTGCCGATATTCAGCATCAGGTTGTTTGTCAAACAAAACTCAACTCATCCGATTTTCTTGCCCTATTAGGCGAATTGGAGTCACTCACTGAAACGCTTCGGCAAACACCGTTAGCCAAATCAGCCTGAATCAACGTATAAGCAAACGAGTGACAAATCGCCAACCAATGATAAGTAAAAGCAGCGGTAGCAAAACCATAATCAATAAAAACTCAGCTAGCAGATAAACAGCCGCCTCAACGGCCTGCTCTGCACGCAATTTAATCTGCTCAAGTTTCGCTTTAATATCCAGATTATCCCGCCAGCCTTGATACCATTTCTTGTCTTCATTGCCGGCTGACTGTTGAAATGACTGCAGGCTGGATTCCGTTGCATCTAATACTGCCACGGCTTGCTGTCTGTCATGCTGTAACCAGACCTGTGCCTGATGTGATACCAGTGCTGTCACCGGAACGATTAGCCGCAGAACACTGAGGACGACAATCAATTTGAGTAGATACTGCATGGGCTTGGCTGTGTCCAAACCCGGCCTGTGCCAAACTAGGATCGCTGTCAGTACAATCAATAACGCCAATAGTCCTCGAAACAGATTAATATCCGCCGCGGTAATTACAATCTGTTGTATGCCCAGCGACGCTGAGGCCAGCAGTAAAACCGTCGAAACCTGTTCGATAAGATCGTTGAGCGGATCCAGTATTTGTCCCGGCGTCAGGGTCAAACCGACGCCCATCGGTTCGATTGCCAACTCGGTGCCTTGCATCACAGAAATCACAGCATTTAATCCGCGTGCCAACGCATAAATCGTGAGTGTAATACGAAGCATCTCACTTAATTGGGGTGCCGCCAGATCCGCCAGCGGGACAAAAGCAATGACAAACAACACGCCAAGTAACAGTAATATCCGCCGTTTTCGTTTTGTTGTCGTCATACCCTGCTCCGTGTCACCAGAATCAGTCGTCATCAATATCATAATTGCGGTCGGGCCTGTCGGTTGTTGGAGATGCCAGCACGGTTTCGCGAAGCCCAAGAAAGTAGAAAAGTAACAGCAAAAGATAAAACCAAAGCTGACCCTCATTGTTTACGATACGAAATAGCGCCCATATTGGTACCACAAAAAATACGGCGTTAAGCGCAATGGCCAAAGTGCGTCGCATTCGCTGTGCTGCTAGCTCATATAGTAGTCGCGCGAAAAGCCCGGTCATATAGCCGCCAACCACAGCTAAGATAAACACCAAAAACATGCCAAATGGTGTTAACGCTTTCATTGGCAATCCCCCCAGAAAGAGACTAAACAACCCGACCTAAGGATGAGTATAAAACGAACCTGTTGCCAATCACTGTCTTTAAAGACTGGTCAACTACGATGTCGACGATTATGATGCCGGTCAATTCATTGACCAACTCTGTGTATTAATCTGATGAACCCTTCACAACAACGCGCTTTTCTCAGTTTCCAAGACCATTTTGAACAACTACGTCATAACCGCCTATTTGAATGGTCGGTGGTGGCTGTGATTATTTTTTCAGCCTTGCTTGCCGGCGCAAAAACTTATGATATTCCGGTCAGTGTATCGCGGACAATGGTGTGGCTGGATTATGCCATTACGCTGTTCTTTTTAATTGAGATCAGTATTCGATTTTTAGGCGAGCGACGGAAACGTGACTTTTTGAAAAGCGGGTGGAATGTCTTTGATACCTTGATTGTCATTGCCAGTCTGGTGCCAATCGAAGACAGTGAACTCGCTTTTGTTGGCCGCTTATTGCGCATTTTTCGTGTACTGCGGATGGTCTCCATCATTCCTGAGCTTCGCCATTTGCTGAACTCATTGCTTAAAGCCTTGCCTCAGCTTAGTTACGTGGCGTTGATGATGTTCATTATTGTTTATATTTTTGCCGCCGTGGGCACATCACTTTTTGCCGATATTAATGAAACCTTGTGGGGGGATATTGCGGTCGCGATGCTGACCTTATTCAGGGTCATGACTTTTGAGGACTGGACTGACGTCATGTATGAAACCATGGCCGTTTATCCGCTCAGCTGGGTATTTTATTTGCTGTTTATTTTTCTTAATACCTTTGCTTTTTTAAATATGTTGATTGGTATTGTGGTCAATGTCATGGAGCAAGAACGTCAGGAAGCACAACAACAGCTTCATAAAAACGATCCAACACTGCATGATGTTTTACACGAATTACAAGCCCTTAAAGAACTGGTTCGCCAGCAGACCAAATAATTCTTCACAGTCGGTTCACGACCTATCAGGCAGGTTAACTTTTTTGCGTGATAGGAAATAAGCTATGTTTTCCAAGTGGACAACGGGATGTGCAGGACTATTATTCATAGCAGGTTGCGCCTCACACCCGCCAATGCCGACGGTAGATTACGTTGATTTGGATCGTTTTATGGGGGATTGGTATGTGATTGCCAATATTCCCACCTTTATTGAGAAGGGCGCTCACAATGCACTTGAATCATATGAACGAAATTCGGATGGCTCAATTGCCACTACCTTTGAATTTCGAAAAGACAGTTATGACGGCCCTTTAAAAACCTATCACCCGACCGGTTTTGTGCAAGATAACGGTTCTAATGCAATTTGGGGCATGCAGTTTATCTGGCCAATAAAAGCAGATTATCGGATCATTTATTTAAATGCTGATTACACGCAAACAGTGATTGGTCGAAAGCAGCGTGATTATGTGTGGATTATGGCTCGCACACCAGAAATAAGTGAGGCAGACTATCAACAATTACGACGTTTTATTGCCGATCAAGGCTATGATGTTGAGGCAATAAGAGAGGTCCCACAACGTTGGTAATCTGACTGCCCGATTATTCAATTAGTATTTCGTTAATTACAATCATGCAACCTGAGCACCATATACTCACGGCCACAATTGAAGACGCTCAACCACTTTGTGAGCTTCTGACTCGCTGTGCCAAACACATGCAATCACAAGGGATGTCGCATTGGATAGGCGTCTATGACCTAGACTCAGTGACACAACAAATTAAAACTAAAAGTGTTTACAAGTTAGTGCTATCAGAACAAATCAAAGCCTGTGTCGCCTTATCACCAATACCAGCACCCTATTACGCAGATTGCTGGCCTGATGCTCCAATGGCAGACTGGTATCTGACCATGCTGGCAGTGATGCCTGACGAGCAACAATCCGGATTTGGATCGATACTGCTTAATTTTGCAAAACAGCAACTGACAGGGGGTGAGACACTGCAACTGGACGCTGTTGCACATTATCCTGAATTACTTCGGTTTTATCGCAAACATGGTTTTACTCAACTGACCTCGGGCATAGGTCTTGGCGATCGGCGTTATTTGTTTGGCTGGTCACTATCCCCCTCCCCCAACCGCCTCAATATGAAGCCAGTCGATTAGGCTTAACCGCAGCGAAACTTTTCGTCAGCCGCCGCCACTAAACTATGAGGTAATTTTTATGCAGGCTATACAAGAACACGCAGTTAATTGTCCTTATTGTGGTGAAGTTATCAGCTTATTGATTGATAGCAGTGAGGTGTTTCAGGATTATATAGAAGACTGTGAAGTCTGCTGCCGACCGATTCGATTGCAAATAGATTGCGGTGATGGTTCAGAATGCACAATTTTAACATTCCACGAGAATGACACAATTTAAATCACTTTGATTTAAGGAAAAAAATCCTGTATAAACAGGAGACTTTGCTCATCCATGGAACCGGAAACCAGTTTTAAATAGCTTTTTTTGAGGTCATTACGGATTAGCATGCTCAGTAAGATTAAGATCACCAAAGTCGGGACCTTCTCTTTTCTGATTATTTGTTTGCCTCACGCGCAAGCATCCTTGGATCTGCTCGCCGGTGTTGAGGCGGGTATTGAAACTGACACCGCAATGACCAATCCTGATCTGGATCGTACACAAGAAATTCTCACCGCCCAGCAAACCGACAAAAGCCATCACTGGTATAACGACCAGACCGGCATTGCCTACAAGATTGATATCAAGCGCAGCTATACCTACGGTAACTATCCTTGTCTTGCCTACAATTTAACGATTATCAAAGGAAATCAAGAATCTGTTAAACCGCTTGATGCTTGCCGCCACCGTAGTGGTAAATGGATTTCCGTTTCACCGAATCCAATGACTTTTTAATTCAAGGCGAATTGGCGACGATAATTGCTCTGAGCGGCGCCGGATAACCTTCAACCGTTAATTCACCATCTTCTGTCAAAAAATCTGCTAAAGATTGTGACGGCATCCAACTGGTACGCCGTTGTTCTGCTAGTGAGGTTGGCGACACATCAACACATCGAATTGCTTGAAAACCACAGCGTGTAAGCCATTGGATCAAGGTATCCACACTAGGGATAAACCAGACATTTCGCATTCTGGCATAACGATTTTCAGGCATGAGTGCGTAACCAGCCTCACCGGGAACCACCAACGTTTCCAGAACAAGTTCCCCGCCACTTCTCAAACATTGTCGGCACTCCATCAAATGATCAATGGGTGAACGACGATGATATAACACGCCCATTGAAAAGACGGTATCAAACAAGGCTAATTCTGGAGGCATATGTTCGATGCCCAGTGGAAAGACAAAGTGTCGTTCACTTTGAATAAAGTGTTGCATCAGCTGATACTGCATAACAAAGAGCCAGGTCGGATCAATACCCATGACCATTTGCGCGCCTTCCTCGACCATCCGCCAACCGTGGTAACCATTGCCACCACCAATATCCAGAACGGCACGTCCTGATAGCGGCTGAATATGGGGTTTTAACCGTTGCCATTTCCAATCCGATCGCCATTCTGTATCGATCTCGATATCAAATAACTGATACGGCCCTTTTCGCCATGGCAACAACAGTTTTAATCCCGCCAGGATCTGCTCACGTTGCTGCGCATCAACGTCTGCCGCATTGCCAATCTGGATAACATCATCGAACTTTATCTCAGAGGGTTTAATCACTGGCAACGCCTTCAGCATAGCTTGCCACTCCGGTAACTTGCCATGTTGCTCAGGTGAGAGGCGTCTTGTCGTATATTGCGCTAACTGATGTTGCCAAGTGGTTTGGCCAACGCTGCCTAACCAATCATAAAAAAGCTGATAAGTCATTTATTTAAAAGCAATGAATGAAGCAAAATTAAAACATTGAAACCAACGTAGTGAACGCTGAAAACCAGCCTGTGCAAACCGGGCATGGTGGGCTGACTCGGTTTCCGGAATCAACACATGCTCTAAAGCACTGCGTTTTTGACTGATTTCCATATCGGAATAGCCATTCGCCCGTTTAAAATCGAGATGACTATCAATAAACCACGCTGCCGAATCAGCATCATCGAAAGTGAGTTTCTCAGAGACAATTAGCACACCGCCCGGCTCAAGGCCAGCATACACTTTGGCAATCAGCGCATTGCGTTGGTCGACGGGCACAAACTGCAAAGTAAAGTTCATGACAACGACACTGGCATTGGTAATCGGACTATGACAAATATCTTCCTGTCGCAGTGACACCGGCACGCGGCTGTTATCAGCCTTCACAATGCGTTCAGCCCGTTCAATCATGGCTGCCGAGTTATCTATGGCGATAATGCGGCAATGTGCAGCTTTAATACGCTGCCGCATGGATAAGGTCACCGCGCCCAGCGAACAGCCAAGGTCATAACAATGGGTTTTTTCAATGGCGTACTTGTCTGCCAAAATACCAATACCCGCAATGAGCGTTGCATAACCGGGAACGGAACGCTGGATCATGTCGGGAAAAACATCAGCAACACGTTCATCAAAGCGAAAATCGACCATTTCTGTCAACGCCGAAGCGTAAATATTATCGGTTTTTCGGGTCATGTTTGTGGTGCTTTTTTACGTGCGACATTGTTACGCAGATAGACTGGCAATGCCTGGTCTGCCGAGAGCATGTTGCCTGACTGATATTGTGAAACAGCCAACGGCAACATGGAAGCCGCATCAGGAAATGCTGAATCCCGGATTTCAGCCAATTGATGCTGTAACCGTTGTTGTAATTGTGCTGGATAAATCGACCAGCCATTGCCCGCTGCCGTCCATATTCTGGTATCAGCTAATGTTACCTGCTCAGGCGGGCAAACGCGCTCCTCGCTCAGCGGTATAACCACCTCGTTTTCTACTACAAAATCGGCATGATAAACCTCGCCCATTCTGGCATCCAGGGCGACACTGATGTTTTTTACGTTGGTATGCAGATAGGTCTGCTGTGCTGTCGCCGCCAAAGTTGAAATCGGAATCACCGGCAACGTACGGGCAAACGCAATCCCTTGAGCCACAGCAACACCGATACGTACCCCTGTAAACGAACCGGGCCCTCGTCCAAAAACCAAGGCATCCATCTCGGATAATGTTAGGCCCGCCTGCCCTAATACGGAATCAATCATGTTGAGTATGCGTTCAGAATGCTTCTGACCTGCAATCTCATGCGCCAGAAACACCTCACCGTGGCGATAAACGGCAACACTACAATTTTCGGTACAGGTATCTAATGCAAGTAATTTCATGAAGTTGTCATTTAGGTGTCATCGCTAAGTCACTGACTTGGTTTACATTGATAGCTGATGAACCAAGGAGAGTAAGATGGCGTTTTTCATTGATTGTCTTTATATCGGTCGCGAGCTGGGTCGTTTAGCGCTGGTTATTATAACGTCTCCGTTTGCTATCATTAGTAGCGTTTTAATGCTTGGCTCTGCAGGCTGGTAACCCTACAAAATACTAACGTTTACGACTCCGTTTGACTGCTGTTTTCCCAGATTTGCCTCGCACGTGCTGTGTTCGGAATTGTTTTGCAGCCATTGCAGGCGTCAGGTTTTTTCTTTCCGCTCTACGCCCTTCCCCTTGATTACCTGTGCCTTTTGGCTGGTAGGTCGGTATTAAGTGTTTTTTGCCATTACCAATTAAATCGGCCCGCCCCATTGACTTCAATGCATCACGCAGCATTGGCCAATTTTCAGGATCATGGTAACGCAAGAAGGCTTTATGTAACCGCCTCTTTTTTAAGCCTTTGGGTACCGTGATATCACCACTTTGCCGACGCACTTTTCGAAGTGTGTCTTTACCTGAGTGGTACATTGCTGCAGCAGCAGACATCGGCGAGGGTAAATAAGCTTGAACCTGATCAGCCCGAAAACCATTGCGTTTTAGCCAAATAGCCAGATTCAACATATCTTCATCTTTGGTGCCCGGATGAGCAGCGATAAAGTAAGGAATTAAATACTGCTCTTTACCGGCTTCTTTGGAATACTTATCGAACAGTTTTTTAAATGCGTCATACGTCCCCATACCCGGTTTCATCATTTGCGACAATGGACCATCTTCGGTGTGCTCCGGGGCAATTTTTAAATAGCCACCAACATGATGCGTCACTAATTCTTTTACATATTCAGGTGATTCAACAGCAAGGTCGTAGCGTAACCCTGACGCAACCAAAATCTTTTTCACGCCTGGCAATTTTCTGGCACGGCGATAGAGTTGAATCAGCGGTGTATGATCAGTGTTGAGGTTTTTACATATTCCTGGGTATACACAGGATAGTCGTCGACAACTTGCTTCAATCTCTTCGCTTTTACAGGCGAGCCGATACATGTTGGCTGTCGGCCCCCCTAAATCAGAAATCACTCCTGTAAAACCTGGGGTGGTATCACGAATGGTCTCGATTTCTTTAATAATCGAATCTTCGCTCCGGCTTTGAATAATGCGACCTTCATGTTCGGTAATTGAACAAAACGTACATCCGCCAAAACAACCGCGCATAATATTGACCGAAAATCGGATCATTTCATATGCAGGAATGTTCATTTGCCCATATTTGTGGTGTGGCACACGGCTATACGGCAAATCAAAAACCGCGTCCATTTCCTTTGTGGTGAGTGGAATCGGCGGCGGATTTAACCAGACATCTAAATCGTTATGCTGCTGAACTAGCGCCAAAGCGTTACCGGGATTCGTTTCCAAATGCAAAATACGAGAAGTATGTGCATAACTAATTGGATCGGCTTTAACCTGCTCAAAAGCTGGTAACCGAATTACTGTTTTCCCTGCCGATCGGCGCGGCGATATCCGATGTATTTTTATAACATTATTTGCGACTGCTTCTGACGTCGGCTTTGACTCTGTTTTGGCCGTGTCGCAAGATGCGGCTGTCTGCATTTGATAGGGATCAATCGGCGGATTTAATTTGCCGGGAGTATCCACATCCGTCGAGTCTTTTTCCCACCAACCATCACGCCGCCCATGTTTGGTTAAATAAGCTGTGCCGCGAATATCTGTCATTGTTTTAATAGATTCGCCATCCGCCAGACGGTGGGCAATCTCAACAACTTGGCGCTCTCCATTACCATAGACCAGTAAGTCTGCTTTCGCATCCATGATCACACTGCGACGAATTTTTTCTGACCAGTAATCATAATGCGCAATACGCCGCAAACTGGCTTCAATGCCACCAATCACAATCGGAACATCTTTATGTGCTTCACGACAACGCTGACTATAAACAACGACACTCCGATCTGGTCGCTTGCCCCCTTCGCCCCCAGCTGTGTAAGCATCATTACGACGGATTTTTTTATCTGAGGTATAGCGATTGACCATGGAGTCCATATTGCCCCCCGTCACGCCCCAGAACAGATTAGGTTTACCTAGCTTTTTGAAATCGTCCGCACTAGTCCAGTCAGGTTGGGAAATAATGCCAACTCGAAACCCCTGTGCCTCTAATAGTCTTCCAATGAGAGCCATGCCAAAACTGGGGTGATCAACATAGGCATCCCCGGTCACGATGATGACATCACAACTATCCCAGCCCAATGCCGCCATTTCTGCGCGCGTCATAGGTAATTGTTTGGCAACACCAAAGCGTTGTGCCCAGTATTTGCGATAGGAAAAAATATCAGGTGCAGCGTGCATAGGGATTAAATTAAGTTCAGAATAACAAAACGTTATTCTATCAAACTGTCCCTATCAAGGTACTGAAAATTCAGCGAATTTCATTTGCCGCCAGTTCTGGCAGACTGTCAACGATAATGACCGGCGTGCCATGACTGACATAGCGGCTGAGTTCAACAATTTCACTATTGCGTAAGGCAATACAGCCTTTTGTCCAATTGCTGATTTCGTGGATTTCCAGCTTTTCTTGAGTCTCGACTCCGATACCGTGAATGCCAATCAATCCGCCAAGAACTGTATTTTGAGGCGGTAATTCATTATATAAATGCGCCCCAAGAATGCGTCGATATTGATACCGGTCAATCATCCCAGCCTTGAGGGCACGCTTAGCGTCCTCCATATTGGGATAATTCAACTGCATGAATGTGTGAAAAGAATCACTGCTGCGGACTTCGTGGATCCGATAATGGCCTTTAGGCGTCAGCCTGTCACCCTCTTGCACCTTTGCGGCGCGCCCACCACTGCCAAATGCGGCGCGAAACGTTTTGATAGTGCGGTTATTTTTTTTAATCACTAATTTGTTTTGATCGCGAACAATAACAATTTCGACACCATCACTGTTTGCCGTGACAGGGAAACTGACACAAAAACAAAACAATAAAATAACCAGACGCCACATCACTTTGGCCTTATTAATCGCTGACTTTACGGTATTTTTGGCATAAAACGACTAAAAAGTCACGCCTAAAACCTTAATTTAAATAAACAATCTGCTGAGAAGAGAGCCATTATGTCGGTTAATTCGTTGCAAAAAAGCCGTCATCGGTAAAGTTAAGGCTTGCTCTAATTCGATAGCCAAACTCTGTCGCTGTTTCAGTTGCTTTCGATCTAGCGGTGCGTGACTAGCCAAAGCAATGACATTCCCTTTGTCTGGAACAGGTAACAACACCGACTGATCTTTAAAACTCAAATTAATACGCTGCATGGTTTGCGTAAACCCATTGCGATCACTGCCCCATAGATTAATACTCATCACACCGCTATCAGTCAGCACTCCGGCACAAGCATCGAAAAAAAGTTGTGCGCCAATACCAGCTGACATACCTTCATGGTCGTAAGCATCAACAAAAATCATATCAAATAACGCATGTTGCTCATGAAACCACGCACTTACCCAGTCGATACCATCGGCATGAATGACGGTAAGATGGTCATTATCTTCAGGGACTGAAAAATATTGCTGTGCGGTTTGAATCACGTCCTGACGGTATTCAATCACCCAAATTTGACAGTTTGGCCAATGGTGCAATAAAAATTTCACTACCGACCCGCCGCCAAGCCCAATGATGAGTACCCGCTTCGGTTCTGGCTGCAGAAGTAAAGCCGCCATCATCGCCTGAGTGTACGACAAGATTAATTGATGCGGACGTCTTCGTGACATGCTGCTTTGCTTGGGAAACGTACCAAAATGCAGCGAGCGAATATCCCCTTCATCAACCACTTCAATAACGCCATCGTCACTCGTTTGTTGCCAAACCAGTCGTCCATCATAAAGCTGCATATTTTAGCGCTGACCCTTTTGTATTAATTGCCGATGTAACCAGCCATGAATCAACCTTGCTACCGAGTCCTCAACACCACGAAAGTCAACACCGGCAGACTCAATATGACGCTGGTCAAAGACATATCCATTAGCCTGACGTATCGCAATACGTCGCTGTGACATGACCTGTTGGTATTCAGAATCAAGTCTGCCACCAGTCACTGTCATGATGGGCAGCTTCGCTTTGGTAAGTAAGTCCATATCAATCTCTAAGGGTGGCGCTATCAGTACAACGGCACTGGCTTTATGAGGCGAAGCATGGATCGTTTTTAATGCTGATGCAGCTGATTGACCGTGGGCAATTAAAATTAAATTAGAGGGATTATTCTGTTGTAACCATGCGAGTGCCGCTATCGCTCTATCAATGTTACCTGGAGACGTCGACTCAATATTGGCTTCGTCTTTAAGCGGCGATGAATCAATCGTTTGTTCAGCGTCACCCTCAAGATCACTTGAGCTTGCTTCAGACGCATTTGGGCTGGTTTCCACCGCAGTGGAACCGGCCAAATCTGGCGTTTTTGGTACTAAATCCGTGAACTCCGCATTGTTTAGCGGAATGGTTAACGTCTGCCAGCCATGCGCAGGTAAATAATGCCTTATAATTGATAACAGCTTGGCATCTAACTGACTACCAACGTCATGCATCAAGACGATGCTGCCGCGAAATTGGCCTAATGTTTGTGGTAGATAATGCGCAGCAATGTGCTTCTCCCCAACCAGCAAGGGCACAAGATCTGTCGATTGCGCCTTGATAGTTAATGTTGTTGGCGGCGAAGCCGAGGACGACCCTGCATTCTGTTGTTCCGCCCACACCGGCGTTAATACCAATGTCATTAATCCGACAAATAAAATCCGGCACGACAATTTTTGGTCTCCAAATGTCATTGATAACGCCAAGTATAGGCTAAAGATTAGCACTCACTAAAGCTGAAAGTTGACGTTTTTTACGGTAAAGTAATACGTTTAAAACTGATAATTACAGAGAGTGATCCCATGGCCGAATTTAAAATCGCCCCGTCTATCCTGTCAGCTGACTTTGCTCGTTTGGGTGAAGAGGTAGTAAACGTACTGGCTTCCGGAGCAGATATTGTGCATTTTGACGTAATGGATAACCACTACGTGCCAAACCTGACCATTGGTCCATTGGTCTGCGATGCCTTGCGCAAACACGGTGTGACAGCAGAAATTGATGTTCATCTCATGGTCAAACCCGTGGATCGAATCATCCCTGATTTTGCCCAAGCTGGCGCCAGTTATATTACTTTTCATCCAGAAGCGTCAGAACACATTGATCGCAGTCTACAATTAGTCAAAGCTGAAGGTTGTAAGTCTGGTTTAGTATTTAATCCTGCTACCCCGTTATCGTTAGCTGAACATGTTTTAGATAAGGTTGACCGCATTTTATTGATGTCAGTTAATCCCGGTTTTGGTGGCCAAAAATTCATCCCTCATACATTAGAAAAACTGCGCCAAGCTCGCAAAATGATTGATGAAAGTGGCTACGATATCGATTTAGAGATCGATGGTGGCGTCAACGTGAAAAACATTCGTGAAATCGCTGAAGCAGGCGCGCGGACTTTTGTTGCGGGCAGCGCCGTATTTGGTGCGGCAAAAGCAGATGATCCGAATCAATATGACTCTATTCTTGCTGCCATGCGCGAAGAACTTGCCAAAGCAGCTGTGTAAGATAGTGACATCCCCAATCTTAGCCCGGTGCAAGCCGGGCTTTTTGTAGAAATGAAGGCATGAAACAGGCAGAATTTGAACAATTAGCCGCAGAGGGCTACAACCGCATTCCCTTGTCAAGAGAAGTGCTTGCCGATCTGGATACGCCGCTCAGTACGTATCTTAAATTAGCCGATGCCCCCTACTCTTATTTGTTCGAATCTGTCCAAGGCGGTGAGAAATGGGGCCGCTTCTCAATCATTGGTCTGCCTTGCCATCAAGTTATTCGCATTTATGGGTCACAAATTCGAATCTATAAAGATAACGAATTGACGCATACGCTGATTGAAGCCGATCCGCTTCGCTGGATTGAAGGTTTTCAGCAATCTTTTCGTGTTGCTGAAATCGATGGATTGCCGAAGTTTAATGGTGGACTGGTCGGCTATTTTGGTTATGACACGGTACGTTACATTGAATCAAGACTTGGCCATGCCCCTGCCAGTGACCCACTAGGTTGTCCCGATATTTTACTCATGGTTTCTGATGAGCTGGTCGTATTTGATAATCTCAGTAACTGTTTGTATTTGATTGTACATGCCGATCCGGCTGTCGAAGGGGCTTATGAACTCGCGCAACAGCGTTTAGATGCCCTTGTCGATCAATTACGCGAAGCAACACCAAAACGAAAAAAAGCATATTCTGGCAACCAGGTTGATGAACAAGATTTTGTTTCTGGTTTTACCCACGATGGCTTTGTTGATGCGGTTGATAAAGCCAAGCAATACATTACTGACGGCGATATCATGCAAGTTGTTTTATCGCAGCGCCTGTCGATTCCCTTTAAAGCGGAGCCCATCGATCTTTATCGTGCTTTACGCACCCTGAATCCGTCACCCTACATGTTTTACCTGCATCTCGATGATTTTCATGTGGTTGGCTCCTCACCAGAAATTCTAGTCAGGATGGAAGATCAAGAAATCACGGTTCGCCCCATTGCTGGCACGCGCAAGCGAGGCAAAACAGAGGCCGAAGATGTCGCGCTTGAAAATGAGCTACTGGCTGATCCCAAAGAATTGGCTGAGCATTTAATGCTGATTGATTTGGGCCGCAATGATATTGGCCGCGTCAGTGAAACCGGCAGCGTCAATTTAACCGATAAAATGGTGATCGAACGTTACTCTCATGTCATGCACATTGTTTCAAACGTCACCGGTAAATTAAAACCAACGTTCAATGCCATGGATGCGCTTCGAGCTACGTTTCCTGCCGGTACTGTCAGTGGCGCACCGAAAGTTCGGGCGATGGAGATCATTGATGAGCTAGAGCCTGTTAAGCGTGGCGTTTATGCTGGTGCTGTGGGATATTTATCCTGGACCGGTAACTTGGACACCGCCATCGCTATTCGTACTGCCGTTATCAAACAGGATCAACTGCATATTCAAGCCGGTGCCGGCATCGTTTACGACTCTGTTCCTGAGTCAGAATGGCAAGAAACAATGAACAAAGCCAGAGCCGTATTTCGTGCTGTAGCCATGGCTGAAGCCGGCTTGCAACCTCCAACCAGTGACTTGTCGTGAGCTGAAAATATGCTATTAATGATCGATAATTACGACTCTTTTACCTATAACCTGGTTCAGTACTTTGCTGAATTAGGTGTCGAAGTCGTTGTTAAACGCAATGACCAGTTAACACTGGCAGACATAGACAAATTAAACCCGGATCAGATTGTTATTTCACCCGGACCATGTACGCCGAATGAGGCGGGCATTTCTCTGGAGGTGATTAAACAATTTTCGGGCAAAAAACCGTTGTTAGGTGTTTGCCTCGGCCATCAGGCTATAGGCCAGGCATTCGGCGGTGATGTTGTTCATGCACGAGAAATCATGCATGGTAAAACCTCGCAGGTTCACCATCATGACCGGGGCGTCTTCAATGGATTGAATAATCCGCTACAAGCCACTCGCTATCACTCTTTAGTCGTTAAGCAGCAAACTTTACCAGACTGCTTTGAAATCACGGCTTGGACTGAAAGTCAGCCAGGACAGATTGATGAAATTATGGGCCTGCGCCATAAAACATTACCGGTTGAAGGTGTCCAGTTTCATCCAGAATCAATTCTGACTGAACAAGGCCATCAATTACTTAAGAATTTTCTGGAGCCCCTCTAATGAGCGTATTAACGCTTAGTCTGCCGCAAGCCATAAAACGGGTGATGCAGCGCGATAATCTGACCGATGAAGAGATGACGCAAGTGATGCAGCAAATCATGACGGGGCAGGCAACCGATGCGCAGATTGGGGGTTTTTTAATTGGACTCGCAATGAAAGGTGAGACGGTTGCTGAGATTACGGCAGCAGCCAAAGTCATGCGTCAACTGGCAACGCCCGTTACGATTCAAAGCGCCCCCATCATTGATACCTGTGGCACAGGCGGCGATGGCGCCAGTAGTTTTAATGTCTCAACTGCCAGTGCATTTGTTGTCGCCGCGGCAGGTGCCAAAGTCGCAAAACATGGCAACCGTTCCGTTTCCAGCACGTCGGGCAGCGCGGATGTGCTTGAGGCTGCGGGTGTTAATCTGGATATTAGCCCGGAACAAGTTGCGCATTGTATCGAAACTGTCGGTATCGGATTTATTTTTGCTCAAAAACATCATGGTGCAATGAAACATGCCATTGCTGCACGTAAAGAAATGGCCGTTCGTACCATTTTCAATTTGCTTGGCCCGTTAACCAATCCTGCCGGTGCCCCCTATCAAGTGTTAGGGGTTTATGATCGGCAATGGTTACGCCCAGTTGCTGAGGTGCTCCAGCAACTGGGTAGTCGTCATGTCCTGGTTGTCCATTCAGCAGATGGCATGGATGAAATCAGTATTGGTGCAGAGACAACCATTGCAGAGCTCAAAGATGGCAAGATCAACGAATACACGATTCAACCCGAAGATTTTGGTCTACAGCGTGCAGATATCACCGCACTTAGTGTCAATAATGTCACGGAAAGTTTAGCGATGATTCAATCCATCTTTGCAGGGCATTCTGGTCCGGCCAGAGATATTGTTGTCTTAAATGCGGGCGCTGCGATTTATGCCGCTGATTTAAGTGACGATCTGGCAAGTGGCATCCAATTAGCACAAAACTTAATCGATAACGGTGTAGCAGCCAAAAAGCTTGATGCACTGATTCAATGCAGTCAGGGACTGACAAATGAATAGTAAGCCCGATATTCTCAACAAAATTCTGCAACGCAAGCAACAGGAAATTGCCGAACGTAACGGTCGCGTTCCATTGCAAAAAATGCAGCAGCTTGCTGAGCAAGCCCTGCCCGTTCGTGGCTTTGTCACGGCAATGCAAACGAAACTGGCGGCAGGACAAAGCGCCGTCATTGCCGAAGTAAAAAAAGCCTCGCCAAGTAAAGGTCTGCTTCGAGAAGATTTTCACCCGGCGGAGATTGCCCGCTCCTATCAAGCAGGAGGTGCCGCTTGTTTATCTGTTTTAACGGATAGAGATTTTTTTCAAGGTCACGAAGACTATCTGCAACAGGCACGGGAAGCTTGTGACTTACCCGTGATTCGAAAAGACTTTATTGTTGACCCATATCAAGTCTTTGAAGCAAGGGCTATCAATGCAGACTGTATTTTATTGATTGTTGCCGCTTTAACCGATGCGCAGTTAGAAAACCTCAGTCAATTGGCCTTGCAACTGGATATGGATGTCTTGGTTGAAGTCCATGATGCCATTGAGTTACAAAGGGCACTAAGCTTGAATTTACCCCTGATTGGCATTAATAACCGGGATTTACGGAGCTTTGAAATCTCGCTACAAACAACCTTGGCACTTTTGCCGCAAATCCCTGATGACGTGATTGTCGTAACAGAAAGTGGCATTCATACCGCAGCGCATGTTGAACAAATGCGAAATCATGATGTAAACGCTTTTTTGATCGGCGAAACTTTTATGCGCGCCCCAGATCCAGGACAAGCACTAAAAGCCTTGTTCGAATCTTAAATTGCGCGTTTTTTGATTTGAACCGGTGATCGTCGATGTGACTCATCGTACAAGATAACCGTTTTACCATGCGCCCATAGCGTGCCCTGCTCTTGAAGCTCTTTCATGACACGGCCAACCATTTCGCGTGAACAGCCAACAATACGGCTAATTTCCTGACGCGTCACTTTAATCTGAATCCCTTCTTCATGACGCATGGCATCGGGCTGGATAGATAATTCTTCCAATGCGGCCATCACACGACCAGCCACATCAAGAAATGCCATGTCAGATGCTTTGCGTGTCGTGCTTAATAAACGACGCGCTAATTGCTCTGCAAGGGTTTGTAACAGCATTGGATAGCAGTTTTTCAGGTGGGTTTCCGCCATACTGCGAATCTGTTGGTAACTGATTTCTTCTGTGCGGCAGTCACTCCGCGCCCGCACCGTGACCATGCGATCGCCGACCTCTGAAAATAAACCGACCTCACCAATGAAATCACCCTGATTAAGATAAGCCACAATAAGCTCTTCACCCTCTTCGTTTTCCATGCAGATGCTGACGGATCCCTCACGCAGATAATACAGTTTATCTGCCGCATCCCCGGGCCGGACAATAATGGTTTTTGCGGGATAATGCCGGCTGTGACAAAACTGAAAAAATTCTGCCAAACCAGATTCTATTGCTTTATGTTTATGATAATCCATCGCTTTTTCCAAACCAAAAGGGGCATATGCCAAACAACAGTTACTGCCCGATGCAGATGAATATGGCAAAATTGTCACGTTTTAGCAATGTAGCGATAAGGTAATCGAATCTAATGAAAGCACGTGTGAAATGGGTTGAGGATGTTCTTTTTCTGGGCCAAAGTGGCACTGGCCATACCGTAGTGATGGAAGGCCCGGCTGAAGCCGGTGGACAAGGCACGGGCATGCGGCCAATGGAGTTATTACTGCTGGGCATGGCTGGCTGCACCGCCTATGACGTCGTGGGTATCCTGAAAAACTCTAAACAGGAAATCAGTGATTGTGATGTCAGTGTCACAGCAGAACGTGCTGATGACATGCCGAAAGTGTTTACCAAGATTCATGTGCATTACAAAATCCGAGGGCGGCAGGTAAAACCGAATTTTGTCGAACGGGCAATCAAACAATCGACCGAGAAATACTGTTCTGCCTCGATTATGCTCGGTAAAACAGCTGAAATCAGTCATGCTTTTGATATTGAAGAAATTAATTAAACGATTACATTATGGAAACCCACATCTATAAATCCAAACGCAAAGCAGAAATGTACTTGTATTTGCTCGTCGAAGATGACTTTTCGGTAGTGCCAGAAACGCTTCTAAACGCTTTTGAGCCCGCTCCCGAAAAAGTCATGACATTGCGTCTGTCTTCTGACCGGCCATTAGCAAGAGAAGATGTTGATCAAGTCATGCAACAATTACAAGAGCAAGGTTTCTACCTGCAAATGCCACCATCAGCAATGAGTCTGCTGGAAAAAGAACGCGCGACTAACGCCGCCGCATCATAATAATTTTTTCAGCTGGTATAACGTCTCAAGCGCCTGTTTAGGCGTTAACTCATCTGGGTCAAGTTGCTGCATCGCAGCGAGTAATGCGGTCGTATCCGGCTTAATTGCACTATCAGCTGGCTTTTCAGACGACGTCAGTTGCCGTGTTTGCTGCTCCAATTGCGTAAGTTGCTGACGAGCAGCATGGATAACGTCATTTGGAACGCCAGCCAGCTTGGCGACTTGTAGACCGTAACTCTGGCTCGCCGCACCGGGTTTTAATTGATGTAAAAAAACAATGTCATCACCATGTTCAACCGCATCCAGATGCACATTACCAGCGGCTTCATAAAGCTCTGGTAACCGTGTCATTTCAAAATAATGCGTGGCAAACAGACAATACGCGCCAATATCACGGACTAATTTTTCCGCACAACTCCAGGCTAATGCCAACCCATCAAAGGTACTGGTACCACGGCCGACTTCGTCCATCAGTACTAAACTGTTGGCTGTTGCATTATTCAAAATATTTGCCGCTTCATTCATCTCCACCATAAATGTGGAACGACCACCAGCCAGATCATCCGTGGCACCAATTCGAGTAAAGATCTGATCGACAGGTCCAATAAAAGCCTTGTCCGCTGGCACATAACTGCCCATCGCGGCCATGATGATAATCAGCGCTGTTTGCCGCATATAGGTGGATTTGCCACCCATATTTGGCCCGGTCACAATGTGCATGCGGGTTGCGTCAAACCGCAGATCGTTGGCGCAAAACGGCGCAGTTTGCACCGCTTCAACAACGGGATGTCGGCCGGCTGTGATTGATATTTCGGATCTCTCTGTCAAGACTGGCTGGCTGTAATGTAATGTCTTTGCACGCTCAGCCAGATTACAAAACACATCTAAACATGCCAATGCTCGTGCCGATTCTGCCAAGGCGGGTAAATCCGGTGCTAATTTGTCAAACAAAGCGTCGTAAAGCGATTTTTCCAGTGCCAGCGCTTTATCTTTAGCACGAAGCGCTTGATCTTCGTACTCTTTTAGCTCTGGGGTGATATAGCGTTCCGCATTTTTAAGCGTCTGCCGACGTTGATAATCGTCTGGTAAATCAAGCTGATGTGCTTTGCCTAATTCGATAAAATAGCCGTGTACCTTGTTATAGCCCACTTTAAGCGTATTGACGCCCGTTCGTTGGCGCTCACGACTCTCTATGGCTTGCAAATAATCATTAGCGTTGTGCTGCATCTGGCGTAAATGATCCAGTTCTGCGTCGTAGCCTGCCGCTATCACACCGCCATCCCGAATTAACAGCGGTGGCTCAGCAATAATGGCCTGCTCCAACAACAGTTTAACTTCGCGAAACTCGCCTAGCTTTCTATCCACCTGCTTCAAAGGACCATTTACGTCACGCAAAGCATGATGCAGCGTTGGCAGCTGTGCCAATGTCTGTCGTAATTGGGTAAAGTCCCGCGGCCGGGCTGAGCGTATTTCAATCCGGGTAATAATGCGTTCAATATCCGACACCGACTTCAGACAGGCTTGCAGATCGGCCACTAAGTCTTGTTCTGATATCTGTTCAATAGCCTGGTGACGCTCTTTAATCACACTGGAACGGCGATCTGGTTGAAGCAGCCAACGACGAAGCAAGCGTCCGCCCATTGGCGTCAATGTTCGATCAATAACAGAAATTAAGGTATGCGCCTTCCCCCCACTCAAGTTCACTTCTAATTCGAGATTTCTCCGCGACTGCGGGTCGATCAGAATAAAGTCGGCAAGGGATTCATAACTGATCGAACGTATCTGGGGTAACGCGGTTTGTTGGGTTTGTTGAGCATAATTCAATAAACAACCAGCAGCTCGAATAGCTAAGGTTGCTGATTCGCATCCAAAGCCATGTAAATCGCTGGTTTCAAAGTGGGCACAGAGACGCTGGCGCGCTGCAGATTCTTCAAAATGCCATTCCGGTACAACACGCCATTGCGATTGATAATGTCTCAATTGTGATGTTTGGCTGTCATCAGCCAGAATTTCGGCTGGTTTTAATCTGGCCAGTTCGGCTTGTAACGCAGCACTATCGTTTAATTCTGTTATCCAAAACCGGCCGCTGCTCAGGTCCGCTGCCGCTAGGCCATACCCTTTGGCATTCCCCGCTATCGCTACCAGATAATGCTCGCGACCTTGGTCTAACAGCGCATCATCGGTGAGCGTACCCGGCGTTAAAGTCCGGACTACTTTTCGTTCAACTGGCCCCTTACTGGTTGCCGGATCCCCTACTTGCTCACAAATCACGACGGACTCGCCCTGCTTTAATAATCTTGCCAGATAACTTTCCGCCGCATGATACGGCACGCCCGCCATCGGGATGGGGGCACCATTGCTGTTGCCACGGGCTGTCAACGTGATATCCAGCAGCTGAGCGGCTTTATGCGCATCATCATAAAACAGCTCATAAAAGTCGCCCATGCGATAAAACAATAAAGTATCGGGATGCGCAGCTTTAATCCGCAGATATTGCTGCATCATAGGGGTATGATGAGAAAGGTCTTTCATAAGTAATAGTCTACCGTATGCCACTTGTTTCCGATGAATCTCTTTATCAATACACTGAAAAACTTGCATCACTCCTGCTCGCACAACAAAAACAGTTGGTTACAGCGGAATCCTGTACCGGCGGCTGGCTGGCGAAGTGTTGCACCGATTTGGCAGGCAGTTCCGTCTGGTTTCAAGGCGGCATCGTCAGTTATAGCAATGCGTTAAAACGCCAGCTACTTCAGGTCTCCGAAGCGACGCTCATGCAACATGGTGCCGTTAGCGAGCCGGTTGTTCGTGCCATGGCAATGGGCGCTTTGCAACAACTTGGTGGCGATGTCAGCGTTGCCATCAGCGGTATTGCAGGGCCAAGTGGTGGCACCAAGGCAAAACCGATTGGCCTGGTTTGGTTTGGTTTTGCCAATTCTGAAAACATTTTTTGCACACAAAAACGCTTTACTGGCGATCGTAGCGCAGTCAGGCAACAAGCCGTTGCCTTTGCCTTAACTGAACTCATCAAAATGCTAGAGTGACAAACGCGAGTATGTGATAATCACATGTTTTAAATGAACCAGATCAGGGGTATTCCAAATGGATGAAAACAGAAAAAAAGCGCTTGGCGTTGCCTTAGGTCAAATTGAGAAACAATTTGGCAAAGGCGCCGTGATGCGTTTAGGCGATGGAAGCGCCGCCCGTGATATCGAAGCTGTTTCAACCGGCTCAATTGGTCTTGATGTGGCGCTAGGTATTGGTGGCCTACCGCGCGGACGGGTGATTGAAATTTATGGTCCGGAATCTTCGGGCAAAACCACCTTAACGCTGCATGCCATTGCCGAAATGCAAAAAATGGGTGGCACAGCGGCTTTTGTCGACGCAGAACATGCACTCGATCCATTGTACGCAGAAAAACTGGGCGTCAATATTGATGATTTACTGGTTTCACAACCCGACACCGGCGAACAAGCCTTGGAAATCGCCGATATGCTGGTCCGAAGTGGTGCAGTCGATATTGTTGTTGTTGACTCTGTCGCCGCCCTGACACCAAAAGCAGAAATCGAAGGTGATATGGGCGACAGTCATATGGGCTTGCAAGCCCGATTGATGTCACAGGCATTGAGAAAGTTAACAGCCAATATTAAACGCTCTAACACCCTCGTTATCTTTATCAATCAGATTCGGATGAAAATTGGCGTCATGTTTGGGAACCCTGAAACAACAACGGGAGGTAATGCCCTAAAATTTTACGCCTCTGTCCGTTTGGACATTCGACGCATTGGCGCCATCAAAAAAGGCGATGAAATTTTAGGTAATGAAACGCGCGTCAAGGTGGTGAAAAATAAAGTCGCGCCTCCATTTAAGCAAGTTGAGTTTGATATTCTTTACGGTGAAGGCATTTCACGCGAAGGCGAGCTCATTGATTTAGGCGTGGCGGCGAATATTGTTGAAAAATCGGGGGCTTGGTATAGCTATGACGGCAACCGAATCGGTCAGGGCAAAGATAATGTCCGTCAGTATTTGAAAGATAATGACGCCATCGCAGCGGATATCGAAAGCAAAATTCGCGCGGTGATGCTGCCTAAAAACAGCAAAGCAAAACCGGAAAGTGATTTATCTGAGACTGAATCAGAGGCGTGAGCCGCTCTTGCCAAGAGCATGCGATCTCGTTGCTTGCAAGACGCGAACACAGTGCATTTGAATTAAGGCAAAAGTTGTCACAACACGCGTATTCGGACAATGAAATTGAACACGTTTTGCAGTTGTTACAAGAACAAGGTTTGCAGGATGATGCGCGATTTGCCTCGCAATATTGGCGTTATCGCGCTAATAAAGGCTATGGCGCCCTGCGGATAAAGCAGGAGTTGCAACAACGTGGCTTGACGAATGAGCACATTCAACAGGCGATGATGGAAGTAGAAATTGATTGGTTTGTATTAGCGGTCAACGTACGATGCAAACGTTTTGGTAATAAAGCGCCCAGCGACTTGAAAGAACGAGCTAAACAGCAACGTTTTTTGCAGTACCGGGGATTTACTTTTGATGAGATTAAAGAAAGTTTTAATAACAACCCATGAAAACTAGTGCTGATATACGCCAGTTATTTCTGGACTACTTCGCCGGTAAAGGCCATGAGGTGGTCGAGAGTAGCCCATTGGTGCCTGCGAATGACCCTACCCTGCTATTTACGAATGCAGGAATGGTGCAATTTAAAGATGTCTTTTTAGGGAATGAGTCGCGAAAAATCCCCCGTGCCACCAGTACACAACGCTGCGTTCGTGCGGGTGGTAAGCACAACGATTTGGAAAATGTTGGCTATACCGCAAGGCACCATACCTTTTTTGAAATGCTCGGCAATTTCAGTTTTGGTGATTACTTCAAGCGTGAAGCAATTCAATATGCTTGGGAATTTTTGACCGTTTCATTGGCCCTGCCGCCAGAAAAATTATGGGTCACTGTATTTGAAGAAGATGAAGAAGCGGCTGATATTTGGCTAAACGAAGTAGGTATCAGCGCCGACCGTTTTTCGCGTATTGGCGCCAAAGATAATTTCTGGTCAATGGGTGACACGGGCCCTTGTGGTCCTTGCTCAGAAATTTTCTATGATCATGGTGAAGAAGTTGCAGGTGGACCACCAGGTAGTCCAGAGGAAGATGGCGATCGCTATATTGAAATCTGGAATCTGGTCTTCATGCAATTTGATCGTTCGGCTGATGGCACGTTAACACCCTTACCGAAACCGTCGGTTGATACCGGTATGGGTCTGGAGCGATTAGCCGCCGTTCTGCAGGGTAAACACAACAACTACGACATTGATCTGTTTCAGAATCTGATTACAGCCATCGTCCAACTTGCGGGTATTGACGATACGACACATACCTCCGCTCGCGTTATTGCTGATCACATTCGTTCTTGTGCTTTTATGATTACTGACGGAGTGCAGCCATCGAATGAAGGTCGTGGCTATGTGCTACGGCGCATTATCCGACGCGCGATCCGTCATGGTCACAAACTGGGTTTAAAACAGGCTTTTTTTCATAAACTGGTCGCCCCGCTTGTTAACGAGATGGGAGACGCCTTTCCTGAGCTGGTCAAGGCACAACCCCTGGTCGAACGTGCCTTGGCACTGGAAGAAGAACGCTTTGCGGATACACTCGACAATGGCCTCAAAATCCTTGATCAAGCTATCGATGCGATGGCTGATAAAGAGATTCCGGGCGAGACCGTTTTCCTATTGTACGATACCTATGGTTTCCCTATTGATTTGACTGCTGATATCGCAAGAGAACGAAATCTTACCATCGATATCGCTGGCTTTGAACGGCATATGGAAGCTCAGAGAAATCGAGCTCGTAACGCCAGTCAGTTTGCTGGTGGACTGTCAGAAAATTTGATTATTGATGGTGAAACCGTTTTTTGTGGTTACGATCACACCCGGCAAGAAGCCACGATCATGGCATTACTGGTGGATGGCGAAAACGTCAATACGCTCGAGGCCGGTCAAACCGGTATTATCGTGCTAGACCATACGCCGTTTTATGCTGAATCTGGTGGTCAGGTTGGCGATAAAGGTGAAATCAATTCTGCCGGTGCGCACTTTTCTGTCATGGATACGCGCAAACAGGGCAAAGCCTTTGCCCATATGGGGGAATGCAAACATGGTCAATTTGAAATTGGCCAACAAATCATTGCCCATGTTGATGAGTCAAACCGACAGGCCACCGCGCTGAATCACTCTGCAACGCATTTATTGCATGCCGCTCTGAGGCAAGTTTTGGGCGATCATGTCAATCAGAAAGGATCTCTTGTTAACGCGCAGCGTTTACGCTTTGACTTTTCGCATTACGAAGCGGTATCAGCCGAACAAGTGCGAGAAATAGAACGTCTGGTAAACCAGCAAATTCGTATCAATCATACTGTTGAAACCCGACTCATGCCGCTCGAAAAAGCCCGGGATTGTGGCGCAATGGCCTTATTTGGCGAGAAGTATGATGATGAGGTGCGTGTCTTAAGCATGGGGGAATTTTCTATCGAGCTTTGCGGCGGCACGCATGTTGGACGCACTGGTGATATTGGCCTGTTCAAAATCATCAATGAGGCTGGCATTGCCTCAGGTGTTCGCAGAATAGAAGCCGTTACGGGTGATATTGCCCTGGATATCGTAGAAGATGCCGAAAATCGATTAAGCAAAATTTCTGATCTGGTGAAAGCCAAAGCGGATAATGTCGAAGAGAAGACATTGCAATTGGTTCAAAAAAACCGGCAGCTGGAAAAAGAATTAGAATCACTAAAAGCAAAATTGGCGAGTAGCGCCGGACAAGATATGGCGAACGAGGCTATTGATATTCATGGTGTCAAAGTTTTGGCCGCAAAATTAGATGGCGTCGATGTCAAAGCGCTTCGTGATGCTATGGACCAATTGAAAAATAAGTTAGGAGATGCCGTTATCGTTCTCGCCAACGTTAGCGATGACAAAATCACCCTGATAGCCGGTGTCACCAAGGCGCAAACAGAAAAAGTACGAGCCGGCGATTTAGTCGCGCATGTTGCCAAACAAGTAGGCGGTAAAGGTGGCGGTCGCCCAGACATGGCACAAGGCGGTGGTAATCAACCCGAAAATCTCTCTCAAGCCCTTGATTCAGTAGCCCAATGGGTAACTGACAAGCTGGAAGCATAATTATGGCGCTTATTGTACAAAAATATGGCGGAACCTCTGTCGGCACTGTCGAACGTATTCAGGAAGTCGCAAAAAAAGTTATTCAATACCGGCAACAAGGTCACGACATTGTCGTGGTTGTTTCCGCGATGAGTGGCGAAACAAATCGCTTGCTCAACTTAGCCAAAGATATTAACCAAGATCCTCGTGGTCGCGAGTTGGATGTTTTGCTGTCAACCGGTGAACAAGTCACTATTGCCCTGCTCAGTATGGCACTTATGCAAGCGGGTATGACGGCACAATCTTACACGGGCCCTCAAATCAAAATTCTCACTGATGATGCCTTCAACAAAGCACGCATTATCAAAATTGATGAAACCAAAATTCGTTCGGATATAGAGGCAGGCAAAGTAGTGGTCGTCGCTGGTTTTCAAGGCTGCGATGAACAAGGCAATATCACGACGCTTGGCCGTGGTGGAAGCGACACAACTGCCGTCGCCTTGGCTGCGGCTTTGAAGGCCGACGAATGTCAGATTTACACCGATGTTGACGGGGTTTATACAACCGATCCTAGAGTTGTGCCTGAAGCACGGCGACTGGATCGAATTACCTTTGAAGAAATGCTGGAAATGGCAAGTTTGGGCGCCAAAGTATTACAAATAAGGTCTGTTGAATTTGCAAGTAAATACAATGTTCCGTTACGGGTACTCTCCTCCTTCACTGAAGGTGGCGGTACACTGATTACATCTGAGGAAACAAATATGGAACAAGCTTTAATCTCTGGTATCGCTTTTAATCGCGATGAGGCTAAGTTGACGATTGATGGGGTCCCGGATCAACCTGGCGTTGCTCACAAAATTCTGGGACCGATTGCCGCTCAGCATATTGAAGTGGATATGATTATTCAAAATACGGGGCATGATGCCACGACGGACTTTACTTTCACGGTGCACCGAAATGACTATCTCGCCGCACAGAAAATCCTGCAGAACATCGCCACTGAACTCAACGCACGAAAAGTCACCGGTGATGACCATATTGCAAAAATATCCGTAGTGGGTGTTGGCATGCGTTCACACGCTGGTATCGCTAGCAATATGTTTGAAGCACTTGCCAGAGAGAATATCAATATCAGTATGATTTCCACGTCAGAAATCAAAATTTCCGTCGTGGTTGACGAGAAATATCTTGAACTTGGCGTACGCGCCTTACACAAAGCCTTCAACCTTGAACAGGGTTACTAAACCATTGATATCAGGAACTTATTCCTGATTATATCAGTTAAAGCCTGATATAATAGTGCACAACTGTTTTCGGATAGATTACTTAATTCCGTTGTCAGATATTGTGCAGGAGACAAAGAGCTCCGCTTAAAAGTTAAACAGGATAAAAGTGTCCGGTTAAAATAAAGTACAGTCCGGTCAATAACAGAGTAAGGGGAATACCATGTTAATACTTACACGACGCGTTGGAGAATCACTGATCATCGGTGATGATGTTGTAGTCAACGTTTTGGGAGTCAAAGGTAACCAAGTTCGTATTGGTGTGGATGCACCAAAAGACGTTACTGTTCACCGTGAAGAAATTTATGATCGAATTCAGGCAGAAAAAGATCAATCTAATGTTGGATAATCTTCGGTTTTAACTAGCCAAATCTATCATAGCTGGTATAATAGCCGGCTTTGATGGAGAGCTGGCCGAGTGGCTGAAGGCGCGCCCCTGCTAAGGGCGTATAGGCTTATACCCTATCGAGGGTTCGAATCCCTCGCTCTCCGCCAAATTACTTGTTTTTATCATTGCTAACCAATGTAGAAAAAAAGTATAATTTACCGCTTTAGCGCATGTAGCTCAGCTGGATAGAGTACCTGGCTACGAACCAGGCGGTCGGAGGTTCGAATCCTTCCATGCGCGCCATAATCATAAAAGGCTTAGCTAATATTGCTAGGCCTTTTTTGTTTATTTCTAACGCCCTGAATGCTTACACAAACACAAACTGGCCCATAGATAGATTTGCATTATGGGTAGGTTCGCATTTGCCCTACCACCACACCTTGAATACGAACTCGTCTGGCACCCAGTGTGATCGCCTCAAAATCGGGGTTTGCTGGCATTAATGTCACAGTATCATCATCATTGATCAATAACGTTTTCAACGTTGCATCCGTATTATCGACAAGCGCCACCACAATATCTTTATGCTTGGCGGCGCGTGTGCTATCTATCACGACATAATCACCAGATCGAATACCTTCATTCATCATCGACATGCCAGATATTTTTAATACGTAGCGCCCTTTCCCAGCAAACATTTGCCCAACATTAATTTCTGTTTCATCTGGCACCGCCTCTATCAGGCGACCCGCGGCGATTTTACCCATCATCGGAAGCGCAAAGTCTTGCTCTGTAGTGAAAGACATCAATTCAAGGCCTCTGCTCTTATTGTTAAACCGCTTTAATTTTCCAGCCTCAACTAGTTGACTGATATAGGTATAAGTACTGCCTAGAGAGGAAATCCCGATTCCAGAAGCAATTTCTTCAATGGTTGGCGCTTCATGATGCTCGCGGATGTAATTTTCAATAAAAACGAGAGTATCTTTGGCTCGTTTAGTCAGCATTTTTATATTTTCCACAAAATTTATTCTAAATAGAAAATTTATAGAAAACCTCACCCACATTCAAGTAAAAATAGATTGAGCATAATTGAACCAGCGATAGCGCAGATGAAATGGAATTTGCTTGGGAAAATGAGATAGGAAGCGCGTAGAAAAGTAATGCTGTTTATTGAGATGATTAATACACCGATATAAAACCAATAAGTGACTTCCCCTACTTGAGGGGAAATCACTTAATTTCAGCTACCGTAATGTGAGTTTATCGCAGAAGTGAGGCAATCGCATCACTCACAGTTTCGCTATCCGGTTCAATTTTGCTGGGAAATGCAGCGCTGACACGACCTTGCGGTGTAATCAGGTACTTATTGAAATTCCAGCCAGGCTCACGCGTCTGTTTGTTAATTTCCTGAAAAATGGGGTTTGCACGATCGCCTGTTACGTAACTCGGTGCAATCATCGTAAATGTTACACCAAAGTTTTCGCGGCAAATCCGCTCGGCCTCTGCTTCGCTTTTCGCTTCTTGATTGAAATCATTGCTGGCAAAACCGACAACAACCAACCCTTTGTCCTGATACTTTTGATGGACGGCTTCCAAGCCTTCAAATTGCCGAGTAAATCCGCAATGGCTCGCCGTATTGACAATCATCAGCGGTTTTCCAGCCGCGATATCGCACAAATTAACCGTTTCATTCGAATGTAATCTTGGTAATTCGTAATCCAGAAACTCAGGACACACTTTGTCTGATTCAGCTGAAACAGACAGGCTCATCAAACTCATTACTAACGCTAAAATATATTGCATTGCTCTCTCTACTCCACCGTGTGAAACACAACCAAACGGTTGTTATTAAATTTGTGACCTAGATTTTGACAAAAAGTTGGGCTGTCTCACAGCTTTAATTTCTGAATTAGGCTCTTCAGGCTTCGCTGACTAGGCTCGCATTTCAAAAAACGTTGGCGGTCTTGTATCAAACTTGATTTTTAAAGTTATTAAAAATCAATCCGATAAAATTAGTAGTTAACAACATAATCGTGCAGACATGATTGAGATTCCACGTTTTTATCAGCAGACATTTACTTATCAAGCACCCAACACATCGGTACCTCCGGTGCATGCAATTGTCTCTCAAGCACCCAATATGATCATGCATGAGCGACGAAATCAAGAGCGGCGGCGACAAGCAAAAAAACCCGTTATTGAGCGGCGGGTCTCAGCGGATAGACGTGGCCCGTTATTTGATGCAGAAGCTTAGTAGAGCTTTTTTAATTTTCCATTTCTTTGCATACCAAGTCGGCCAACAGGCACCGCATGTCGCCGAATACCGATCGCGGGTGAAATATAAAAAATATCCCCATTCTGACCAACCAACTGCTGACGAATGCCAACCGATTTAGCAATACCGGCATTGGCACGCAGATGATGCATTTCGCCATGAACCGGAATCGCACAATCCGGTTGCACCCACTGATACATCATTTTTAATTCTTCTGTTGCTGGATGCCCAGAAGCATGAATAGGTAATGCACTATTATGCTCATCAATCACATCAACTTGCATTGCCTTTAGTCGTTCAATGAGTTCAGCAATTGCCTGCTCATTTCCGGGTATGACCTTTGAACTAAAAATAACAGTATCCCCAGCCTCAAGCTGCATATCTCGAAAACTGTGGTGACTCAATCTGTTTAATGCGGTTCGCGGTTCGCCTTGGCTACCCGTTGCGATTAACATCACCGTTTGTCGTGGTAAAAAACCCAAATGTGAAGAATCAACCAATGAACCAGCATTCTCCCAAAATCCACTCACCTTGGCCGCACTGTAATTATTACGAAGCGACCTCCCCATTAACCCCAAATGCCGCCCGGTTTCATCAGCTATCCTCGCTAGGGTCTTGAGTCTCGCAATATTGCTGCCAAAACAAGTGACAATGACGCGGCCGGTGGCATGTTGGACATGTTTTAATAGGCCTTCATACAACGCTGACTCGCTGATTGACCAGCCCGGCATATTGGCATTGGTAGAATCGCACACCATGGCATTGATTTGCGCTGCAGCCAAAGCTTTAAAGTCCGCCGCATCAAACGCTGCGCCAACAACCGGTGACTTATCCAGTTTCCAGTCAGCAGTGTGAAAAACCTTACCCACAGACGTTGAAATCAGCAGTGCAAATGGCTCTGGGATCGAATGTGTCAATCGCAGCCAGCTGACATTAAATACCCCGATTTGTTGACTTTCTGATGGGTCAACAACGATGACTGGAACCACCTCTGCTAACCCTGCCTCGCTTAGTTTGCGACGAAGTATTTCTGCCGTAAATGCCGTGGTGTAGACAGGACACTTTAATCTTGGCCACAAATACGCTACTGCGCCAATATGATCTTCATGGGCATGAGTAATAACCAACCCATCCAACTGTTGATAACGATCTGCAATAAATTGGGGGTCGGCCATTTGAATTTCTGCATGGCTCGCCACGTGAGCGTCATTTTCCGGGTTTTCGAAAGTGACCCCGCAATCCACCATCAACCAACGTCCATTGTGGCCATAAAGATTCAGGTTCATGCCGATCTCGCCACACCCTCCCAGCGGTAAAAACCAAAAATCTGTCCGCCCGGGATTCATCGCAAATACTCCTTAAAATGATATTTTCAGCCTCGCAGTATACCCTGCCAAACGTGCTTGCATTAAATTGCAGCAAGCGCTTGGTTATCCCCAGTAAAAGGTTATTAATAAGTGACAATAGGTGACACCGGTCAAGAATGTTATAATGCCCGGCTGTTTTAACCGGACTGCCTGAATTCACAGATTCATACGCTAATGGCCAGTTCACTCTGGAGAACAAAATGACAGAAAATGATCTGATTTCGGAAGGACTTAACTTGATGTTGCTGGGAATGGGTTTTGTCTTTGTCTTTCTCACCCTTTTGGTTGTGGCAACAGCACTGATGTCTCGCGTCATTACTTTTTATGAAAAACGGGTTGGTTTATTGCCCGAAGAAGGCATTCCGGCGCCCACGGCAGTATTAGGCAACCCGGTTAATAACACCACGACGAAAGATAAAGATGCCAATCTTATCAGCGTTTTATCTGCTGCCGTTCATCGTTTTCGGCAAAAAAACAAATAATTCCTCTTGTTCCTTCGAATTGCTTAAGGCCCTATTATGAGCGATACCAAAAATTCACTCGGCATTACTGATGTCGTCCTGCGTGATGCGCATCAATCTCTCTTTGCCACGCGACTTCGGCTCGACGACATGCTGCCTATTGCTGACAAACTCGACAATATTGGCTTCTGGTCAGTAGAAAGCTGGGGTGGTGCCACGTTTGATGCCTGCATTCGTTATTTAGGCGAAGACCCGTGGCATCGTATCCGCAGCTTGAAAGCAGCGATGCCTAAAACCCAACAACAAATGTTGCTTCGCGGACAGAACCTATTAGGTTATCGGCACTACGCTGATGATGTGGTTCGCAAATTCGTAGAACGCGCCGCTATCAATGGCGTTGACGTATTTCGTGTGTTTGACGCGATGAATGATCCGCGCAACTTGGAAGTCGCCCTGAAAGCCGTCAAAGAAACCGGCAAACATGCCCAAGGCACTATGGCTTACACCATCAGCCCGGTTCATGACTTGCAAATGTGGCTGGACATGGCCAAGCGTATTGAAGAAATGGGCGCTGATTCGCTCTGCATCAAAGATATGGCTGGTTTGCTTAAGCCTTATAAAGCTTATGAACTGGTTAAAAGCCTTAAGCAAACCGTCACTATTCCAATCCATATGCAGTCTCATGCAACCACAGGCTTATCAACCGCAACGATTATGAAATGCGTCGAAGCAGGCATTGATAATGTTGATAGTGCCATTTCATCAATGTCGATGACCTATGGCCACTCAGCAACTGAGTCGGTTGTCGCTATTTTTGAAGAGACTGAGCGAGATACAGGTCTAAATATTGAGCTGCTTGAAGAAGTCGCTACCTACTTCCGTGAAGTTCGCAAAAAATACGCGCAATTTGAAGGGTCTTTGCGTGGCGTCGACTCTCGTATTCTGGTCGCGCAGGTTCCGGGCGGTATGTTAACCAACATGGAAAACCAGCTTCGCGAACAAAATGCCTTGGATCGAATGGACGAAGTTCTGAAAGAAATCCCACGTGTCCGTGAAGACCTGGGGTTTATCCCGTTGGTCACGCCAACCTCCCAGATCGTTGGCACACAATCGGTCATCAATGTGCTGACCGGTGAACGCTATAAAACCATCACCGAAGAAACCCAGGCTTTACTTCGTGGTGAGTACGGTGCAGCGCCAGCGGCATTTAATCAGGAATTGCAACAACGGGTATTGGAAGGCAATCAGCCTGTTACCTGCCGCCCTGCAGATAATTTAGATCCAGAGCTTGATACCTTAACCAGCGAGCTTGATAGCCTTGCTGCAGAAGAAGGTTTCGAGTTGGCTGAAGGTGATCAGAAGATTGATGACGTATTAACCTATGCCCTGTTCCACCAAACGGCTTTGAAGTTCTTGAGAAATCGTCACAACCCAGATGCGTTTGAGCCGGTACCGACATTGGCCTCGGCTGCGGCGGCAACGGCACAAAAATCAGCAAATAGCCCTGAAACTTACACCATTAACGTGAATGGTCAACAGTATGTTGTTGAAGTCAACGAAGGTGGTGATATTGGTCAGGTAGCCAGTCAACCCGCTGCTGCAACGCCTGCGGCGACTTCTGGGAATGACCAGCCTGTCAAGGCGCCCTTATCGGGAAATATCTGGAAAGTCCTTGTCAATCAAGGTCAAGAAGTCAATGAAGGTGATGTTCTGTTAATCCTTGAAGCCATGAAAATGGAAACCCAGATTGTCGCAGAAAAAGCAGGTTCGGTTACCGGTGTCTATGTTAAACCGGGCGATACGGCAAAAGTCGGCGATGTATTAGTAACGATTGGATAAAGGCGCAGCATGGAAAAACTAGTCACACTTTGGAACGCAACCGGCATCCATCAGCTAGAAGCTGGTCAAGCCGTTATGATTTTAATCGGCATGCTGTTGCTTTATCTCGCTATCAAGAAAAACTTTGAACCCTTGTTGTTGGTTCCGATTGGTTTTGGTGGCGTATTGGCAAACATTCCGGGTGCCGGCCTGGCGGAAGCCGGCGGTATTTTGCATATTTTTTATACTGTTGGTATTGAAAGCGGTGCCTTTCCCTTAATCATTTTTATGGGTGTTGGCGCCATGACCGACTTCGGTCCGTTACTTGCCAATCCGAAAACCTTGTTTTTAGGCGCGGCAGCCCAGTTTGGTATTTTTGCTACCTTAATGGGCGCTGTCTTGCTTTCTGCGATGGGGGTTTTCGACTTTAGCCTTGCGGATGCTGCTGCTATCGGCATTATTGGTGGTGCCGATGGGCCAACCTCAATTTATGTTGCCAGTAAACTGGCACCTGAATTATTGGGTGCGATTGCTGTTGCTTCCTATTCTTACATGGCACTCGTGCCACTGATTCAGCCGCCAATCATGCGTGCATTGACGACAGAAAATGAGCGAAAAATCCGTATGCATCAGCAGCGTGAAGTCTCTCAACGTGAAAAAATCGTCTTCCCGCTAGTATTACTGATTCTGGTCGCCTTCTTGTTACCTGATGCTGCACCGCTGCTGGGTATGTTCTGCTTCGGTAATTTGATGAAAGAATGTGCCGTGGTCGATCGTTTAAGTAACACCACACAAAACTCTTTGATCAACACGGTAACCATTTTCTTGGGACTTGCTGTAGGCTCTAAGCTCAGCGCAGAGTCTTTCTTGAACCCAACAACATTGGGTATTTTGATTCTGGGTATGGCGGCATTTTCAATTGGTACCGCTTCCGGCGTCATTATGGCGAAACTGCTTAACAAAGTGACCAAAGAGCCAATCAATCCACTTATTGGCTCGGCCGGTGTATCAGCGGTGCCAATGGCTGCCCGTGTCTCCAATAAATTGGGGCTGGAATCCGATAAACATAACTTCCTGCTGATGCATGCAATGGGACCAAATGTCGCCGGGGTAATTGGTTCTGCCGTGGCAGCGGGTATCCTGATTAACTTTGCTTCAGGTTTCTAATCCGTTTTAGTGAGTAGCATTCTCTTCAATGTGCGCTTCAGCGAGTCGGTTACCCCGGCCATGAAGCGCACAATGGAAGCCTGAAAAAGAGGTTCTTGACACAAGCTGCCAATGCCAGTGATGGTTGTCTTCCTGAGGGATTATCTGACGATTGTATAAAAAGGAATCCGTTAAGACTGAGACTTCATCTTGCGTCATGCCGGTTGTCAATGCCTCACAACGCTGTGTTATCTGATCGGTCTCCCACCAGTACGCTACCGGATAAAGTAAAGCGCTAATAATCAGCAACTGCATGACATTTACAATCAATTTCATGTGCGTTTTCCGAAAATAAAAGGGGATTATGCGCTGATTAAATTTATTTACAAATTCAATCCCTATCTTGACTGACTGAGTACGAAAAATGGCATTAGAAAAAATAACGGTTCATATCCACAGTAGCCCGGTCGAACTCTACAAAGTCTTAAAATTTGAGGGGCTCGTCAGCAGTGGTGCAGAAGCCAAATTAGTCATCAGTGATGGCCAAGTGACCGTTAATGGTACGACCGAAACCCGAAAACGTCGCAAATTGGTTGCGGGGGATCAAATTCAGTTTGCCGAATATCTACTCACTCTGATAATGGATTAATCTCGTACCGCTTAACCAGCCTGGCGAAACGTCAGATTGATTCGTTTTCTGCCCAATAATGGATGATGGCCGTCTTTCAGGGGCAATACCCCATGAAAATTCAACCTTTTCGCTCCCCCCCAAACCAGCACATCCCCATGTGATAACAGAATTTGCTGTTTTGCATCATTACGTGCCGTACCGCCAAATTGAAATTTGGCCGGCAAGCCAAGGGAAACCGAGACAATCGGTTGCGTAAAATCCTGCTCATCTCGATCTTGATGCAGCCCCATTTTATCCCCCGGCTGATAAACATTGATTAAACACACATCTGGGATAAATTGACGATATCCTGCCAGCGCAGCGGCTGATTTCGCCAACAACTTGAACGACGCTGGCAGACTTGGCCAGAGTTTACCGGTTAGCGGATCTTCTCTGGTATAGCGGTATCCCGATTTATCTGTTATCCAGCCAAGATCACCACAATTTGTCATTTGTGCTGACATCCAACGTCCACCGGGGGTTTGCATGCGCCTTGGTGGCGATTGATTCATGATGTTTTGCAATGTCGACACCAGCTTATGATCCTGAGCCTCAATTAATGCGTATGCCTTCAACATCATGAGCCCCTCTTCTAATGTAATTTGTTGGCAAGTCTGATCAAATAAATCTTTCACTGGCTCAATTTAAGGCTTCGCGTTTTTGTAATATTTTTTTGTTGTCAGCACCCCAGTGATAACCCGTATTTTTTCCTGATTTATGGCGTACTCGGTGACAAGGAACTAGCACTGCAATTGGATTTTTTGCACACGCATTGGCAACGGCGCGAAACGCCATTGGCTGACCAATTTGGCTCGCAATGTCGCTATAACTGGTCAGTATTCCTGCTGGAATCGTCAGTAACACTTGCCATACTTGTCTTTGAAATGCCGTCCCCTGCATATCCAATTGCAGATTGAGCGGCATAGCTGGGCTTTCAATATGGGCAATTGCTTGTTGCAAAATGTGTGTCATTGGTGGCGTATTATCGAGGCACAGATCCACCGATGGAAAACGGCAATGCAGATCCGCGACCAATTTTTTTACGGAGGCACTGAAAAAAAGAGCGCACACCCCTTTGTCGCTGACAGCAACCAATACGGGGCCTAAAGAGCTTAGTCCCGTGCTGTAACGAATTGTTTTTTTGTCCTTCATACCTGGAAAGTTTACGCTGGCATTCAGCTGTGGTTAAGTACTTTTATGCGATGATCTGCACAAAAATTTCATATCATTACTATTAAGCTGAAAAGAGACTTATTTTGGAAAAGAAAATGCGTTACCTCATTATCGGTTTATTAAGTTGGCCATCATTACTTTACGCGGGTGCAGTTTCACAACTTGGCGAAGGTGATCCACTAAAATTAGTGTACGTAGAAATGCAGTATTTATATCGTGCTGGTTTAGAAATAAACCAAAAGTATACGAATCAAAATGATCCCATCCAGATGATGCAATGTAAGGGGCAATATGATTTTATTCTTACTCGAGCACGTTCAATGATTGGGACGGCAGGCCAAATTAAGGAACCGCTTCTCCGTGACAAAGTCATTGACGCCAGTTGGCATGCCTATGCATGTGCAAGCTGTATGAAGCCGGTCTCAAACTGTGATCCCGTTCCAGAAAACCTTGAAATGATTAAAAATGCTATTTTAGAACAAGAAGAAGCGGAACACGCAAACGAATAGAATTAATGCATTTTGAAGTTAGCGGCTGATCGTGAAACACGAACAAATGTCCGCGCCAATAGTCATCAAAAGTGACCTATCCCTCAACATAAAGTTTGGCTAAATGGTGCGCTAAAAGCACGTCTCAATGAAGGCCACACGTGGTCGTAACGATTTTGATCCATTTGTTAGGCACTGATTTTTCAAACTCCATGTTGGTGGCACATTCAGCTTGTAACAATCGTATCCATTTCCTTAAACATAGATAACCAAGCTTGATGGATTCTGTCCGCAAAACCCTTCCACTACTCCTCAATTGTGTGTACGAGACGTACCGATGAGCCGACTTCGGTTGGTCTAATATAGATGTGGACTTCGTTCGTCGTGCTCTTCGTCATCATCCGTTGCCCATGTAAAGGAAGGCAAGCTGGCTAGGTCGATCAAGGATAAGCGCGCGACAGTTAAAACAGTGCTCAAATCAGTACAGCTTTTACTCAGTTTTGCTTATGCTTATGATGGTATTGATGGGGATTACTGGCTGTCTTCGTGGACACAGCTGGAGGAATAGCCAGCCATGATAGGTAATTTCTGTTATGTATTTGATAAATCTAAAAAAAGAAAGATAAATGAAAAAGATCTCTGGAATTTATAGTGGCTCTGATGTGCACTGGGTTGGAAATGGCTTCCCAGTCAAAACACTTTTTACATATAACAACCATGGTGCAGATCTCAGCCCGTTTCTCTTGATGGACTTAGCGGGTCCTCATCAATTTTCATCAGCTGCTGAGCCACGGGGCGTAGGCAAGCACCCTCACCGTGGTTTTCAGACCGTAACTATTGTGTTTGAGGGAGAAGTTTCACATGCAGACTCTACTGGTGAAGGCGGGACTATCGGTCCAGGAGATGTTCAATGGATGACAGCTGGTAAAGGCATCTTGCACGAAGAGTTTCACTCAGAATCCTTCACAAAATCTGGAGGAATTATTCAAGTAGCACAACTATGGGTCAACCTGCCTGCACAGTATAAAATGACACGTCCGTCCTATCAGCCAATCAAACGTGATCAAATTCCTGTTGTTCAATTTCCAAAGAAACAAGGCCATTTACGTGTCATAGCTGGTGATTATCATGGTGTGAAAGGCCCGGCTCAAACATTTACCCCTATCAATCTATGGGATGTCTATTTAGCGGCTCATAGTGAAATCAACCTCGAGTTGCCCAATAATTGGTCAACCGGATTAGTTGTTGTAGATGGTGATGTAAACATTAATGAGGATAAGACTGCTGCTTCTACGCAAACCATCGTTTTTGAGAGGAAAGGACAGACACTTCGTGTTTCATCAATAAATGGGGCCCACTTCTTGATACTCGCTGGCGAGCCCATTGATGAGCCGGTCGTCGGCTCCGGCCCCTTTGTCATGAATCAAAAGGATGAGATTAAACAAGCGTTAGATGATTTTAAAAATAATCGGTTTTGACAAGCCGAATATTAACCAGCCCCCAAATTTAAGACCATGACATTGTTGAGATTTCCAATGAACTGGGAGAGTCGGAGATCTCAAAATGAAAAAACGCTACAACGAAGACAAATTAGTCGGGCTATCAAATGAAACGAAGCCGGTGCGTGGTGGAAGACATCTGCCATGAAATAGACATATTTAATAGCATCTAACAACTGGCGAGGACGCACGTACAACTGCACCTCTATGAAGTTTGTTGACCATTATAAAACTATTTAGATTTCTCTTTTGTAGCGTCATAACTCACTCCTTGACTCAATTAATATTAAGAAAATGAGCGTGATTTGTTGGCTCTTTTATCCAAGTATTTGCGTCAATAACACTGACCTCGTCGATACCGAGAAAAGCTAAAACATGGCGTAAATAGCCCGTCGCAAAATCCATCTCGCTTCCAATTGGCACACCGCCAGAAGCAACTACCAACCAAGCTTTTTTAACCGTGACTAAGCCCTCTGGTCCATTCTCGGTGTAACGAAAAGTTTCTCTTGCCCGGGCAACAAGGTCTATCCACGCCTTGAGACTTGCTGGAATATTGAAGTTATAAATAGGCGCGCCAATAATCAGATAATCGGCTTCTTTCAGTTCATTAACCAACGTATCTGACTCTTGCAAAGCCGCTATTTGCGAAGAATTTCGCTCATCAGGATCGGTAAAATTGGCATTCACCCATGCTTCGTTTACAAAGGGTAAACCCGCAGCCACATCTCGATCATTAACGACAATGTTTAGTTGTTTCTGCAACAGGTCGGTCACTTCTGCAGTCACAGCACGTGTCAAAGAATCTTGATAACGACTACTGGAATTAACTCTTAACAATTGATTTTGTGGCATCTATTTACTCCTATAACTAGTTTTAATTTATTTTATCGTTTTAAAATAAACCATAAACAGGCAAATAAAGAAATTAATGTTCACAAAATTGGAACAATAATAATGCGTGCCACAATAGAAGAAATGCTGATATTTAAGCGTATCGTTGAGGCGGGAAGTCTCAGTAAAGCCGCTGAACAACTTGATATGGCAAAATCTGCCGTAAGCAGACGTTTAAAAATGCTAGAAGCACGTCTATCTGTCAATTTGCTGCAACGCACAACGCGTCGCCAAATATTGACAGAGGCAGGAGAACATTATTATCGAAATTGTATACGGCTGCTTGATGATATTGCTGAAGTAGAATCCCAAGTTTCTGGCGGTCGTTCTGAAATTAATGGCAGATTACGGATTGCCGTCCCATTATCGTTTGGTTTGGACTACTTAAGCCCAGTTCTATTAAGCTATCAGGCAGATTTCCCCAATGTCTCTTTGGATATTGATTTTAGTGATCAACATGTCGACTTAGTGGCAGGCGGCTTTGATCTTGCTATTCGAATTGGCCAGTTGCCGGATTCTTCACTTCGTGCGCGCCGGTTGTCTTATACGCGTTTATTAATTTGTGCTAGCCCCACTTACTTGGAGGCTAAAGGCATGCCAAAAACGCCTGAAGATTTACGCAAAAACCACGTCGCTTTACATTATTATCAACGCCATGAAAATTGGCCATTTATCGACTCGGGCAAACGTGTTGACGTGGTGGTTGATAGCATCATGCAGGCAAATAATGGCCAGTTTCTCTGTCACGCAGCCAAATCTCATCTCGGACTGATTCGTGCCCCAGACTTTATTTGTCATAAAGCGATAAGTTCGGGTGAACTCATTAAAATACTTTCTGACTACTATATAGAGAATCACATAGGCATTTACGCTGTCACACCAGGGCATCATTACCTGCCCAAACGTTGCGAAATGCTGATTGATTATATTCAGTCAGCATTTCGCCAGAAGACCCCTTGGTTAGAATGCTGAGGTTTGACAAGCTGACCGTACCAGAGTGAAATAACGTCACTAATCATAAGGTGTAAACAATGAGCGATTTGTACGGCAAGCAGCATCGTAATTTGCAACATGAATTTGGACGAGAACAATTGGCAGATCGTGTTAGTGAGGCCATTGTGACTGACATGATTACCGACGAACATAGCGCCTTTATATCGAGTCGGGATTTTTTCTTTTTATCCACTCTTGATCATCGTGGTTTTCCAACGTGCTCTCATAAAGGGGGGGAAATTGGTTTTGTTAAAGTCCTGGATGATAAAACGCTAATGTTTCCTAGCCTTGATGGTAATGGCATGTATTTATCAATGGGGAATATTGATCAACACCAACAAGTTGGTCTGTTATTTATTGATTTTGAAACACCACACCGTGTCCGAGTGCATGGCCACGCAAAGTTAAGCCGAGATCCGGCTGATTTAGGGCACTTTCGTGAAGCCGAATTAGTCGTGAAAGTGACCATCGCAGAGATCTTTCAAAACTGTCCACGGTATATCCATCGTTATCAGCGTGTTACCCCATCACGATATATCCCCTCTTCGCAGTGCCCAACGCCAATCGCGACTTGGAAACGGCTAGACGTTGTGCAGGATGTTATTTCTGATGTAGAGCGCGAAAAAGTATCGCAAAGCGGAGGAGAAATCGATTTCGATACCTATGTCAAACTATTAGGCGAAGGTAAAGCCTGAAGGCTATCAACGTAAGTGATGCTAACCACACCTTTAGAGTAAGAGACGCTCCCGCTTTTACCGTCGGCGTCGGCAAAGCAATCTATTGATACAACGACGCTACGTGTTACTGCGGCAATATAACCATACTGACTAAATAAGATGTATAAGCAACAAAAGCAGTTAGTAGCAACGCACCCTCAATACGATTAATTCGGCCTGGCCCCCTGAAGCCATAGGCAAAAATAAATAATATCACCGTCAAACCTGCCATCACCGCAATATCACGAGATAAAATTTCCGGCGGTACATTTGTCGGACTGATCAGACCAGCAATTCCGACTACGGTAAGCGTGTTAAATAAATTGGAGCCAATCACATTTCCTAAAGCAATGTCGTGCTCACCTTTCTTTACCGCCATCAACGAGGAAGCTAATTCTGGTAAAGATGTGCCAACCGCGATAATCGTTAATCCGATGATCAAATCACTAACGCCAAGTGCTGTCGCTATATCAACCGCTCCCCAGACCAAAATCCGCGAGCTAACAACTAAGACAACAATTCCGGTGATCAACCAGAAAATCGCTTTGTTCAACGGCATCGCATAATTATCCACTTCTTGCTGCATATCTACGCCCATAGCATCTGGTGAGCCTTGCATGCCTTGATAAATACTCCAGCCCATCAAAACAACAAAAACAATCATCAAAACGATGGCATCCCAGCGTGACAAATGACCATCCGCTAATTGAATAGCCGCCAATGCCGTGACTGCGAGCAATACCGGCATCTCTTTTCGCAAAACTTGAGAATTGACTGCAATAGGGCTCAATAATGCTGTCACCCCTAAAATCAAGGCAATGTTACTGATGTTAGATCCATAGGCATTACCTAATGCAATGCCAGGATTTCCCTGGAGTGACGCTAAAGCAGACACCACCATTTCAGGCGCTGATGTGCCAAACCCAACAATCACCATACCAATCAGTAACGGTGACATTCCAAAATATTTGGCTGTCACGGCAGCACCTTCAATAAATTTATCGGCACTCCAAACCAAAAAAATTAGCCCGACAATTACTGCTGTTAATGCCAAAGTCATGCAAAACCGTCCAAATTTAAAGTGAAAAGAGTTAAAACGAAGTTGACTAAACGTGCAAAATGACAATAAATCCTGATCAAGCCAACTCATTCAGGTCACCACCAAGCAACCCGTTTACCGTTAATAATGATTAGTTTTCTGTCAGCCAGTAAAAACTAAAACCCGGCATAATCAGTGTCTGATCAAATTGTTCTGGACGTCGTCCAGTGACCGCATCAATCAGCTCTCGTGAAGTGGACTGCCCCCAACCGCCTAGTTCAGATAAATCAAGCTTTTGTGGTCTACTATCAAAATTACTGACTAACAGTACACGCTCACTGGGTTTACGGGTATGGTAACGTTCAAAAACAAATAAATGCGGATTCGTCACATCCCACAATTCACGGTTATTGAAATCCGCAAATGCTTCCAATTCCTTGCGAACGGCAATCATGGTTTTCAGTTGATTGAAAATACGGTATTCCACCGTTCCGGGAGTTTGTCTTTTATCGGCTTTTTGCCAATCAATAAACGGTCTGTGCACCCAGCGCGAATCATCCATTTTGACGGGATCGGATTTATAGCTTTCATCATTTACCGTGCCAATTTCATCGCCATAATACAGTAGTGGAATACCACCAAACGTTAAAATCAGGTTATGTAACAAAAGTACCAGTGCAATTGCGTCATCAATCGCTTGAGGGTCACCCGATTCAATCGCATATTGCAAGCCAACTAAGGCAGCCAATGAACCTGAAATCCTGGTATCACCCGTTTTATCGTTTTGACCAAAAGGCACCCCTCGCGCATGGGAGCCCTCAAACTGACCCGTAAAATAATCAATCAAAAAACGTCGATGTTCGGCTGGCTCATAGCCAGTTGAAGCAATATCCCGGTCATCAAAGCCTAAGCCAATATCATCATGACAACGAATGTAATTCAGCCAAGTGGCGCCATCCAGTTTAACTGGCAGACTTTTGATACCTTGATTCAGTAATTGCGCATTTTTAGTCGCAACCGCATCCCACATTAATGCCATAAAGGTAGCGTTGTAGGCGATTTCACACTCTTTGGCAATGACAGCATCTTCACCAAAATATTTGATGACCTCAACGGGAGCAACAATGGCCTCGGCAATAAACAACACGCCCGGTGCCGTAACTTGGCAACAATCCTTAAGCAATTGCAAAATTAAATGCGCTTCACGCTCATTCTGACAAACACTGCCAATTTTTTTCCATAAAAATGCCACCGCATCTAAACGGACAATATCGGCACCCTGATTTGCCCAGAACAAGATGACATCTAACATTTCGATGAACACTGCCGGGTTGCTGTAATTCAGATCCCACTGGTAATTATTAAAAACCGTCATAACCCAGCGTTGCATCTTGTCATCCCAAGTAAAATTACCTGGTGCCGTTTCCGGAAAAACCTCCGGCATGCTTTGTTCAAACATATCCGGCACATGCCGGTTTTCAAAAGTGTAATAATAATCACGATAAGGCGGATAGCCATCCCGGGCTTTCTGTGCCCACTCATGCTGATCCGAGGTGTGATTCAACACCACATCCAACACCAGCAGCATGTCACGTTGGTGCATGTCTGCGGCAAGATCACGCAAATCTTGCAAACTACCGATGCGCGGATCGATTTCTCGAAAGTTGCTGACTGCATAGCCGCCATCACTTTTCCCCTCGGGGCAACGCATTACCGGCATAATGTGTAATAAATTGACCCCAAGTTCATGAAAGTAATTAAGATGATCTCGCATGCCATTGATATTTTTAGCAAAACCATTTGCATACATGGCCATTCCGACCCATTTCTGATGCAAAAACCAGTTGTAGTCTTGCTCTCGGTCAATGTCACGCTGCCGCATCGTCTCGGGTCGATTTATGTATTGACGCGCCATTGTCTCAACCAGACGTTGCGCCTGTTCCGCAAAGTCGGGCCGTTTGCCATAGAGCTTTTCAAATAAGCTATGAATCGCATAAAAATTAGCACCAAGGCGAGTATAAAAATAGCGTAAATCTACCCGGGAAAATTCTGGCTCTATCTGATTCAGAATCGCGTTCAGCAGCGAATGTGATCGTTGTTCGTACATAGTTAATCAATAAATTTCTGATAAAAATTGCGATCTTCGGTGACGGCACCACGCAAGCCCACCACCGCCGCTGCAAAATCACGTGCTTTAGGCACAATCCGATTCACCGGCCAGCCTTGCATTAAGCCATGAAGATACATCGCGGAAAAGGCATCACCAGCCCCCACACTGTCAGCTACTTGCTCCACTTTGCCTGCCGAAAATTCGATCAGTTCCCCATCATTGCAACGCACCATCACGCCCTGTTCGCCTCGTGTCACAATAAGGTGCTCCGCCTGAAAATGACTTTGCATACGCTGCATGTCCTGAGCAATATCCGCCGAGTTAAAACCAAGCGCCTGTAATTCAGCAATATTCAACTTTATCCAGCGCGCTTTCTCCAGCAGTCGAAACAAATCCTGTTTGTTCCACCAAGGCTCCCGCAGATTGATGTCAACAAAAATCGAAACTGCTGCCGATTGGGTAAGATGTGCCAGAGATTGCTGGTTTGCAGCATGCCGTAAAGCCAAGCTGCCATGATAAACAATGGCATCATTTTGTAGCACAGGCAGTTTGGCTGAACTAATTGCATCGTAGGCGACATGATCCTTAATCTCGTAAAATGGCTCGCTGCCTCGCAGCGTGACCTGAACAGAGCCTGTCGGCAAATCAGCGGATGTTTGCATGCCTTCAAGCCGCATCTGCCAGTTTTTCATTGCTTCTTTTATCGCATCACCACGGTCATCCTGACCGACACAGGAAATAAACACCGGATCTTCTGCCAAAGCCTGTAAATGCCAGGCTACGTTGAACGGCGCCCCACCCAGTTTTTCTTGATCCTGAAAACAATCAAACAAAGCCTCTCCGTAGATCGCTAGTTTTGCTTGAGTCGGGGAAGTATCGGAATCAATCATAAAAGGTCTCCGTTTGTAACGATTGCCGGAATGCGGGTGAAAAGTGCCAAACACCTTGTAAAACACCGGCACTGTAATTGCCATTCATACCCAGTGGCCCGTTATCACGTGCGATATATAATTTATCAAGGCACCCCTGCTCATTCGCCAATTGATACGCCAGCGATTTGATTTCTGCGCTGGCATTGTTAACCAGTACGGACTGAACTGGACTAGCCAAGACCGGCATATCGTTGCCACTATCTCCAGCGAAAACCGTCTCGTGATCCTGATAGCCCAATTGTTGTTGCAAAAACTGAATGGAATGCAGCTTGGTCGCGTGCTTGGGTAGCACATCAATTAAGCCAATATTGGTCAGCTCATCGACGCTCCACATCACGGTTGCGGCAATATTTTTTTCTTCCATACGTTGCTGCATGGCTTGAATAACCGGCGTCTTATCCTGATAAAGTGGCAAATAGTAGCTGAGTTTGTGCGTATTCTGCTTGCTCATTTCCTGTAGCTTTAAGCCGCGAATATCACGCAGTAACAGCTTCAGATCCTGATGTGAATATCCCTGCCAGTCTTGTGCGATTTCATCCCGCCAGCTTTGTAATTCCTGCCATCCTTGCCCGAACTGATAGATTTTGGTGCCAACATCCGTGATGACATAGTCTGGTTGGGGCAATTGATAACTGCGAATGGCTTTGTCTACTAACTGCCGGTGGCGACCGGTAACATAGACCAGCGCGACATTGTCCTGATGACAAAACGCTCGAAAACGACGCCTTGCTTTTGGGTGCTCTGGCTGCATGCCATTCGGAATCACCGTTCTGTCCATGTCGGTGCACAGTAATAAACGATCGGTCATGGAAGGTTATCCAGCTTTTAATTCAAAAAAACGATAATGCGTCAGCGCCTCCAGAATGCCGGCAGCATAGGGCTTTTCAGCAAAGTAAATATGTGAAGTATCTTCCAGCTGAGACAATTCTTCATGGTGTCGATTTGCCACTACGGCAGAGAGCATGTTGCCCCGCATCATATCTTCATCCGCCCCACTGCCGCCTGCAACAAAAATTTGCTCCAAAGGTAACTGCCAGCGTTCTGCAACATAACGCAAGGCCATTCCTTTGGAAGCACGCAATGGCATAATATCCAGAAACTGTCCAAATGCCAGCTGCACATGTACCGATTGCTCTTCACGATGCAATAAGCTTTTTACTGTCTCCAGAGAAGTTTGCTGGGGATCAATGTAGTAACTGATTTTGAACTCACTTTGTTCTTCTTTGGGCTGACGACTGACGCCTGGCAAATCATCAAGTAATTCAGCCACTTTTCGTGGTTGCCAATGATGATCTATATGGCGTTGCCAAGCCGTATCTGGTGTCAGTTTCGGGGCATAGCAAATTTCCGTTCCAGAGCTGGTAATCAGAATATCCGGCTCCGGAATACCATGCTTTTTCATCAATTTTAAAGCACGATCCAGCCTTCGCCCCGTGGCAATCGCAAACTTGGTTGTTTTTCGGTGCTGGCGAAGTAACTGCATCAATGTCTTCAGCGCATCATCATCGCCCAACAGATTTAAATCCAGATCAGTCACCAAAGCGCGTTCAACCCGTGACAGCGGTTGGACATCGGCAGGCATCGATAGCGGCTTGACAGTCGACGCCAGCGGCATCACCCACTGCAGGTATTGCTTGGCATGCGCTTCCCAGGAATAGTTTGCCCGCACGCCATCCAGCCCATTTTGCTGACATTGCTGCCAATAGGTCTTATCCGATAACAATTTGCTGATTGCCTGACTAATTGTCTCAGGTTCTAGCGGATCAATTAATTCGCCGTTGTGGCAATTAGCCAAAATATCACGAGGTCCACCATCTTCTGTCGCCACAATCGGCAAGCCACTGGCCGCCGCTTCAATCAAGGTCAGTCCAAATGGTTCTGTCAACGCTGGATTGACAAAGACCCCGCCGCTGGCGGCAGCGATACGATAGATTTGAGGCACTTGGTCCCGGCGGTGATGTTTAGGCATGGTAACTTTGCCATACAAATCATAACGATCAATCGTTAACAACAGCTCTTTGAATACCGACTGTGCGCCTTTATCCAAATCAGCTATATCATCGCGGTTACCGGCAATAATCAACAGATTCGCTTGTTGCTGCAAGTACTTGTCTTCGCCATAAGCCGTCAATAAGGCATTAATGTTTTTTCGTTTATCAGGTCGTGACAAAGCGAGAATCAAAGGCTTGTCTGGTTGCGTTAAGCTCTGCGTCAAATCTGCATAAAACTCGGTGTGCTGTTCATCACCACGTGGTGGAATAAACTGGGTAATATTGGTCCCCGGAGGAATAACCCGCATTTTTTCCGGCTGATAATGATCATACAGCTCGTATTGCTCTTCAATTTCCTGATGAGTACTGGTAATCACCTGCTCCGCAGTAGCCAAAGTAATTTCTTCTGCTTCGATTCTCCGCGTCATGTTATACAACAACTCAAGTTGCGTATTATCAACGCCCCCAGCCAGTAACCGGCGACGTTTTACTCGCCCTAATGAGTGCCCGGTGTGCACCAGAGGCAACCCCAACTGATTTGCAACATGGGCTCCAACCAGGCCAGCATCAGCATAGTGACTGTGGATCAGCGCTGGTAATTGTGGCTGTTGTCGAAAATAGCGAACCAGAGTGTCCGCAAAACTATCGAGATGCTCCCAGAGCTGTTCTTTAGGCAAATAATTTTCTGGCCCGGCGTCAATACGCACAATGCTCAGTTTGTCATTAAAATGCTCTTGAGCCTGGGCATACGCTTCATCAACGTTCGGATCGGCAACCCGTCTGGTAATCAGTTCGACTTTGCCGACCTCGGGTAATTTCGACAACGCTTCCGCCAATTCCAGTACATACAAGGTCTGACCGCCGGTATCTGCATCTCGACCCAGCTCCAGGTTGTCGCCACGGATGAGACCATGGATACTGATCAATGCAATATAAAGTGGTTTTTTTGGCTGCGTCATAGCGTCGGATCGGGTTCCAGATTAAATTCAGGGTCAGGTAAATAGCATTAAGCCGCTCTTTGTATTAAAACTACCTGCTCGCCAGCGCATTGACAAATAATCTGACAAACTATTTTGTCATTTACTGGTCAGTGTTGAATCAACATATCATGATAAAGGTGCATACTATGCAACGCTACCTGAACAGCTTGGCAATTTTGTTCGGCTTGCTCTTCACCAGCCCTTTGGTTTTGGCTGATTCCGGCTTGATAGAGGCCGTGAATGACACACGCCGTGATGCACAAAATCGTGCCAGAGATTCAGCACGCCACCCAGAGCAAACCCTGGCATTTTTCCAAATCGAGCCTGGCATGCGCGTCGCAGAAATTTGGCCGGGACGCGGGTGGTATACCGAAATTCTGGCACCATGGCTAAAACAAGGTGACGGTCATCTAATCGCTGCGGGATTTCCGGCAGATATGGGACCAGACTGGCGACAACAGCTTCGTAACAGCTATAACGATTGGCTGAGTAGCGACACAACGCGTTTTGATGAAGTTGAAATCATCGAATTTGGTCCCGGACACTGGCAAATTACCCAAGCCAATAGCCTGGATGCCATTGTTACTTTCCGAAATGTGCATAACTGGGTAAAAGCCGAGACAGCAGAGGCTGCGTTTTCGGCTATGTTCGAGGCACTCAAACCGGGTGGGGTTCTAGGGGTGACTGACCATCGCGCCAAACCAGGGACAGATAGGGAGACAATGAAAAAAACGGGTTATCTAACTGAATCCCTTGTCATCGGACTTGCCGAGCAGGCTGGATTCAAGCTCGATGCAACCAGTGAAATCAATGCTAATCCCGCCGATACAACCCGGCATCCGAATGGCGTCTGGAGCCTGCCGCCGACACTGCGAATTGCTGATGAGGACAAAGCTAAATATCAAGCTATCGGTGAAAGTGATCGCATGACTTTACGCTTCATTAAGCCGCAAAATATCTCATTGCCGGACGGTTAATTTCGATATAAGGCCCGGTTGAGCGTTACGATATTTTCCGTGCTGATTTGCTTGGGACAACTGCGTTCACATTCACGATAGTTACTGCAACTACCAAAGCCTTCTGCCTGCATCTGGGCGAGCATTTTTGCTGGTCGTTCCGCGTCCAGTTTGCCTTGTGGCAAGCTGGATAAGTGACTCACCTTGGCGGCAACAAATAAGGTCGCCGAGGCGTTTGGACAAACAGCAACACAAGCGCCACATCCAATACAAGTGGCGGCATCAAATGCCTTGTCGGCAACTTTTTTGGCAACCGGTATGGTATTTGCCTCGGGTGCAGCACCGGTTCTTACCGGAATATAGCCGCCCGCCTGAATTAGCCGATCCAAAGCACTGCGGTCGGTTATCAAGTCCTGAATAACCGGAAAAGCAGCGGCCCGCCAGGGCTCAATCCATAGTTCTTTTTGATCCTGATAATCACGCATATATTGCTGACAACTGGTTGTTGCTCTGTGCCGGCCATGGGGCTCACCGTTAATGACTAAACTGCAACTCCCACAAATTCCTTCCCTGCAGTCATGATCAAAAGCAACCGGTTCTTCGCCAGCTTGAATCAGCTGCTCATTCAGCGCATCGAGCATCTCCAAAAATGATGACTCGGCTGATACCTCAAGTTCATAACGCCTAAAATTACCTGACTCGGCCGGTCTCGATTGACGCCAGATGTGCAAAATAAACTTCATTGGTAGTTCCTGATACCAGGACTGACAAAATCAAAATGCAGCGGCTCTTTTACCAAAATTGGCTCACTGACATTGCCGCTATATCGCCAAGCCGAGACGTAGGAAAATTGGTTATCGTGACGCTGCACTTCGCCCGTTGGCGTCAAATGCTCCACGCGGGCATGACAGCCGCAGGACTCTTCCCGTTGTAAGGCATCTCTGCACATCAACTCTGCCAGTTCCATAAAATCTGCAATGCGACCAGCGCGTTCCAGTACCTGATTTATCTGCTTATTATCGCCCGTTATCTTGACCTGCTGCCAATAGGCTTCACGTAACTGCTGGATCTGCATAATGGCTTGACGTAAATCATGATCATTGCGCGCCATGCCACAGTTATCCCACAAAATTTGTCCCAGTCGTCGATGGAAGTCATCGGGACTGTGCTTCGGATCCGGCGCGGAGAGTAATCGGGATAAGTGTTTTTGGACTGACAAGCGCGTTTCTGCTACTTCAGGATAATCTGCGTCTGCGAGTGGCTTTTGCCTGGCCAGGTAATCTGAAACCGTCGCTGGCAGAATAAAATAACCATCAGCCAAGCCTTGCATCAAAGCACTGGCACCAAGACGATTCGCCCCATGATCAGAAAAGTTAGCCTCGCCACCAGCAAACAGGCCATCAATCGTCGTCATCAAATTATAATCAACCCATAAGCCGCCCATGGTGTAGTGCACTGCTGGGTAGATACGCATGGGTTGCTGCGTCGGATCTTCCGAGGTAATACGGTGATACATTTCAAATAAATTACCGTATTTTTCATTAATGGTTGTCGCGCCTTGCTCAACGATAGCATCAGCAAAATCCAGATAGACACCTAATTTTTGTCCATTAATTTCATGGCCTACCCCGCGTCCTTCATCACAAATAAGCTTAACCGCTCGCGAGGCAATATCTCTGGGCACCAGATTGCCAAAAGCCGGATACATGCGTTCCAGGAAGTAATCGCGATCTGACTCGGCAATCTCATTCGGATTGCGATCACAATCTTTGGCATGTTTGGGCGCCCAAATCCGACCATCATTACGAAGTGATTCGCTCATCAAGGTCAATTTAGACTGTAATTCTCCATGCTGGGGAATACAGGTTGGGTGGATTTGCGTAAAGCTCGGATTAGCGAACAAGGCGCCTTTCTTGTGCGCGCGCCAGATGGCAGAGGCATTACAGCCTTTCGCATTTGTCGACAGGTAATAGGCATTACCATAACCGCCAGTACATAATAAAACGCAGTCTGCCAGATGTGAGACCAGTTCACCGGTCAGCAGGTTACGGGTAATGATGCCTTTTGCCTGTCCCTTAATTAAAATCAGATCCTGCATCTCAGTCCGGGAAAGATGGCGAATATGGCCCAACGCCACCTGACGACTCATTGCCTGATATGCCCCCAGTAACAATTGCTGTCCGGTTTGACCGCGCGCATAGAAAGTTCGCGACACCTGAGCGCCACCAAATGACCGATTTGCCAGATAACCACTGTACTCCCGAGCAAAAGGCACACCCTGTGCCACAGCTTGATCAATGATGCCAGTACTTAATTCTGCAAGTCGAAAGACGTTGGATTCACGTGCACGAAAGTCACCACCTTTGATCATGTCGTAAAAAAGCCGCCAGACACTATCACCATCGTTATGATAGTTCTTGGCCGCATTAATACCACCTTGTGCGGCAATACTATGCGCACGTCGCGGGCTATCCTGAAAACAGACTGTGGTGACCTGATAGCCCATTTCAGCCAAAGATGCAGCGGCTGATGCACCCGCAAGACCAGTGCCAACAACAATAATTCGATAATGTTTCCGGTTGGCCGGGCTGACGACACGTAAATTATATTTATGCTGCGTCCAGCGTTGCTCCAGTGGCCCCTTTGGGCTATGCCCATCCAGTTGAATCGTCTCGTTCATGGTGTACTCCAAAATGCCATTATTGGCACCACGGCAAAGCCGCCTATCAACAACGCCACCAGTAATAAACAAAGATACAGATATTGTTTTGATGTTTTCCCTAATGTCTGCAACACATTGGGTAACGCATGACCAAGATGTAAAGCCATTAAACCCAGTCCTGCCAGATAGATCAGGACTTGATGACCCTCAGCGAATAGTTTTCGGGTTTGACCATGAATATCAGCGCCACCAAAAAACCACATTTGCGCCAGATGATAAATCATGAACGCCAGAATAAGACTAATGACGATAGAGACCAGCCAGGATGGAATCCAGTGGTGCTGACGATGATAGTACGCAATTGGCCTTGCCTTACGATTATGCCGCCGTATTTGCACCGCAACCCAGACATGTAAGGCCAACGCAATGACCATGACAATCCAAACAGGCCAGCGAATTAAAGGCTGATTGTATAACGCGTAAACCTGATTAAATGTGGCCGGATCAACAAAACTCAGATTGACCAGCATGTGTATTACCAAATAAATCGTAAGCACCATTCCTGCCAGAGCCATCAGGCGCTTTTTTATTTGCAGCAGCGCCATTAACTCTCCCGACTCATTTGAACCTTATCCTGCTCGGAAACCGGTTTTAGCTTTTCTCTGGCAATGGTTCTAACGCAGCTGTTCCATCGCAAGATCGACTCATCATTATGCTCAGGCCGGATTTTTTCAGCCTGCTGATAACACTGCAACGCTTTGACAAAGTAATCATAAGCAAATGCGCGTGACATCGGTTGACTAAGCATAAAACGAGCACGCCGTTCAAAATAAATACCTGTGTAATACTGCTGCTGATAGGGATTATCCAACAGTTCGATAGCCGTCTCGATGGCTTGAAATGGAGACTGGCTGCCACTGACATCGATTTGATCCGTCAAAGCCAAAATATAGATGATACGTGCCTGTTGATTATCAGGCTGAATATGAAGCACATCCAGACAAATACTCTCCGCAATTTCAGGTTCCAGTAACGAACGATACTGGCGAGCACGATCTATTGCTAACTCAACTGAATCTGCGTGGATGTCATGCAGACTTAACTCCATGATGACCTCTTGTTTCTCCGCACCGTTAACCCGGCTGCTTCTGTCAATCTAAATTAATCCCCCCTGCATTTCAATGCAGGTCCAATAACGTGTTTAGACATAGAGTCACTATCTGAATTCTGGTATCTTAACCGGTTTTTCAATGACAAATTTTTGAGACGTCATGCAACGACACATTCTGGTAACCAGCGCCCTGCCCTACGCTAATGGATCTATTCACTTGGGTCACTTGGTGGAATACATCCAAACTGACATCTGGGTACGATTTCAAAAAATGCGCGGCCACGCCTGCCACTATGTTTGTGCCGATGATGCGCATGGCACGCCAATCATGCTCCGAGCCCAAAATGAAGGCATCTCAGCAGAACAACTGATTGCGAAAGTCAGTGAAGAACATCAGGCTGACTTTGCTGCGTTTAATATCGGTTTTGACCACTATCACAGTACGCACAGTGACGAAAACCGTACTTTATCGAACCAGATCTATCTGGCTAACCGGGACGCAGGCCATATCGAAAGCCGCACCATCAGTCAGGCCTATGATCCAGAAAAAGAAATGTTTCTTCCGGATCGTTTTATCCGTGGCGAGTGCCCAAAATGTGGCGCCGCTGATCAATATGGCGATAATTGTGAAGCTTGTGGTGCAACCTACGAACCGACTGAACTGAAAAATCCGGTTTCTGCGGTTTCTGGCGCTACGCCCATCACCAAAGACTCAGAACATTACTTCTTTAAACTGGGCAATTTTGAGCAATTATTGCGCGATTGGACAGGGGGCGAGCATCTGCAACCTGAAGTCAGCAGAAAACTGGCCGAATGGTTTGAATCAGGTCTGCAAGACTGGGATATTTCCCGCGACACTCCTTATTTTGGCTTTGAAATTCCAGATGCTCCAGGGAAATTCTTCTACGTCTGGATGGATGCCCCCATCGGCTATTTGGCCAGTTTCAAACATTACTGCGATAAACAAGGCATTGATTTTGATGCCTTTATGAAGCCTGATAGCCAGACGGAAATGGTGCATTTTATTGGTAAAGACATTATTTACTTTCATGCCTTGTTCTGGCCAGCCATGCTCAGTGGTGCTGGTCTACGCCTGCCAAACCGGATTTTTGCTCACGGATTTTTAACGGTTGATGGCAAAAAAATGTCCAAGTCGCGCGGCACTTTTATTAAGGCGCGCACTTACCTGAATCACCTTAATCCCGAGTATCTTCGGTATTATTTTGCGGCTAAACTCGGCAATGGTATCGAAGATATCGATTTAAGCCTTGCTGATTTTCAGAATCGTATCAATGCTGATCTGGTTGGCAAAGTGGTCAATATTGCCAGCCGTTGTGCTGGATTTATCAACAAAAAATTTGATGGCAAACTGACACAAACCCTGGCGGACCCTGCTTTGTTTCGGGTATTCACGGCAGAGTCAGAAAATATTGCGCGCCGCTATGAACAACGCGAATATGCCCAGGCCATGCGTGAAATTATGGCGCTGGCCGATAAAGCTAATCAATACATTGATGAACAAAAACCCTGGGTTTTAGCAAAAGATCCTGAACAACAAGATGCCGTTCAAGCTGTTTGCAGTCTCGGTATCAATCTGTTCCGCATTCTGATTGCCTATCTCAAACCCGTCTTACCGGCTACGGCGCAGCAAGCAGAAGCTTTTCTTAACATCCCGGCCCTGCAATGGGAATCTATCGGCACACCAATGCTGGATCACGTTATTAGACCATTTACGCCACTAATGACGCGTATTGAGTCTGACAAAATCACTGCCTTGCTGGAGGAATCAAAGGAAACGCTCGAAACCGAGGTAAAACCAACGCAAACTACCGCACCACCTGCTGATATTGAACCCCTCGCGCATGAAATTAACTTTGATGATTTTGCCAAGCTCGATCTGCGTATTGCCCTGATTCAAAATGCAGAGCACGTCGAGGGTGCTGACAAGTTGCTTAGATTAACGCTCGATATCGGTTTAGGAGAAAAACAAGTTTTTGCCGGTATTAAATCTGCCTACCAGCCGGAGCAGTTAATCGGTAAATTAACGGTCATGGTTGCCAATCTCGCACCACGTAAAATGCGTTTCGGCCTATCGGAAGGCATGGTTTTAGCGGCTGGCCCTGGTGGAAAAGATTTATTTATCCTCAACCCAGATCAAGGCGCCACACCAGGCATGCGAGTCAAATAAAGGTGATAATAAAAAGCCGGCGAGAGCCGGCTTTTTAAGTAAATTACATTTCTTTTTCCATGCCAATTTCATAAAGCTCAAGGTTGGCTTCCTCTATTTCACCTGTAATAGCATCGACATCGACTTTGTATTCACGGCCGTGAACATTAACGATGTCATATTCATAGGTGACCTCACCTTCCATGCCAACCTCATATTCCATTGCAACAACATCGCCAGGGACAAAATCTGTCGCAATTTGTCGTGCTTCTGACTCAGAAATCTTCGCATACTTTTTAAATATGGCATCATCTGCACCAGCTTCACGCTCAACTTCGGTTACAAAGCCCTCTTCAGCATTACACTCAACATTATAAGTTTGACCATCAGCACTTGCCTCAATGTCAAATTCATAGGTTGGGTCATCACCTTCCATTTTCATTTCAAGTTTCCGCGCATTACCAGGAATGGTATCTAAGGCGGCATCGAGACAGGTTTCCATCTTTACGATATCCCATGCTCGAATATCATCAAGATCAAAATTATCGCTATCTGCAATCGCATTTCCGGTAAATCCAATTACCGCAATGAGTGGCAGGAGTTTCATTGATTTGTTCATGATTATGCTCCAATGTGACGGTTTAAAAATACATTCTCCACCCGCAAGAGCAATGAAAATTATTATTATCTGGTAGGGAATTTTTCCTATACCGATTTTGATTATAACTAAAACCCGATATTTTTCAAAAAATATCGGGCTAGTTGATTTACGCGGCTTTAATGTCGATTTTTCGACCTTGTGTTCTGACCGACTTTGGAAGAGAGACTCTCAATACGCCATCTTGGTAGTTTGCCGTAATGCCATCGACATCAATATTGTCTGGCAAAGTAAATCGGCGAAGAAATTTCCCATTAACTCGCTCATTGCGTTGAAAAGCGATTGTTTCATCTTGTGCAAAGCCAGTGCGTTGACCATCAATGGATAACACCCCGTTATCGGCTGTAATCTCAATTTCTGTCAAGTTAACACCAGGCACATCTACATAAACCGTAAAACCTGCTTCTGATTCAACGATATCAACCGCGGGTGACCATTGTGTCTCGTTTTTACTCACCGACGCGCCAATCACTGAGGACATGTCTCGTTGTAACTGATCTAGTAAACCAATAGGTCGATAAAACTTCGTCGCCATCACAACCTCCACAATCTAATTCATTTTGAAAACAAGGCTTTGTTCAAGTAATTAGATGTGGTCAGCAACGATCATTTCAAGATAAAGCGCGTTGATTAGTTGAAAATAATGGCCTGACCGTGTTGACAATTACGGTTTTATAATTCCAAGTGCTACAGCGATATTTGCCAGATCGGCCGTCGTATTTGCATTTAGTTTATTTTTGATAGTGGTGTTGTAATTGGCCACCGTTTTGTAACCAAGGTGTAATTCGGCAGCGACCTCATGCGCCGTCAAGCCTTTTGCTGTTCGACAAAAAACATCAAACTCTCGCGGCGAAAGTAATTCAACTACCTCACCATAATGCAAGGTTGCCGCGGGTTGTTTAAAATCATCAAGTCCGGGAAGTATTTCAGGGTCGATATAACGCTGACCTTGCATAACTTTTGATACTGCTTCCGCTAAAACTTCAGCGGCGCTATTTTTCGTCACATATCCTTTTGCACCGGCTTGCATAGCACGTTCAACATAGACAGACTCGTCATGAATACTGTAAACGAGAATAATTGCCGCGGGATCTTGACGCTTTAATCGTCGAATCGTTTCCAAGCCGCCAATCCCTGGCATAGATAAGTCCATCACAACCACATCAGGGTGACTTCGTTCATACTCATGACAAACGAGCTCTCCCCGATCCACGTCGGTAATCTGACCGATAAAGGCTTGTGATGATAGCAACATACGGAAGCCCGCTCTAACGACGGCATGGTCATCTACCAATAAAACATCAATTTTCTTATCGTTCATCCTGCTGTTTCTCATCTATCGGCATCCACGCCTGAACACTTGCTCCCTGATTAGGGACAGATTCAAACCGGAAACGTCCCCCCATATTTTCAACGCGTTCACGCATAGCCAAGATACCAAAACCCGGTTGCTTTTCATCAATACTTTTGCCTTGGCCATCGTCTTTAATTCGCATTACGACTCGCGGGGTGCTTGTCTCACCTTCTTTAATAACTTGAATCCAGATATGCGTTGCATTTGCGTGACGTACCACATTGGTCAGCGACTCCTGCACAATACGGTACACATGAATTGCCAATTCATGTGGTATAGCATCAAGCCGATGGTCATACTGTAAATTAATTTTAAGTGCTGGATAACGGCGTCTAGATTCGTTCACCATATCAGACAACGTTGCACCCAGCCCCAAATCGGTCAGACTGAGCGGATGCAATGTCCGCATCATTGATCTCACGACCCCTGATAAATGCGTACAAATTTCTATCATCGAGTCAGAAATTTGCACATGATTTGCGGTCTCTTTGCGATTGGTCACCGCCATCGCCTTAATTGCTGTTAACGACTGCCCCATTTCATCATGTAACTCCCGAGAAAGGTTACGACGCTCATTTTCTTGAATATGCATCGTATGTCTTGCTAGTGCTTGGTTACTATCTCTTGCCGCTTGCAATGCGTCAGTCAAATTGTTGATTTCACTGGCAATAACATCAAACTCACTAATTTGAAAATTGGGCAGTTTTTTGCCATATTGGCCTGACTCTACCCGACGAAGCCCTATCACAATGCTATGAACAGTCCGTAGCATTGAATTAAAAACCACATTAATCGCCAGAAAAATAACGCCCATCATCGCCACAACAGACCAAAAATAAGATTGAGACTCACCCCACGCCTCTTCAATCTCATCAATTGGATCAGCGCGAATAATCATCTTTTTATTTCGCCCATCAGCAAGTTGAATATTGTATTCAGCTTGCGGATAATCATTAATAACCAAGTTAACGAACCAGTCCGGTGGTATCTTTTGGCTATCACGCAATACGTCTTCTTGAAACCATTCAACCTCTTCGCCCATATCATTAACAATCGAAATATTGATATGGCGAATCTTTTGAATTGTACTTACTTGCCGAAGCCAATCGAACTCGGATAAAGACGACCGCGATAAATGACTGAAGCCCAAATCAATCATTTGCAAAGCGAGATTAAATGAAGAGTCCACTTCACGTTCAACGGCTTTTCTGGCTTGCCAAACTGTCAGCAGACCACCGACAATAATAATCAATAAAACCGTAATAATAATGCGGACATTAATTAGACCACGAAGACTCATTAGATGATGGCTTACCTAGTGTTTAAAACACATAGTTTAACCCGAGACTTACCCCATAGCTGTCCCATTCGACTTCGTTAAATTTAGTCGTTAATTCCGTTCCATCGACCAAATAGGTCGTGTCTTTACCTCGACGATCCGCTAACCACTTTTGAAACTGCAGATCCAAAGTCAACGCCAAGTCAGGCGTAAAATGCCACTGACTACGTAACTCGGTTACCCAGCCATAGCCATCGGCTTCGTGCTCAAAACTCTCTGGCTGGGCAAAATCGGAGCGCAAGTTCCATTCAGCCGTCGCATCATAATCAATATAGTGGTATTCAACATTGAGTCCTAAACTAAACTTACCCGTTTGAAAAAACACGCTTTCAAGCCCAACCCACGGCCCAAACCAGCTTGTGTCGTAACTGGATCTGAGTCCTGGGAATCGAATCGAAACGGGTTCAGAGTTTAGGATGGTTTGGCGGCCATCAACTATTTTTAAATCTTGGGAGTGATAGGCGACACCCAACTTTGGCCTGAGCTCGAAACCTGCAGTACCCGCCTCATTAAATAACCATTGATAACGGTAACCAAACCCCACTGAAAAATCCAACACGTTGCCTTCATCCGCACCATTATTTGAGCGCGAAAATTCTTCACGTCGATTATTTTCAAAATAATCTGAATCTTGATTTTCCCCATTTACGATTTCGCCCCAAACCGCATCACCAGTTACGAACCAGTTATTGCGCATCTGCAACGTCGCCCCTAAATTCAACGTAGCAATTTCAATGTCTTTCCAGGTTAGCTCTGACAGTATATTTGGTCTCCCGCCTGGCCCAGCAATACTCCATACCAGATCATCTCGCCGATACCCGGCCTTGAAATAAACATCCGCTTTGTCATAGGCAAAAATCGGCTTTTTCTCCGGCCGACGATCATACACATGGACTTTGAGCGTCTCCGGTTGTTTGGCTTGACCCACCGGTAAGTCTGGAATCACTTTTGCCGGAATTTGCGCATTGTGATCAGGATTTGCAATAGGTGCAGGTGACGTCGTCGACTCCGCTTCAAATACATGCATCACTAAGCTGGGGGCAGCCTGAATAGTCGTTGAGGACAAAAACGTAACGCAAAACGATGTCACCCCTAAAAATAATCTAGCGCGCATTGCCCATCACCTCTTCAAAGGGTAAGGCTGAAATAAGATACATAAAGCTGGTATCGCCCTGCTGTCCTCTTGCCGCTAACACCGTATTCTCAACGGAAGAGGCTAACCAGCGTCCATTAATATCTTGATAATTCACAGCCTGTTCAGTGCTCGTGCTATTGAGTATCTGTAAGCCGGTCACATACATTCCGCCACGATTCCATGAACCTAACGGTTTCGCCACAACACGATCATCGGCAAAAATATCACGCCGCATTGCGCGATCCACAGGCACAGGTTGATAAAGCGGATCCGTCACGCGTTCAAAGTCATTCGTTCGCATCATCTCGGCAGCATACTGACTCATCTCCATATAAACCGATTGTCGACTTGCTTCCGTGCGTTGTGCAGGACTCACTTGTGATTGAGGCGACGTTACCTCTTCATCTTTATCGATAAAGCGATTAGGGAACTCGGCTGGATCCGGATATCCCTGATTATGCGATTTGTAAAACAGATTTTCTCCATCACGACGAATCGACTCACTTTCACCTGGCGTATTCATAATACGCGGGGTAATCAATAACACCGTCTCGGTCTCTTGTTCACCATCAATTGTTGAGGTAAATATTCGGCCAACGAGAGGAATTTCACTCAGCAGCGGCACTTTTCGCTCATTACGATTTTCACTGGTTCGAATCAACCCACCCACCGCAACGGTCAAATTATTTTTGGCCATAACCGTACCGGTCAAGCGCGCTGTATCAACTGTATCGACCTGAAGGTTCGTAATACCATTTACGGTATCTCCAACAGGTATCGTTCCGCCTCCCACGTTTACAGTAGAATTTTCCTGTTCAATATACAGCTCCACTGTACCGTCGTTATTTATTCGGGGACTGATACGTAGTGTAATACCGATATCTTCACGGGTAATCTGAGCCTCAACAAAGGCTTGTTGCAACACAATACCGTTATCAATCACAGCAGGAAAAAACTCAAATCCTTCTGTAAGTAAAGTTTCTTCACCGATAAAGAGCTCGGCAGGACGATGATTGGATGCCACCACCATAGGATTAGAAAGCACTTTGATCCGGTTCTGCTCTTCGAGAAATTGAATATTGGCTCGTAATCGATTATTCAAAAACTCGTAAACAAAAGTCCCTGAATTTAATAATGCATTGTTTCCCAGCAATACCGGTTGCTGAGATTGATTGCTTCCACTTGGCTGGAGGGCAAAGTTGAAAATTGAGTTGATATCCTCACCCAAGATGACGTTTAAGATACGCATTTCCAGCATCACCTGAGGCACTGGTATATCCATTTTATCAATCATCTTCTGAATGCCAGACAATACCGACTTATCATCCGTCCGGACAATGATCATATTGTGTTCATTATTGACCGTGACATAAATCGGTTGAGATTGAACAGTGGTTTGCTGCAGGGTTTCCTGACTGACATTTCGGCTGCCAGTCAATTCAATCGCTTCGGCTATTTGCGAAATCTGATCAACACTCAATTCTTCAGCATCAAGCTGCGTGCCCGACTCAATAAAATTATTTCGGCCAAAACCACTACGGCTACTGCCAATACTGCCAAACCCACGACGTGATGATGTGCTATTTCTGACCGAGCGGTTATTTCCTCGAACTGAACCAAATCCGCTGCTACTGTTTCCAAAGCCACTACTGTTTCCAAAGCCACTACTGTTACCAAAGCCAGTATTCCCAAAGTTATTAGAAGCCGGTGGTAAGCCCAGAGATAAGATTACTCTTGGGCCATAAATGTCTTCGATCGCCTGAGCAAGGATCTGCACATTCGCATTCAATAGCCGAAATATTTCTATATTTTCGCTTTCGCGGATAATCAGGTCTTTGCTGTATTCTTCGCGCGTCATTAACCTAAAAGTATTCGTGTCATCATCATAGCGATACCATAAATCGCTGATTCGACTGATCGATTTCACGGCATCTAAGATCGAGGTATTTTTTAGATGGATGGTCACCTCACGGTTCGCCGCTTCACGCGTGGCAATAATATTGTGATCACTTAATTCCGATAACGCACGCACCACGTCGCTCATATTGGACCCGTTAAACTCAATCTCCTCAATCATCGTGGTGTTATCAACGTCCGGTCCTTCCTCCTGTACCGGAATCAATGTTGGCGCACGATTACCTGGCACGACAGGCTGTTGCGCGGATAGCGTCGTCGTATTTTGGGGATTAGCAATTGCCGGTCCTTGCTCACCAGACACAACGCCGCCTCCCCAAACTGGTAACACCACCATCCCGAATAAACTGGCATGGATCACACTGGACAATAACTTCATATTCATCATCTTAAAACGCGAATCCGGCCTAATGTACCGGTTTCAATGGTTATACTCAGACGGCTGATTTCCGAGATTCGAATTGCGCTGGCTGGTTGACGTGGGTCAATATTAATTTCGTCTCCTTCCCGCACCATGAAAACACCACTACCGGCGATATCCAATAAAGCCAGTTCTTCGCCAGTTTCCTTTTCCGTAATTAATCCACGCAAGCGCATTCGTGGTATTTGAAAATCAGGAATATCTCCGGGACGAAAACCAAAAGCATCACTGCCAATATTCGATAGGGTCCCGGCCTGTTCATACATCAACGCACTTGGCGTAAACGGATCACGAATCGTCACTTCCGATGATTCGCCAAGACTCACTGGCTCAAAAGCCATTGCTGAGAGTGGCATCCAAACGGAACAAAGCCCTATTAAAATCGGAATGTTAGGTTTGCTGTACATTTATCTTCCTCCGCCAGCCAGAGCGAATAAAGCCTGAAAAAAGGCGTAATAGACAAAACCCACCATGCCGCCAATCAGTAATATCATTGCCGGCTCAATCATTGCTGAAAGGCGTTTTATCGCGATCTCCAACAGACTTTGATAATAAACACCCAGCTCCTGCAAAATCTGATCTAGTGAGCCTGTTCGCTCACCGATGGCAATCATTTGTGTCACAAGGGGAGGCATTTTTCGATGTTCTATACTTGAAGCCAGATCCCGACCGGCAAATACCCGATCCGATGCAGAGCGCATCGTATCGGCATATATTTTGTTAGCGATCAAGTCTGAGGTAATTTTCAACCCCTCAAAAATCGTCACACCACTGCGTAACAAAATGGACATCGCCCAATTCATCTGGGCCATGGAGCCATAAACAATCATCGGCCCAAATACCGGAAAACTCAGTAAAATCCGGTCTATCAGGCGTCTGCCTTTGTAAGTTTTGTAAATAATAAAAAGTAAAATTGTGGTGACAATCGCCGTGCCGATTATAAATAATCCGTTTTCTCTCAAATAGGCAGCACCATCAATTAAACTTTGCGTCGACGCCGGTAAAGGCCGGTTTTGTCGTTCAAGAAACGTGGCAAATTTCGGAATTATCGCGACCACCATAAAAGTCGCCACCCCGATGGCTGCAATCACAACGACAACCGGGTAAATCATGGCATTGATCATTTGTTTTCGAAGCTGGGATTTTTTTTCTAAATGAATCGCCAACCGCTCCATGATGACATCCAGCTCCCCGGTATTTTCACCTGCCACCACCAGATTGATAGCGATATCACTAAACACATCATTATGTTTTTTTAGTGCAACCGATAATGATTTTCCGGCCTGAATATCACGATGCATCTTCCGAATAGCAAGATTAAGCCGCGGACTCGTAATTTGATTTGATGCCAGCTCTAAGCATTCCGCCACAGCTAACCCCGCGCGGAGCATAAACGCCATCTGCCGATAAAAGAAAATCAGGGAATCATTAGAAACAGAGCGTTGTGTTGCATACCAGTCTGCAAAGGTATCTTGCCCTAAAAATCCACGACGTTTTTTCTCGTTAATTTTTAAAACGCGCAGCCCTTCGGTTCGCAGTGCTTGCGCAGCTGCATTCAAGTTATCCGCATGCAACTGCCCAGCACGTTCTGTACCTGTTCGGGTGAGTGCTTGATAAGCAAATACCGGCATATCAGGTCACCGTGGCCTTTTGTATCTGCTTGAACAAGGCCACATTTTTAACTTCATCTAATGTGGTTAAGCCCCTAACAACTTTTTCACAGCCATCTTGCCACATAAACTTCAAGCGTGAACCGGCACTGGCCTCCAGTGTCTCTTCATCTGCACCACGCGCAACTAAACGGGCTAATTTCTCATCAAACCAGAGTGTTTCAAATAAGCCCAACCGGCCTCGAAATCCTTGTCCCTGACACACCGCACACCCAACAGGCTCATATATTTCCACAGCCACTTCACGACCTAATAAGGCTAATTCTTCTTCGGTGGCTGCTCGGGGTTGCGCGCAATGACGGCAAAGTCGTCTGACAAGACGCTGTGCAATAACAGCGGTCATCGTTGAGCCAATCAAAAACGGTTCACAGCCAATATCGACTAAGCGCGTCACCGCACTGACGGCATTGTTTGTATGCAATGTAGAAAAAACCATATGCCCCGTCATCGCCGCTTTAACCGCCACATCGGCGGTTTCTGCATCACGAATCTCCCCCACCATTAAGACATCGGGGTCATGTCGCAGTAACGAACGCAACGCGTCGGCAAAATTGATTTTAGGGCCAGTTTGAATTTGCGAAACCCCATCAATCACATATTCAATCGGGTTTTCAACGGTCATAATATTAATATCTGCCGCATTGATTTCCTGCAGCGCGGCAAACAAAGTAGTCGATTTACCACTTCCCGTTGGCCCCGTCAGCAAAATCATGCCATATGGCTTTCTTATTGCCTCTTGAAACGCGGCCAAATCCGCTTCAAGAAAGCCTAGGTCGGTGAGCGTCAAATCACTACTTTCTTGTCCCAGTAGTCGCATGGTGATGCGTTCACCATGTCGAATAGGTGCGGTAGCGACCCGGATATTAAATTCCAAATCAACGGGGGGGCCAAGATAATAGGTAAACCCACCATCTTGCGGCATCCGTTGCTCCGCAATATCCAATCCAGCCAACACTTTGACACGCGAAATTAGCCCCGCAGCCATACTGATATCACTCTCCAGGGGATAATCCGTTAATTTTCCATCAACCCGAAACCGAACACGCAAACCGTCATCCTCGGCCATAAAATGCACATCGGATGAACGATTAAGATAGGCATCACGCAGTATCCGATCCAATAGCTCAATCAAGTCGGTTTCGGTTGATTCCTGACTGCCCGATTGAGCCTGCACAATGGCTGAATTGGCTAATTGGCGTTTGACCATTAATTGCAACTGAGCCGGATCTGCCATCACCACTGGCAAATCACGTCCCATTAATCGGCGAGCTGATTCCGTCCCATTTCGATCGTGCGGGTCTCCTGTGACCAATAAATCCTCACCATCCAAAATGATTGCTAACAACATTTTGCGGTGAACCAAACTGGCCGGCATTTTTTTGGTTAAAACCGTGTTGATTTGAGCATGCTGTAAATCGACAAATGGCAACCCTTGCTCTTGGGCAAGAGCACGATGCAGCGCGGAGAGTGGAATACGATATTCCGCTAAAACCTTACCCAATATGGGCGTACGCTCACGACGGGACTTGATACGCAGCTCATCAATTTCCGGCTGGGCCAACAGGCCGGTATCGATTCCTGCTTTTATCAATTGGTCATCGGTTATCGCCATGCCTACTCTCGACTACCCTACAACGCTAAAACCAGATCGGTTTTTAATAATTGCGACATACCACGTAAAGGCGCCACATCCAGTTTTTGAATGTTCACCTGCACCACCGTGACCTGATAAGGCAACTCATCCAACCCATAAATAAATCGTCTCAGAGAGGGAAAATCACCATCAATTTCTAATCGTTGCATGGGTCTGGCATACATGGATCCCGGTGACAGCCGTCTTATCCACCCTGCCTCTGGCGGCACAATAATTTCTTCTGAGCTGGTATTATTGCGTCGATTATTACCCAGTCGAACCGGATCCGGACGCAAATTTTGATTCACCCGAATCCGAATTCCACTATCTCTGGCTAACTCGGAAATGCGTACCCGTAACTCCTGCGAATCAATCGGTGCCAAGAGCGTTTCCACCTGCTGGGCATTTTCACGCACCGCATCAAGGGCTTTTTCCAAATCATCCAACTCGGCATTGATATCGTCGATTTTCTCGCGTGGCTCTTCCGGTATTTCCATTGTGGAGATTCGATTCATGGTAGCGTTCTTTTGACGCTCTAAGGCCGCGATTTGTGTTGAACGTGGGTCATAGCGCAAATAACCATACCCGCCTAACAACACCACAACCAAAATGGCACCCGCCAGCCATTTTTCCCGTTGATTTAATTGTTTTAATTTCATGGCGCTTCCTCTTCAATCGGCACCACATGCAAGATACTCATCGATACGGAATAACCACTCATGTTCATCGGACCGATTTTTTCAAACACTTGAATATCACGAACCTCCATATCCCACGCTGCCACTGCTAACTTCATATTTTGCACAAATTCCTGACCGGCACTTTCAGTCAAAGCCCAAGCATCAATATTGAAGTTATCTTTAACAATATGGCCCGGCCGCACTGCGGTCGGAGCAGTATCTGCCTGCACACCAACCCGCCGCCCCATCTCATCTATCCGGTTGATGATGATTTGTTCGTTAACGGTATTCTGGATAATGCCCAGCACTGCCTGCACCATCAGTGACCGTTCTGGCATTTCTTGCCCAAAGAAATCCAGCCGTGACTCCATCCGGCGCTGACTCTCCTGTTGGGCCTCTAATTCTGCTTGACGCTTATCAATCTCTTCGCGCTGTGCATTAATTCTGGCAACCGCATCATCAAGCACCTTGGCGCGGGCGTCGATTTCTGCTTTTTCTTTACTGACGTTGTTGTGTTGAATAAACATCACCAGTTCGGCAACCAAAATCAACGCAATAAGGCCACCCACCAGTAATGCCGCCTGGTTTTCCTGACGTTTTAATGGCGGCGGCAAGGGGCCCCCCTGACGGATTAAACTAATGCGTTTACCGCCTTTTAAATTGAAAATATGCCGTGCAGCAGCCATCACGCCCGGCGATAAATACTCCGGATTTTGACTTGGCAAAAGTGACACTTCATGGCCAATCGCTTCTTTAAACTGGGCTTGCAAATCTGGCAGATTATCGGTCGGACAACTCAGCAAGATTGCTGGATGCTGAGTCAGATTTTCACTGTGATAGGCTTCCAGACAAGCATTGAGCATTGACTCGGTATGATTCAGGAGATGCCGAACCGAGACCACATTTTGACGATGAAGACGCACTGCCGTCGTGGTGAGTGATGAGGTTTCTAAAATCAACGCAGACTTATCGGTTTGCTCCAATAAAGCCAGACTATTGCCAGTCAGCGGCATCAAACCAAGCAACGTTAAATCATGATCATCACACAGCGTTGTCCATTTTTGGATGGATGAGCTATACGCGGCGCTGACTAACCAGTTCCATACACCGGGCGCATCATCAACCTCACCCTGAGCTGACCAGCCACATTGCACTTCATCATCTTCATCCCGGAGCCAATCCTGTACCACAAACAAAGATTGAACCTGTTCACGACTGACATAGCCCAGATCCATGGCCAATTCGCCAAACCGTTTGGTTGGGGTGCGATCAACCGAACGTGGCGCGCCAGTATTTTTGGCTTGTCGTTTTTGAATATCATTGATTTCGACTATTTGCTCATGACTTAACATGCCATGTAATTCGAGCAAAAAGCCAAGTGTCCATTGAGCTTGATGTTGCATCAAAAGCGGTTCTACTTCCCAGCGAACCAATTCGTGCATTTGCTCAACCGGTTTCGGTTTTTTGGCCGACACCGGTAATTCAATAATCGCATTCATGGCAGATGGCGTCAGCACCACAACATGCTTGCCTTTCCAGCCCTGCTGGCGCACAGAAAGTAACACATGCTCAAATGCCTCAGCCGGATCCAGATGATCGGCTTCCGCCTCTGCTGAGATATACAGGCTTTTCCCTTTTCGACCAAACACGGTACCCCGCAGGAGCCTCGCATCCCACTCGCAGATAAGAATTTGATGACTGTGAATTTTTGCAAAATGAGCTTTTATATCGTCAACTAAACTCATGCGTTTATCCTGAACTGCAGATAGGGGGTGGTCAGTAACATTGCAAGCAAGCCATTGGCATAGCTTACTGCTGCGTATGGGGAATAATCTTGCTCGTCAATTTTGGGTAGCAAAATTGCTGTATCAGTAATGATCGGAACACTCCATTGCACCCTACTTATGCTTAATGAAGAAGCGATATTTTTAATCATAAGCCTCCCCAAAAAAGTGGTTCAGGCTTAAGCGGTATGCTCGCTCTTGGCACGGCAAAAACTTTTTTTGTAGCAGTTGAAAAGTTACCTTGTTCACAACTAGCGTCGGCATAAACGTACCCGTTACTATCACAAACCACTGTCAGGGTATGGATGCCGGCAGGTAGTCTTAAAGAGGCTGGAATAGTTAAATCATTACCGTTTTTAAGTGTACCGGGTGGCACGGCAAAAGTGTCTCCTGACAATGTCATCACGATGTTATTTTCCAGCGTGAATGTTTCTGAGACCGTTATCTCTGCCCCACCAAGAGTAACTTTACTATCTATGACTTCACTACTACTTCCAGCCGGTAAGTCCACTGTAGTATCACCCGGTAATGTCAGTGTCGTCCCGGTAATATTGCTGCCAGGCGGTACATAAATAACCCGCTTTGACAGGTTACTGGCAATAAAACCTACAACCGCGGTAGAGGCTGTCAATTCCGCGCCTGATGTTGTTGTGACAGTAGAATGATTACCATCTGGTAATGGCGATGTTCCATCTGAAGTTTGTAAGTTTGTCATTTGAATTGTGCAGCCACCGGCACAATACGGTGCTATTTGATATTCATCAATATAATCTTCTGGCTGCGGAGTTACTTCGTCGGTATAGCTAATTACTGTGCCGGGTTGAAGTGTGATTTCATTACCTGCTTTATTCACTGGTATTGAAAATTGAATAAATTCTAAATCGGCAACTGGCACAACAATATTCCCAAACTCATCGGTCTCCATGTCAAGGGTTGGGAAAACTGCCGATAGTGATAAATCTAAATCGCGCTCAGTTACTGTGGCCGGCCATTGAGGTGGTGCTCCATTTTCTGGAAAATTTAATTTCAGCCTGAAATTCGGAGGGGGATCCTGAAGTGGAAGAAAGTTTATAAAGGCAGCAACGTTTATCCAGTCATTACCAACCGTGACGGTAAAATCATTTAGTTCCAACAATGTGACACTGATATCGTCACTGTTGCTTGATAAATCCAATCCATTACTGGTGATATCAACTTGACCACTAAACGCATCGACCTGATAAATCCAGCCATAGTTCAGATGATCCTCGACTGGGTCAGCATCAATATTGTTATAGCCATCACGAAAGCTTTTGATACCACTACCTTCCTGATTCGCCCTTAAATAAGGGCCACGCCAGCCAGCGCCAGAGCCTGTTGCCGGATCCAGTTGCCAAATGCGAATATCATTAGACGGATCATTATCACAGGACGATTCGAAAATACCATTTTCCAGCGAGACAGCGGCACCTAATTCAACTAATTCTCTCAGGCACAACGGTAAACGGCCCACATCTGAAACAAAACCACTTAATTCAGGCGATCCATTCACTGTTCGACTAGTATCCCCTGCAATTGCTTGTTTAATCAGGTCCAACCGTTGTTGGGTTTCATCAAATTGCGCCTGTTGTTCTATATTATCGGTAAATAACAAACCGGCAGAAGCCAGCAAACCAACCAAAAATAAAACCAGCACCATCTCCAGCAGGGTAAAACCGCGAGATTGGTGAAGAGATGACATTGAGGCCCGTATCGTCATCGCCCAATTACCGCAACAGACACAGAATCAGATCATCGCTTCCGGCAGGCGGGACACACATATCATCAGTAGCCAGATCATATTCATCACTGGCACTTTCCAACACGCCATTCTCCCCCGTGCTGACTAAGCGGACAATATTGCCCGGAATAATATAATCGGCCGGTAATGCGCCGTCTGTGACCGACTGACAGTTATAGAGATCTGTTGTCCCATCTATCGCCAGTTGACCGGTTACGGTCGCATGTTCTTGACAATACACGGTTTGGTTGTAGTCCAACTCAGGGTCAAGCAACCGATAACGGTTACCCCAGCCATCCGTCAACGCCTCTTTTGATATATAAGGGCCATTCCAGCCAATCTGCCGCGTGCGGTCCCAAAACAACACGCTATGTGCCGCTGCATCATAAGGAAACACGTTTAACATCAAAAGCGCATGACTGGCTTTGTCTGCCCCACCTGAGTTAGCCTGGGATTGACACCAGGTGTGCCAGTCATCTCTATCGGTATCAGATGGAAAAAGATAGCTACCGCTAAATTGGTTGCCGTAAGCATTTTCAAAATCAAATGGATTATATTCACCGTCGCGGTAAACACGACAAGGCAATTCGCGGTTATCACGGCGGAATTGCAGCAAGGCTTTTTGCAGCTCGACCATTTCCAGTCGCGTCACGTTGAATCGAGCCTGATCTTCATTGCCCTCAAAGGCATTCAGCGCCGCAACACTAATCACCGCCAGCAACGTAATCACCAACAAAATTTCGATTAGGGTAAAACCCTGCTGTGACTGTCTGCCAGCCGAAAAACTGAGGAGTCGGTTAAACAATAAACGCCGCATTTACTTGTTCCCGATTGTGGTCATTTTGTCAGTGCGCTAAGCACACCCCCTGACGCTGCATAACATCCTGTTGATACAAAACGTTCTGCAAATATGCAAGATATTGGCGCAACGTTCTGGTTGATAAAGAAAGGGCGGACCAGGCCCGCCCTTTCATATTTCTCAACTTAAGCGATGAGATTAATCATCATCACCTGCTGAAGATTGGTTGGCTTCAGAAACCAACTGGTCGATGTTTTTACCATCGGTAGAAACAATCGTGATCAAACGCAGTTGATCATTCCATTCCCATTCATTATCTACGTCGTCATATTGACCGGCGTGGAACAGACCGATATAACGCGAATAGTGAATTTCTGGGTTAATCGCGGTATCACCGTCACCAGTTGTCGCGATGTAAGATGGTGATTGGGCAATCGCCACATTACTAAAGGCGGTAGAGGCCGCAGCATCACCACCAAAGCCCAGCGCGATCAGCGCATGACATTCGTCACCTTCCAGCGCATCACCATAAGCATTTTGCAGTTCGTTATTAGAGATTGAAACAGTTGGGTCAAAAGCAGCAGCTGGATAACCACCGGCTGCACCGAAAGTAGTACATTGCGGGCTAGGAACTACCGCAAGGCTGACCGGAAAATCACCATCTTCGATTTCTACTTCTGCTGAAAGGCCCGCACTTTCGTTATGCATACGGTTTGGTGCGCCGGTTGGAGAATCATCAACTTCGGCAGCAGCTAAGACTTCTTGCAGCTCTTCAATACCTGACTCTTCAAACATTTCAACCAAAACAGCATCAAGACCAGCTGAACCAGCGACATCCCATTCGCCGAGGAAACCTTTCATGCCAGAAGCAGCAAAGGTCAGTTCATCGCCAGCCGCATCCATCAGGGTATCCCATTGATTTGGATAGACATTTTCTACCGCACGGTAGGTCCGAATTGCACGGTCAAGTGTCCCGATTGTATTCGCAGCTTGGGCTGCTTCCGCAGATTCACCAACATTTTCGTAGGCAACCAGCGCACCTGTTGCCAAAATAGCGATCAGGGTGATAACAACTAATAGCTCAAGTAAAGTAAAACCTTTTTCTTTACCTTGCAGTTTTTGCGCTTTGGCACGCAGTTTTGCATCTTTGATGACTGACAAATCCGCTTTACGGAATTTGGCAATCGCCGATTTCATTTGATTGATATTCATCGAATAATCTCTCTCTTTGATGCCGCAGCTACCCCGAGCAGCCTGTTGGCTAAATGGTTAAATAAAGATTCAAACTGATGTGACCCCTTCACACTCATGGTCATCAAAGTAATGTGGTGAGCCGAGTTACAATGTTTGTTTTGCTGATTCACGCCAAACCCCTCAGGCAGACTGCGGTGCATCAATGACAAACCGGTACTGCTTACCACAATGTAGAATCACTTCTTTTTGATGACGCTTGAGGATCCGTACCTCAACCCGAATATCGCCATAACCATCATGGGCAAGCACCTCATCAACCAAATCCATCAGCTTAGCTTTTACCGGCTGTGAGGAATTTTGACTGGTTAATGACATTATCTTTACCACGCTGATCAATTTTCGGTGACTTGGAGTGTAGAAGAGTAAGGAAGTTTTTCCCTATAGGAAATATTCCTGAATTTGGTATTTTTTCACATTTTTACAAAGCCATTACTTTTATTTATTATTTATCAGACACTTAAAATAGTTTTAACCAATCGTATAATTTTTATTTAGGCCGACATTATGTCTAAACGGGAAGTATTTCCTGCAAATAAACGTGAATTCCCGGAATTAATTAAGGATTAAATCGATCAAAACATCGAGACAATAGCCAAAAAATTCCTGTAATTCTCCCTACAGAACTACAGGTGAATTTTCTTCACGCTTTTCTTTGACTATTGATCAGATTTATTCGGGGTATCAGGCTGATAGGGATCCTGCACGATAATTAACACGGGCAATAATCGATCTTCGCCACGCGCCACGCGCTGCAACACAAATCGATGGAATTTTTCCCGATACTCAGGATATTGCTTTATCGCTTTACGCATCATCTGCTGCGCTTCAACCGGCTGATCATTAACCGCCAGAAGATAGGCATGCATATAGGTTTCGAGTCGTCCTGGCCAGTTTTCGACAACCAGCTGGCTCAAGCTCAGCTTATCAGCATAAAAAGGCTGACTATTCGGCAAGACTCGGACGAAAAAATTATCGGCGTAATGAGTAAAGAGGGTTTGTCTACGCAAGTCGTTAAACTGCACCAGGTTTGATTCAACCTGCTCAGGTGATAAGCCTTCTTGTCTCAATTTGGTAATCGATTGTTCAAGCTGCTTATAGTCATGAACAATGCTGCCCAGTGTCCAACATCCGAACACGAATACCATGATAAAACACACTGGCGCCAGCCGGAATCTGGTTGATAAGGCATTCTCGGAGGATAAGCCAATCAGCAAGCTCGCAAAGGCAAGAAAGTGGCTATACCACAACGGAAACTCTAATAAGCTATGCGCGCCAATAATGCCAAGTAAGGCTAATAGCCACCATTTTTCAACGGTTAATTTGCTGGTAAATTGGCCAGCGAACCAATACACCACCCCCGCCAGAAATATCAGGCCACCGATGAGGCCGGTTTCTGCAAAAAGCTGGGCAATAATATTATGCACATGCCCCCACATGCCTTTCAGGCTCGGGTATTGTTCGGTCAAATTATAGTTAAACCACGGGAATTCTGCCCAGCCAATCCCCAGCCATGGGCTGGATTGAAACGCCCGCCAGCCTTGCTCTAACAAAATAAGCCGTGTTGATTCCCCGCCTAGCGTATTCATCATGCGTTTGGCAGGCACAGTGGCGGGATCTAAAAAGGTTAAATATGGCACTAAAACCTGCGCCACAATAAAAGCGGGAATAAGCCATAAAAGCTGAGCAGGTCGTATAGGCAAAGGGTGTGATTTAGCAATCGGTTTTAGGAGAAGCCAGCCCCCCACTGAAATCAATAGGACATACAAGATCGCCATCCGCTGACCTGCCTGAGCAAGGCCAATTAAAAATAAAGCGATTAAAATAAGCAGCAAAGTTTGCTTAAGACGATGGGTAAAATACAGATACAACACGGAGGCCATCGCTAAGGCGATATAGTTTGAAAAATGATTGACTTGGCCGATATTGCCAGCGCGTCCATCCAATATCCAAGGCGCCAGCATGTGTGTCTGCGGAATAAATTTACTGATAATGAGCAAAACCATTATTAATGTTGCGCCGACAGTAAAAGCCCAAGCCAAGGTGGGCACCACTTTTTGTACGGTCAATACATGCCGAAGATTGGCGCCCAGTACGATCATCAGGGCAGCAAACCCCATATAGAGCATGGCAATAAATTGATTTTGCCAATAGTCGGGTTTCAATACGACAATTTGCAGACCTAACACCACGATGAGTAATAAAGGTACAAAGGTCATGACCGGTATTTGAAATGTTGGGCGGTTTCGACCCACCAGAAATAATGTTGCAAACACACCAAACACAGCGGTAAGCCATTCTTTATAGAAGCTGGCGATGGGCGGTACGTGATACGTCACTAAAAAAGGGACGGCGATCATGAGTGAAAGACAGATCAAACTGGCAATACTGAGCAGCGTATGTTGATTAGCTGACTGTTCGGTCGCTGAGGCGTGCATGCTCTCTCCTGGCATAATTATTATTTAAGCCTATGCATCATAGTGAGCATACACCAGTAAAACAGTAGGAAAAAATCCTAAAATAGCATTGCCGGCTTATTTTAAATGACCATTACTACTGAAATTTAGACTTATTAAACAATAAGATAGCGTTCTTTAGCGCCATTTTTGAATACACACCAGCCGAAACAGGAATTATTCCTATATCGGCATTAAACCAAACTGACTATTATCTTACTTAACTTTAAAACCTGTCTGTTTTCACTGATTTAAAGTTATCCTTGTGGCCGTGACGGCTCATATGTTGCTGCGAATGTTTACTCATTCGCAGTTTTTTTTTGCAAAAAAAACCCGCACTAGGCGGGCTTAATCATCAGCCATGTGATCGTCAATCAGAACATACCCAATTGCAACCGCGCTGATTCGCTCATTAACTCTTTGCTCCATGGCGGATCCCATACCAGTTCGACATGGACTTTATTAACGCCATCCACCGTTTCGACTTTGCTCTCAATGTCGCCCGGAAACGATTGTGCCACTGGGCAGCCCGGCGCCGTGAGGGTCATTCGGATAACCACGTTGCCTGAGTCGCTGACGTCAATGTTATAGATTAATCCAAGCTCGTAAATATTAACCGGTATTTCAGGGTCATAGATGGTTTTCAGCATCTCGATGACATTCTCCCGAACTTCATCGGTGGTAAAGGGTTTGACAGCATTATCATTCATAGGCTTATTGTTTATTCAGTGGTAATTGAAATATCGTGGTCACTATCCATCGCCGCATGTGCGGTATGCCATGACAACGTCGCACATTTAACACGGGCTGGAAAATCTTTGACACCGCTCAGCACTTCAAGTTTACCAAGCAGATCCCGATCAGATGACTCCCCTGTCATGACTTTATGTACTTGCTGATAAATGGCATCGGCTTCGGTCACCGTTTTGCCCTTGAGCGCTTCGGTCATGAGTGACGCCGAGGCTTTTGAAATCGCGCAGCCACTGCCGGTGAAACTGACATCGATTATTTTTTCGTCTTCCAGTTTTAAATAAACAACCAGTTTGTCACCACAAAGCGGATTATTACCATGGGCCAAATGATTCGCGTCATCAATTTCTCGAAAATTTCGCGGGTTTTTATTGTGGTCCATGATGACTTGTTGATAGAGATCACGTAAATCACTCATCAGGAAAATAACTCCTGTGTCTTTAAAATCGCACGAATCAATGCTTCTACTTCCGCCTCATTATTATAAAAGGCAAAGGAAGCACGTGCTGTGGCTGGGATATCATAAAACGCCATGACCGGCTGGGCACAATGATGCCCGGTACGAATGGCAACGCCATCCTGATCAAAGATAGTCCCGACATCATGCGGATGGACACCCTCAATCATAAATGAGAGCACAGCAGCTTTATTTGCTGATGTGCCAATAATCTCGACGCCTGGCAATGCCCTTATTTTGTCTGTCGCAAGTTGCAATAAGTGATGCTCTTGGGCAGCAATGTTATCAAGACCGATTGACCACATATACTCAATGGCTGCACCGAGACCGATCGCCCCGGCAATATGCGGCGTGCCAGCTTCAAATTTATAGGGCAATTCATTGTAAATTGTTTGCTCAAAGCTGACCGACAAGATCATATCGCCACCGCCTTGATAAGGTGGCATGGCCGCTAATAACGTCTCGCGACCATAGAGTGCGCCAATCCCGGTTGGCGCAAACATTTTATGACCAGATAAGACATAAAAATCACAGTCAATATCAGTCACATCAACGGCCATGTGTGGCACAGCCTGAGCACCATCAATTAAAACTGGAATAGCTTTGGCGCGGGCTTTGGCGGTGATTGCTTTCACTGGGTTTATCGTTCCCAGCGCATTGGACACATGACCAATTGCCAACATTTTAGTGCGACTGGTCAGCAGATTATCCAGATCGGATAAATCCAGCTCGCCAGACTGCGTCATGGGAATCACATTCAGCTTTGCACCGGTTTGTTCACACAGCATCTGCCAAGGAACAATATTCGCGTGATGCTCTAAATAGCTAATCAGGATTTCATCACCAGCTTGTAATTTTGGCCGCAAAAAGCTTTGCGCAACCAGGTTAACCGCTTCGGTGGCCCCGCGCGTAAAGATGATTTCCTTATCACTCGCTGCATTGAGAAATTGTCGAACTTTGTCACGGGCGCCTTCATAGGCATCGGTGGCACGTTGACTCAGTTGATGTACACCACGATGAATATTAGCGTTATCCTGCTGATAAAAATCGCTGACCGCGTCGATAACCTGCTTCGGTTTTTGGCTGGTCGCGGCATTATCCAGATAGACCAACGGCTGACCATTGATCTGTTGATGCAGGATCGGGAAATCGTCGCGAATCGCGTTGATATTCAATACAGACATAAGCGTTAGTTTCTTGGTAAACGTTGTTCGACGACGCGAATAATCGCATCACGAATATCGGTGTTATCAATTTGCTCAATCACGTCAGCAGCAAATGCGAAAGTCAGCAAACTTCGGGCACTGGTTTCACTTAACCCACGAGCGCGTAAGAAAAACAATTGGTCTTCATTTATTTGACCAATCGCACTGCCATGACCACATTTGACATCATCGGCGTAAATTTCCATTTCGGGCTTACTGTCAATTTCAGCACCACGAGATAACAGCAGGTTTTTATTAGCCTGATTAGCGTCTGTTTTTTGCGCATCTCGATGCACATGCACTTTACCGTTGAAAACGGCATGGCTCTTATCATCCATCACCCCTTTGTATAGCTCATCACTGGTGGTGTTGGGGATGGTATGATCAATACGGGTGTGATTATCAACATGCTGACGACCATCAACCAGATATAAACCGTTCATGGTGACATGAGCCTGCTCACCTAAGAGTTGACTGTGCACATCGTTACGGGCCAGTTGACCGCCCAGCGAAATATTATGATTGTGCCACTCACTGGATTGTGCCTGTTTTGCGGCCATTGTTGCGATATGAAACTGTTGCTTTGACTCGCGCTGCAGTTTGTAATGGAACAATTTCGCCCGGTCTGCCAAGTCAATTTCGGTAATGCTATTGGTCAGACCTGTTGTGTCATCCGGGCTGGCATACAACTCAATTAAGGTTGCCTCACTTTCCGCCTCCATCACCACAACATGCCGTAAATGAACGGCAAGATCAGCCGTATTGCCCGAATTGACAACTAATAATTCAATCGGTTTTTTCAGCTTAACGCCTGCTGCAACATGAATATAAGCGCCTTCGCTCATCAGCATGGTATTAAGGGCATTAAAGCCGCTTTTTTCCAAGGATATCTGTTGGTTCAGATACGGCATGGCTGCATCTAATGATTGAGACAAAGGCTGAACCGTCACACCATCTGGTAAGCCACTCAAGCTAGAAGCAGTAAAGTCAATATGACCATCAACAATGACCAACTGATACGCATCACTGAGTAACTGCCAGTCTGCCGCATTGACATGCCCCGGCTGACTGACATCATGGGTAAACTGTTGCTGACTAAATGACCATAAACTGGTGTATTTCCAGTCCTCATCGCGCTTTCCAGGCAGACCATTTCGTTCGAAATACTGTTGTCCTGATGCCCGCAAACCTCGCCAGTCCGGGTTTGGCAGACCATTTTCCCGACGCATTTCAGCGACGGGAATAAAGTCCGTTTGAAATTCCGTTAACTGTTTCATGCTGGCTCACTCGCAGGTTGTTCTTTAATCCAGCTATAGCCTGATTTTTCGAGCTCTTTCGCCAGATCTTTGTCACCAGATTTAACAATACGCCCCTCTGACAACACATGTACAACGTCAGGAACAATATAATCCAGCAGACGCTGATAGTGCGTAATCATGACTATCGATCGATCTTCAGCGCGTAAGGCGTTGACGCCTTCTGAAACGATGCGCAGTGCGTCAATATCCAAACCAGAGTCTGTTTCATCCAGAATCGCCAGTGTTGGCTCTAAAACTGCCATTTGCAGGATTTCATTGCGTTTTTTCTCACCACCGGAAAAACCCTCATTAACGCTACGGTGGAGGAATTGCTCATCCATTTTCACCAGTTCCATTTTTTTGCGAACCAATGTCAAAAAGTCCATCGCATCCACTTCTTCGAGCCCTTGATATTTGCGCACCGCATTTAATGCCGCTTTCAGCAAATAAATATTACTCACACCAGGAATTTCAACTGGATACTGAAACGCCAGGAATACTCCACGTTGGGCGCGCTCTTCTGGCTCTAAATCCAATAGGCTTTCCCCTTTGTAGAAGATTTCGCCTTGCGTTATTTCATAACCTTCACGACCAGCAAGCACATTCGATAACGTACTTTTACCGGCGCCATTCGGCCCCATAATGGCATGCACTTCACCGGCATTAACGGTCATATCAATCCCGCGCAAAATTTCTTTGCCATCAATTGAGGCATGCAGGTTTTTGATTTCCAAAATTTTCATATTTATAACTCTGACTTTTTATTTATATTCGTAGTGTGATTTAACCGACTGAACCTTCAAGGGACAGACCCAAGAGATTTTGCGCTTCTACAGCAAACTCCATCGGCAACTCGCGGATAACCTGCTTGCAGAAACCATTCACAATCATTGACACGGCGTCTTCTTCATCCAGACCACGCTGTTTGCAATAAAACAATTGGTCTTCACTAATCTTTGAGGTTGACGCCTCATGTTCAATTTGTGCAGAGGGATTTTTCACTTCGATATACGGAAAAGTATGCGCTGCACACTGGTCGCCCATTAGCAATGAATCACACTCCGTATAATTTCGTGCATTTTCTGCATTGGGTCCCACCCGAACCAAGCCACGATAGGCATTAGAAGACCGCCCAGCCGAGATACCCTTTGAGATAATCGTTGAGCTGGTATTTTTGCCCAAATGGATCATTTTGGTACCGGTATCAGCTTGTTGCAGATTGTTGGTGACCGCTACCGAGTAAAACTCACCTACAGAATGATCTCCTTGTAAGACCACGCTAGGATATTTCCAGGTAATTGCGGAACCAGTTTCAACTTGTGTCCATGAGACTTTTGAACGCTCACCACGGCAGGCAGCGCGTTTTGTTACAAAATTATAGATGCCACCTTTGCCATTTTCATCACCGGGATACCAGTTTTGAACGGTTGAGTACTTGATTTCTGCATGATCCATGGCGACCAACTCAACCACTGCCGCATGTAATTGGTTTTCGTCCCGCATGGGCGCGGTACAACCTTCAAGGTAGCTAACATAGCTTTCATCATCAGCAATGATGAGCGTCCGTTCAAATTGCCCCGTATTCGCCGCATTGATTCGGAAATAAGTCGACAACTCCATTGGGCATCGCACCCCTTTTGGGATATAGACGAAAGAGCCATCCGTAAATACCGCCGAATTCAACGCCGCATAAAAGTTATCTTTGTATGGGACGACACTGCCCAAATACTTTTTAACTAATTCCGGGTGCTCATGCACAGCTTCCGAGATTGGCATGAATAAGATGCCTTGTTTCGCCAAAGTATCTTTAAACGTATTTGATACTGAAACGCTATCAAACACCGCGTCTACAGCAACCCCCGCCAAACGTGCACGTTCGTCTAGCGGAACACCCAATTTTTCATAGGTTTTTAATAACTCTGGATCCACTTCATCCAGGCTTTTTGGGCCGTCGGTCTTTTTCTTTGGTGCACTGTAGTAACTGACCGCCTGATAATCGACTTCAGGGTAGTGCACATGCGCCCATTCTGGCGTTTCCATGGTCAACCAGTAGCGATACGCTTTTAAGCGAAATTCCAGCATGAATTCTGGTTCATTTTTAATTGCAGAAATTTGCCGAATTGTGTCTTCAGTCAGGCCTGGCGGCAGACTATCTGCTTCGATATCGGTGTAAAAACCGGCCTTGTACTCACGACTGGTGAGTGCTTCTAATTGTTCGGTTTGTGTCTGTTCAGTCATGATGACCACCATTTTGTAAAGTATGCTTTTCTGCTTTTACCTGTGAGGGATAAAACGTAATCTTTTGGGCTTCAGGGCTATTTGGCAACGCCATATTCGCCAGTTTGACTTCATCAAGGGCGTGAAATACTGCGTTATTGATCTGGGTCCAATTCGTTTGGATAGCGCAATGTCTTTCCTGCTCACACTGACCGTGATCGCTGACACATTCGGTCAAAGCAATCGGGCCTTCAATAGCCGTTATTATATCTGCCACCGAAATCCTGCGTGGATCCCGGTTCAAGCTGTAGCCGCCCTGCGCTCCCCGCTCAGACTTCAGTAAACCGCCACAAGTCAAAGCCTTTAACACTTTTTTCACTGTTGGCAGAGGCATCTGAACGGCGTCAGACAGCGTATGTGCACTGTGCTGTGAATCCCTATTCGCAGCCAAATGACTCATCAGCACGATGCCGTAATCCGTCAATTTCCCCATTCGCAGCATAATTCTGCCCTCCAATTGGTACCATTATAGTACCAATTAACGTAATAACCAAGTGGCATCGTCAGATAGGAGTCGTCGGTTCAAGCCTGAAACACTTATGAAAGTATGAGACAATCTCCTTAGTGAACTTCAACGACAAATAAGTTACTAAACGGGGCATATGCCCCTTTTCTTTTTTTTGATGAGAGTGAACACACTATGAAATTGAACGTTTTGATCGCCTCGCTAACCTTTTTATTCGGAGCAAATGTTATGGCTCAAGCTAATCTCGACTCAGATAAACAAAAAATCAGCTACATTTTTGGCATTCAGGTCGGACAAAATATGATGGCTGAAGGAGTCAATTTGGACATTGATGCGTTCGCCGCCGGTGTGCAGGACATGCTGAATGGTCAACAGCCGCAACTCGATCAAGCCAGTGCCGAACAAGTGATTAGCGCCTATCAGCAAAAAAAATCTCAAGAAATGGCTGATTTGATGAATAAAAAACAAGCTGAATCAAAAGCGTTTATGGACGAAAATGCTAAAAATCCAAACGTTAAAACGACAGACAGCGGCATCCAGTATGAAATTCTTGAAGCCGGTGATGGTGCCACACCTACAGCAGAGGATAAAGTCATCGCTCATTACGAAGGCACGCTAATTGACGGGACGAAGTTTGATAGTTCCTATGACCGAGGTGAACCGGCCACTTTCCCTGTCAATGGCGTTATTCAAGGCTGGCAAGAAGTGCTTAAAATGATGAAGGAAGGTGCTAAATGGCGTGTTGTTATTCCAGGTAGCTTAGCCTATGGCCCGCAAGGTGCAGGTGACAAAATTGGCCCAAATGAAACGTTACTTTTCGATATTGAATTAATCGCTATTACCAACTAGTTTCGACAATATTGGCGCGATATAACCGCCCGGCATTATGCTGGGCGGTTTTTTATTGAAGCATTTTATTTAAACGAGCCCAATCAAAAAAAGGCCCCGGATCCGTTTTTCTGCCCGGCGCTATATGCTCATGCCCAGTAATATTATCTAGATTTAATTTTGGATAACTCGCCACCAAACAGTGAATCACGGCAGTCAATTTGACGTATTGTTCATCGGTAAAAGCCGTATGGTCGTCTCCTTCCAACTCAATACCAACGGTAAAGTCATTACATTTATCACGGCCCTGCCAATTTGATTGTCCTGCATGCCAAGCACGACGATGAAATGGAACAAATTGCACAATGTGACCATTTCGACGAATTAATAGGTGCGAAGAAACTTTCAGGTGCGCAATTGTTTTAAAGTAAGGGTGAGCACTTGCCTCTAACCGATTAAGAAATAAGTCTATTATCCATGTCTCTCCAAACTGACCGGGCGGCAAGCTGATATTATGAATGACGATACCCGTCAGATCGTCCGTATCGGGACGTAAATCTTGGTTTGGCGAACACTGCTTTTCTGCGACATCCAGCCAGCCAGTTTTATTATCAATCTGCAAAATTACATTCCTAAAGATTTAGTGAATAGATTATCAAACCTGATGCAGTTACCCTATAGCGTTTAATGGAGTCAGCATGCGCATCGAAAATACTATTCCTGTTGAGTTTATTGCCTCTCAAGTAAAACTGGCATTGCTTGAAGATATCGGACAAGGTGATTTGACCGCCGCGTTAATCCCAAATGATAAACGCGCCGTTGCAAAACTCATCGCACGTGAGCCAGGTGTGTTAGCTGGCACCGATTGGGTAACACAAGCATTTCAGCAATGTTCACCAGAAATCACGTTGCATTGGTTTCAACATGATGGCAGTCATTTGCAACAGAATGATCTCATTTGTGAAATCCGGGGCAACGCCCGAGCGATGTTAAGTGCTGAGCGTACTGCATTAAACTTTTTACAAACCTTGTCTGGAACAGCGACCCTAACCCGCCGATATATTGAGGCTCTACAAGGCCTAAACACAACATTGCTTGATACCCGTAAAACAATTCCTGGCTTACGTTTAGCTCAGAAATATGCCGTACGCTGTGGTGGCGGTTCCAACCATCGGTTTGGCTTGTTTGATGCAATTTTGATTAAAGAAAATCACATTCAAGCAGCTGGCAATATTCAAGCAGCCGTTAAGCAAGCCAGAAACGTTAATTCAAATGTGACTATCGAACTGGAAGTAGAAAACCTGGAAGAACTTCAACAAGGTCTTCATGCCGGCGTTGATATCATTTTATTAGATAATTTCAGTATTGAGACACTCTCGACGGCGGTCGAATTAACTGCCGGTCAAACGCTGCTCGAGGCGTCAGGCGGTATTACCATAGAAAATATTCGACAGATTGCTGAAACAGGCGTGAACCGCATCTCTGTTGGTAGTCTGACTAAAGATGTTTGCGCGCTTGATCTCTCAATGCGCTTTAACTAAAAAGGCCGCCCGAAGGCGGCCTTAAAGCGGAAATTTACAACGTTAATTTAAATCCTATCCAACCTGCTCGGGGTGAACTCGCGCCCACGAACCGAGGATTTTCAAAATCTAGACCAGGTGCTTCATCCGGTTCGCCGTACAAGCCAAAAGTATTGTATTCACTGTCAAACAAGTTATCGACTTTTGCGAAAAACTGCAGATTTGGCGTCACTTGATAGCGGCTATGCAGGTTAACCACTTTATAGTGACCGATTTTGCTGTCTGTATTTGCTTCATCACCACGGAAATACTGACTTGAATGATATGAGGCTGTAAAGCCCATTGAGAATTTATCTGTTACATCATAATCCGCGCCAATTTTGATGTTATGCGCTGGAATACCAGGTAATCGATCACCTTCTTTGACAACAAAATTGACGACTTCATCATCAACTTCACGGGCATACACAAATTCATCCTCAAAGGTGGCACGGATATAGGAGTAGTTCGCAAACCAACTTAATCGTTCATGTCCACCGAAAAGCGCAAGTTCAATACCAGCACGTGCTGTTTTGTCAATATTGTCGAAATTACCAATTGAAAGGCGCGGGTCCGGTGTCACTTCATCTGCATCTTCAACGGATGGGAAGAAGAATAAGTCATCTTTTAATTCAGTATAGAAAACACCAGCACTCCAGCCAATGGCATCTTGTTGTCCACGTAAACCAGCTTCGATTGTTCTGGCAACCACATCATCCAACGGCGGATCAGCTAAAAATGCATTCGGGTAGGAACAGGGACTTTCTGGCTCGCTACAGGTCAATTCTGAAGGTGTTGGAGCACGATTAGACTCGCTATAACTACCATATGCCGTAATATTATCTTGTAGCGCATAAGTCAAACCAACAGAAGGATTAAACCGCTTAAAATGATGCGTATTACCGCTCTCATTAAGGTCTTGTTCCCCGCCTTCGCTGGTACCGGATATATCAATTGCAATCCAGTTATAACGTCCCGCCAGCGTCAAATCTAACCGCTCTGTTAACGCATGCGTATTACTGAAGAAAACACTGTATGTATCGGTTTCAATATTACCATCTACCACCGTGTCATCAATAATAAAGCCCGTACCGTTTGTACCGCGCGTATTGGTAAACCGTGCAATTTCTGATTGTGAACTGTAGTCCACATCGGAATGATCATAACCTGCTCCGACCACTAACTGATTATCTCTGCCAAAAAGAGGTTGGGTAAAGGTACTCTGTAAGGCAAAGCCAAAACTATCCTGTTCTGTCTCACTCGTATTGTTTAATGCAACGAAATCATCATCCTCAAATCCGAACTGGGTTCCATCAACGAGTACTTCTTCCTCATCATCATCGTCATTGACAATATTACCGTCTTCAACTTCCAGCTCCGAACCATCACCATTAAAGCTGCTACGGTCGCTTCGACGATAATAGGTATTTGCCGACAACATGACTTCGTCATTTATCCAGTGCGACCCATTAAGTGCAATTTGGCGAAGCTCATTTTGGGTATTATCCGGATGCGTAAATACGGCTTCACGGTCTTGTGCAACAAGCTCAATCGGTGATGCACCATTGCCGTTAAGATCACTATCAACACCCAAGAAACTCAGGTCAAGTGAGGTATTCTCATCAGCATAACTCAGCTTGGAAAAGAACTGTTCAACGCGTGATGGTGAAAAGTCGCGCCAGCCGTCTTCCTTGGTTATCGAACCTGTCACATAATAGGCAAAATTACCATCATTCCCCCCACTCTCAATCGTGCCCGAGTCACGATTAAAAGAGCCGGTATAGGCTTCAAGGCTATGTCCAGGGTGTGTAAAACCATTTTTGGTTTCGAGAGTCAGGGCGCCACCAAGCGTATTTAAACCAAAAACAGGATTGGAGCCCGGAATTAAATTTAGATTTGCGATAGCTGCTTCAGGAATTAACTCAAAGTTAATGGCATCACCAAAGGGCTCATTGACTCGAACACCATCCATATAAACGGATAACCCTTGCGCATTACCCACCAAAGGCGATGCCGTAAATCCACGGTATTTCAGGTCTGGTTGGAATGGATTGTTTTGCGCTGCATTTAAACTAATACTGCCAAAATTTTTATTTAAAAAATCGGAAAGATCTAACCCCTGCGTGCGTTCTATATCTGCATCAGTAGCAGACTGTACATTGGCTGGGATTTTATCAGCCGTTAATCCCACCCCTCCTATCGGGGTAGTTCCAATAACTTCAAGATCAGAAAGTCTGACGCTGTCCTCGGCCGCAACAACAGAAACACTGAAGGCCGAGATAATTAATGCGGGCAATAAGCGCTGCCGGTATGGAATCGCCATAAATAATCTCCCAGATAATAATATGTTATTAGCCTTTATATTTAAGGCTTTTATCCGACCGTAATTAGGTCGTTATCTGGATGCTAGCACGCCTTTAAAGCGTAAAATCTAGGAAATATTCCTGATTGTTTTGCTTATCTTGTTTGGTCTTCATTTAAACGGAAAACCAAGCCAACTGCTGATGCAACTGGACTACTTCACCAATGATTAGCAACGTTGGCGCAATGGGCTTTTCACGTATCGCTAAATCAGGTAAATCCGCAATCGTTGATACCCACACACGCTGATTTTCCGTTGTACCCTGTTGCACCAAGGCTGCGGGCATATCGGCTGCCATACCGTGATGTTGTAACTGTGCAGATAATTCCGGTAAACCAGCAAGGCCCATATAGACAACCACCGTCTGGCGTGGCTGAACTAAAGAAGACCAGTTTAAATCTAACTCTCCTGCTTTAAGCTGACCCGTTACAAAAACGCAACTTTGTGCGTAATCTCTGTGCGTCAGTGGAATACCCGCATAACTTGCGCAGCCAGATGCGGCCGTCACCCCGGGCACAACTTGAAAGGGAATGTTTTCCGCTGCAAGTGTCGCAATTTCCTCACCGCCCCGACCAAAAATAAAGGGATCCCCCCCTTTCAATCTCAGGACACGCTTGCCTTGCTGAGCATGTTCAAGCAGCAACAAGTTGATTTCTTCTTGTCTTTTAAAATGCCAGCTGCGCTGTTTACCAACATAGATTAATTCGGCCTCTTTTCTGACCAAAGCCAACACTTCCTGGCTTACCAGTCGATCATAGAACACGACATCTGCTTGTTGCATCAGGCGTAATGCTTTGAAAGTGAGCAGGTCCGGATCACCCGGCCCGGCCCCAACCAAATACACTTCGCCCTGACTTAATTCACTTGGCCGCGTTTCTGAAATAAGCCGGTTAAGTGTGTCTTCTGCCAGCCTTGTCCGGCCTGCCAGCATGTGGTCGGCAACGGGCCCCTGCAAAACGGATTCCCAAAATCGACGACGCTGGCTGGTTTCAGTGAAGCGTTGTTTTACTTTATTGCGATAGTGACCAACCAACTGGCCTAGTTGTCCATAAGCAGGTGGGATCAAGGTCTCTAAGCGGGCGCGTAATTGACGTGATAACACTGGTGACTGACCACCGCTGGTTACCGACACGAGCACTGAGCCACGCTCCAAAACAGAACCCAAAATAAAATCACAGTGGGCAGGATCATCAGCCACGTTAACTGGTATTCGCCGCTGTTTCGCAGCCTGATATACCACGGCATTCACATTGACATCGTTAGTTGCTGCAATCACCAAGGTTTGGGCATGAAGATAGGCCGGATCAAAACGACACGGCAGCCAATGAATTTGTCCTGCGTAGTCGGGATTTGCCAATATTTTCCGGGTTGAGTTGCCAATTTCTGGTGCAAGTAAAGTGACGCGCGCGCCTGCTCTTGCCAGTAAAGCTAACTTACGGGACGCCACATCGCCACCACCAACAACTAGACTACGACCCTGTCGAACGTTCAAAAATACCGGCAAATATTCCATACAAATCAATCTAATCTAACGGCACGTGCAGTGCCTGAAGAACATAACCATCGGACAAATTCTGTACAACAGCAACCAAACTCAACGCGTCCGACTGCCACTCTTCAGCGAGCGGAATTTCAGTCATCAGCACGGACTCACCTCGATTGGAAAGAGAAAATGGTCCCAGCCACTTTCTGACCAGATCCTGGTGATTAAAGACCGTGCCCGCATTATCACCACCGTGAACTTCATTGCGCACATGATTCTCAGTGACCGCCAGGTATAGTTTACTGTGCGCACGATTTTCGTCGCCACGAACCTGAACTGCCGTTTGGACAGATAAAGTGGCATCCGTCCGTTTCGCTGTGATTTGAATGTCGGCTTCAGCAGGGTAATTATTTAACAGTGCGATGACATCAATCAATTGCTCTCGCCAGCTATGTATCGTTTCCCCACTGGCCACTAACTCGGGGGTAAAAATATGCTGATAATGGTTCAGGTGCGCAAGTTGCTTTTGTCGACTGGTAAATTCTGGTTGCGCAAACTTGTCAATCCAGCCTTTACGATCATTGAGATAATCAACATGAAATGTCAGCACGATAAGATCTTCATCAAGGATACCTTGCTCGGGCAAAGTCTGATGAACGAAGTGCTCAGCCGCCGGGCAAAGCCCGCACCCTTCTGACACAAACATTTCCAATAACGCCGTGTGTTTTTCTGGCGTGCGCCCTTGCCAGTTATCAGCGAAAACGGGTGTTGAAAGCAACATTAATAAGGCAAGATAAGGCAGATAGTTTTGATAATTCATAACAGGCTCCCGCTAGCAACTTACTTAGTCAGACCGCTTTATTCAGCTATCTTACTGCCAGCAGCATCGGTGATCAGCGCTAATTCCCGCAAAACCGCCGTCGCATAGCTACCGGGTGGCAATGCAAACTCAATCAACAAGCGGTTTTCTGTCAGGAACTGCCATTGAAAGTTTTGTGGAAAAAGCCGTAATGACCGCCGTTCCTGTTTCAAACCCAATTCGGCTAAATTCTGACACCAGACCGACCAGTCCGCTAGCACATTTTGCTCAAGTATCTGGGCTTCATGTTCAACCGGGGACTCTCCTGCCCCCCACAATGGTCCCGTTGGATGAATATCCATTTTTGCCAAACGTTGCTCAATTGTCGCGTCCGGCCCTTGACACACAAAATAACTCGCACGGGTTCCATCGAGCAGCATGACATCACCAGGTAAAGCCTGTTGCCAGTTATCCTGACGAATACGCTCTGCCAAGACCAAGTTAAATAACCAACTCCGTGCTGCCGAAATCCACATGCTGCGTGATTGTCTTTTACGCGGTGCTTCGCCACCATGAAACCACGCATCGACCTGCGTTAAATTTCGACCCTGATGCCCAAAACGTTGCTCAGCAAAATAATTTGGCACCCCGGTTTTGGCAATGGTTTCCAGGCTGTTTAGCCATGCCTGCCTGTTGCCGGTGACATTGGTTAGATTTAAACGAAACTGATTACCTGACAACACACCACGCTTTAGCTTTTTACTATGTCTGACAATATGCTGCACTTTTATTGTATCGCTGTTCATCTGTTGCCAGTCAGGTTCTGTTTTACCTTGCAGGTTGACACTAAACCACTGGCTGGTGACGGCATGGCGATCTTTAAGTCCGGCATAACCTACAGCCACCGGTGAAACACCGGCGAAACGAGCGATTTTCTGGGCTAACCAGTCTGTATTAGTCTCTGTTTTTTGAATGAATAACCAGACATGACTGCCCGTCCCATCAGGCGTGAACGGTAACTGCTCTTCGACAACAAAATCTGTTGCTGCTGCCCTTATCGTTGCTTGTCGATCGCCTTGGCCAAGTGCATAAGGCAGTGCTGAAAAAGTCATTCTCACAATGTATTATCGCGCTCAAGCAGGACAACCGCATGTGCGGCAATCCCTTCTTCACGCCCAGTAAAGCCCAGTTTTTCTGTTGTCGTGGCTTTGATATTGACTGCATCGATCATCAAGTGCATGTCTTCTGAAAGCAGTTCTCGCATTTGCGGAATAAAGGGCGATAATCTCGGTTGTTGTGCGATGATGGTGCTATCAATATTGGCGACCTGCCAGCCCAGTTGATGAATATCCGCGATGACTCTGCGCAATAAAATTCGACTATCAATGCCAGCATAGTCCATATCATTATCAGGAAAATGGTGGCCGATATCCCAACGCCCTGCTGCACCGAGAATAGCATCACAGATAGCGTGAATCAGAACATCCCCATCCGAATGCGCTTCGAGTCCCATAGTATGAGGAATATGGATGCCACCAAGAATCAGCGGTGTATCCGCTTTAAATCGATGTACGTCATACCCATGACCAATTCTCATGCCAGTTGATCTCCTTGTCGTTGCAGGTAGAGTGCCGCTAACTCCAAATCCTGCGGCAAGGTAATTTTGAGGTTATCTGCGTGTCCCTCAACCATCTTAGGTTGAAAGCCGGCATATTCCATTGCACTTGCTTCATCAGTCACCTGACATTGCGCATCAATCGTTTGTTGTAACGCTTGTAATAAATGCTTCAAGTGAAACATTTGTGGAGTCGCCGCACGCCATAAATTATCACGATTGACCGTTTCCAGAATACGATGATTATCATTGACGCGTTTGACGGTTTCCGTCATTGGAATCCCTAAAATCCCACCTACCGGATCCTCAGCCAGTTGCGTCAGCATGCGGTCAATGTCTGTGTGGCGTAAACAGGGTCTCGCCGCATCGTGCACTAAAACCCACGGATCATCGTCCGTTAGTTGACGTAAATAAAATAACGCATTGAAAACCGAATCTGAACGCTGAGAGCCACCGGTCGCCAGATAAACGGGCCAGTCATCTGGCAACATCAGGTCTGACCAAAATGGATCCTGTTCAGCCACAGCCACAATGACACCTTGAATTTTCGGATGACTTATCAAACGCTCCAAGGTGTGTCTGATAACGGGTTTCCCTAGTAACGGCAAATATTGCTTTGGGCGATCAGCCCGCATTCTGCTGCCATTACCAGCAGCAGGGACGACCGCCCAAACCGACTTACTCATCCGTTTCAGGTTCGATAATGTGAAAAAATGTCTCACCCGACTGAATCATACCGAGTTCACTGCGAGCCCGCTCTTCAAGCGCATCCAGTCCACTTTTTAGATCACCGACTTCCGCGGACAAAACCGTATTTCGCTCACGTAACACCTGATTATCCTGACGTTGCTTTTCCACTGCATGATGCAGTCTTAACAACGACGGCAAACTGTCATGGCTGACCCAGAGACGATATTGCAATACCACCATAATGGCGATCAGCAAAATCATCACCGGTTTCATCTTAACGCCTGATCAGCGTCGAAACGCTTGCATGCCGGGGTAGATGGCACTACCACCCAGTTCCGCTTCGATGCGCAATAACTGATTGTATTTAGCAATACGATCTGAACGAGACAATGAGCCAGTTTTAATTTGACCACATTGGCTGGCGACCGCCAGATCGGCAATAAACGTATCCTCGGTTTCCCCACTGCGATGCGAAATTATCGCGCCAAATTTTGCCGATGCCGCCATTTCGATGGCGTTCATAGTTTCAGTTAAGGTGCCAATTTGATTGAGCTTGATCAGAATGGCGTTACCAATTTTCTGCTCAATGCCACGCTGTAAAATTTGGGTATTGGTCACAAATAAATCGTCACCAACCAGCTGTACTTCTGCGCCGATTTTATCAGTCAGGTATTGCCAGCCGGTCCAATCATTCTCATCCATGCCATCTTCGATGCTGACGATGGGATATTTTTTCACCCAATCCGCCAGCAAGTCACCCATCTGTTCATGATTTAGGCGTTTATTTTCAGAAGCCAGATAATATTCACCCGCTTGATGAAACTCTGAACTCGCGACATCCAGTGCCAGCATAATATCGCTACCAGCTTTATAACCCGCGTTATCAATCGCTTGCAGGATTAATTCAATCGCTTCTTCATTGGATTTCAAATCAGGAGCAAAGCCACCTTCGTCACCAACAGCCGTATTCAGGCCTTTTTTGTTGAGCACCGATTTCAAGGCATGAAATACTTCAGTACCGGCTCTTAATGCTTCAGAAAAACTGGGCAGGCCAGCCGGAATAATCATAAATTCCTGAAAATCAACACTGTTATCTGCATGCGAACCGCCATTGACGATATTCATCATTGGCACGGGTAAAGTGCGGGCATTATCGCCACCCAAATGACGATATAACGGAAGCCCCTTTTCGTCAGCCGCAGCAACCGCATTGGCGAGTGATACTGACAACAAGGCGTTGGCACCGAGACGTTGTTTATTGGCAGAACCATCTGTATCAATTAACTTCTGATCCAAACCAACCTGATCATCGCTGTCCATGCCGACCACGGCAGCACGAAGCTCATTATTGACGGCAGCGACCGCTTTGGTGACTCCTTTACCGAGGTAACGCTGTTCATCACCATCACGAAGTTCGACGGCTTCACGTTCACCGGTTGAGGCGCCAGAAGGCACGGCAGCACGGCCCATTGCCCCACTGGCCAAAATAACATCTGCCTCAACTGTCGGGTTACCACGCGAGTCCAGAATCTCACGCGCCTGCACATCGATAATTTTGCTCATTTTCTTCTCCATCCATTGCGGTGCGCTGCACTCGCTTAATTATAAGTAGGCGTCTTCGATAAAATCGTTTTGTTTTACCACCTGATCAATCTGCTGCAGTGTTTCCAGTAACGCTGACAATTGACCCAGCGGCCACGAATTTGGCCCATCACTTAATGCTTTTTCCGGATCCGGATGCGTTTCCATGAAAATGCCTGCAATGCCGCTGGCCATCGCAGCACGAGCCAAAACGGGAACAAACTGACGTTGTCCGCCACTCATACCACCTTGACCACCCGGCTGCTGAACAGAGTGCGTTGCATCGTATACCACGGGGCAGTCCATCTGGCGCATTGTCGCGAGTCCACGCATATCTGAAATCAGCGTATTGTAGCCAAATGACGTTCCTCTCTCGCAAAGCATGATCTGCTGATTACCAGTGGACTTGGCTTTTTCTGCCACATGAATCATATCCCATGGCGCAAGAAACTGGCCTTTTTTGATATTCACTGGCAGCCCCTGCTTGGCTACATTGACAATGAAATTGGTTTGTCGACACAAAAATGCCGGGGTTTGCAGCACATCCACCACACTTGCAACTTCATTCAACGGCGTGTCTTCATGAACATCCGTAATGACCGGCAAATTATAGTGTTGCTTTACTTTTTCAAGGATTTTCAAGCCAGCTTCGACACCCGGTCCACGATAACTTTGCGTTGAAGTACGATTGGCCTTATCGAATGAGGATTTATAGATAAACGGGATGCCCAGCTTGTCCGTCATTTCTTTCAATTGACCTGCGACATCCATGGTCATTTGTTCACTTTCAATAACGCAGGTGCCTGCTATCAAAAAAAATGGCTGGTCATTACCCGCTTCAAAACCACATAACTCCATGCCTAACTACCTCGTTTTTGACGTTGTTGGCTGGCCGCACGAATAAATCCTTCAAATAAAGGATGGCCATGACGCGGCGTTGAAGTAAATTCTGGATGGAACTGACAAGCCACAAACCAGGGGTGTCCGGGAATCTCTATCATTTCTGCCAGGTTGTTATCACGCGACATTCCTGAAAAAACCAAACCCGCCTGCTCCAGTTGCTGCTTGTAGTTATTATTAAACTCATAGCGATGACGATGACGTTCAACGATTTCTGGTTTGCCATATATCTCGCGTGCTTTACTACCCTCAGCCAATGAACAGTGATACCCACCCAAGCGCATGGTACCACCCAGATCTGAATCGGCATCGCGCTGCTCGGTACTACCATCTGTATTTTGCCATTCGGTAATCAGACCAATCACCGGATGGGGTGTCTGCATGTCAAATTCGGTGCTAAAGGCGTTGTCGAGTCCGGCCTTGTGTCGGGCATATTCGATAACCGCTACCTGCATGCCTAAACAAATACCGAGATACGGCACTTGTTGTTCGCGGGCAAACTGGGCGGTCTGAATCATGCCTTCCACACCCCGCTTACCAAAGCCACCCGGCACTAAAACCGCATCCATGTTGGCGATGCAATCCGTTCCGCTTTTCTCAATCTGTTCCGAGTCAACGTAATGCACATTCACTTTGGTGCGCGTGTGAATACCCGCATGAATCAACGATTCGGACAAAGATTTATAGGCTTCAGTCAGCTCCATGTATTTGCCAACCATGGCAATATTAACTTCGCCTTCCGGATTACTAAGACTTTCATGGACCTTTTGCCATTGACTCAGATCCGCTGGTTGAGCATCGATGGATAAATGTTTTACGACAATATCGTCAAGTCCTTGTCGATGCAGCTCCATCGGAATTTTATAGATGCTATCCACATCTTTGGCAGTAATCACCGATCTTTCTGGCACGTTGGTGAACAGGGCAATTTTACGGCGCTCTGATTCAGGCAAATCCCGATCCATCCGGCATAACAGTACGTCTGGCTGAATACCAATGGTCCGCAGTTCCTTAACCGAGTGTTGCGTCGGTTTGGTTTTGATTTCACCCGCTGAATTGATGTATGGAACTAGCGTCAAATGAATAAATAAGGCGCGATCCCTTTCCAACTCAGTGGCCATTTGGCGAATGGTTTCCAGAAAAGGCAGAGATTCGATGTCACCGACCGTGCCACCTATTTCAATAAGTGCCACATCCGCATCACCTGCGCCTTCGTAAATACAGCGTTTAATTTCATCCGTAATATGCGGTATGACCTGCACCGTATTGCCCAAATATTCGCCGCGACGTTCTTTACGAATCACATTTTCGTAAATCTGGCCTGTCGTGTGATTATTACGACTGGTCATATTTGCATCGATGAAACGCTCATAATGGCCCAGATCAAGATCTGTCTCCGCGCCATCATCCGTGACAAAAACTTCACCATGTTGCAAAGGACTCATCGTGCCAGGATCCACATTAATGTAGGGATCCAGCTTAACTAATGTCACTTTCAGACCACGCGCTTCGAGGATAGCTGCCAATGATGCGGCTGCGATTCCTTTTCCAAGGGATGACACAACACCACCAGTGACAAAAATAAATTTAGTCATATCGGAGATTTCAGTTTTTTCAGACAGGCCAGAATGGCAGCAGTAAATAAGTTGAATAAAGTATCAGAATTGCCCAAATCGCTCAATTAAAATCCTGTGCTGTTGCCGGCAAAACGGTCGGCCACCAGCCTGACTCTGTTGATGTCGCGCAGACTACTTCACTCACAGCATAATCGGCTACTGCAATCAGTTCGGTATCAGCAAACACGAGTGGCATCTCCGATCGCTGCCATGGCGGCACTTGCCATTGCTGTAAACAAATCTTTAAACGTTGGTGATGCGCATGACCAGCCAAACGGATGCGCTCTCCGCCTTGTCGACACTTCAGAACCAGTCCGTTATCAAACACATTTGCGCGTATTCCAGCACCTTGACGGCTTTGCCATTCGAGTTTGCGACCATCGGGAAGCACCACTGATTCGGGACGATGCAAAGTGACTTGCCAATTTTGCGGCATTGGCATTTTATCATCGACAAAATAGAGCGCATCAGAAAATCGTCTCACCGTCACACCGGATAAAGCCAATAACGGCATGGCATCCTGCTGAGCAAGACACATGGTATTTAGTAAATAGTCCAACTGCGTTTGACTGGGCATAGATACCCCCAGCTGATAGGCCATCCAGCGTAATAAATTTTTCTGTCTCGGTACCGGCAACTGCAACAATGGCGTGATGGGTAAGCGCGACTGCTGCCAATCTATGTTAATAACTTTCGCATCGACTTGGGCAACCTCATCAAGAATTTGTTGCGCTTCTGCCAAATGAGCGGCACTTCGACTTAGAGTTTGATGCACTGATCGCCAACGTGCAGAGAGCATCGGAAAAACTTGTTTTCTTAGATAATTTCGTTGAAACCGTAAATTTGCGTTACTGGGATCTGTCACCCAGTCCAAATGATGCTGTTGCGCATAGGCATGTAATTGATGGCGATCGACACTTAAAAACGGCCGTAAAATGGCGATTTTTTGCCATTTTCCAAGGTTTCCCATGCCAGACAGGCCCCGCACGCCGGCACCACGTAGTAATTGCAACATCAGCGTTTCGGCCTGATCTTGGCAATGATGTGCTGTTATTAACTGCGCGCCATCGCCAATATGCTGAGAAATCGCCTGATAACGGGCGTCACGTGCTGCCGCTTCAAGACCCTTCTCTGCGCTATCACTGACCTCGATTGTGAGCAAGGTAAAGGGCAAATCATAACTTGCCGCAAAGGACTGACAATGAATCGCCCATTGCGTCGCCGCATCTTGTAATTGATGGTTGACGTGAATTAAGTGCAGCGGACCAGGTAAGTCAGCGGCATGCTGACAAAGAAAATGGCTGAGCACGATTGAATCCATGCCACCGCTAAATCCTACCCATAAAGTCTGTCCAGCCGGTCTGCATTGAAGTTGTGCCAATACCGGCTGTGGATCAAACATTGACTCTCGGATTACTCTTCAAATGCCCCGTATTCCATCAGGCGTTTTTGACGACGTTTGACCAAATCCTCAACTGGCATGGCCTGCAATTGCGTAAGCTTTCCGGCAATCGCTTTTCTCAGGTTCGTTACCATCAATTCCATATTTCGATGCGCACCACCTAGTGGCTCCGCGATGACATCATCAATTAATGACAGTGATTTCAAGCGATCTGACGTCACGCCAAGGGTCGCAGCTGCATCAGGTGCTTTTTCTGCACTTTTCCACAATATCGACGCGCAGCCTTCAGGAGAAATCACTGAATAAATGCTGTACTGCAACATTTGCAGATGATCTGCCACACCAACTGCCAGCGCACCACCCGAGCCGCCTTCACCAATAACCGTACTGATAATAGGTGTTTTCAGCTGTGCCATTTCGAAAAGATTCCGGGCAATTGCTTCACTTTGTCCTCGCTCTTCAGCACCAATACCAGGATAGGCACCAGGCGTGTCAATAAAGGTCAGAACGGGCAGCTTAAAACGCTCAGCCAACTTCATTACCCGTAGTGCTTTTCGATAGCCTTCGGGGCGCGGCATGCCAAAGTTTCTCGCTACTTTTTCTTTGGTATCTCGTCCTTTCTGGTGACCAATGACAATGACCGCTTGACCGTTGAATCGCCCCATCCCGGTTACTAATGCTGGATCATCAGCAAAGGCACGATCACCATGTAACTCTTCAAAATCGGTAATCATGTGTTTAATGTAATCCAGCGTATAAGGTCGCTGCGGGTGTCTGGCCATTTGCGTCACCTGCCAAGGCGTCAGGTTGGCGAAGATGGATTTGGTCAGTGACTCACTTTTTTCTTTAAGTTTCTGAATTTCATCGGTGATATTCAGATCGGTGTCATTGCTCATGTAGCGCAATTCGTCGATTTTAGCTTCCAGTTCCGCAATAGGTTGTTCGTAATCAAGGAAGTTTAACTGCATTACAAAAAGGCCTGTCCTTAAAAAATTGGATTAATTATACACGTTAACGGCCGAGTTCCCTCAGCTCAGAATCAGTTCATTGTCCACATCTTTATCATCGTGGCTGGCATTGAGTCGAATTTCCAAACTCAAGTCGTTACGTGAATCAGCGTTGCGCAGAGCTTCTTCTTCGCTGATTTTACCGTCCTGATAGAGTTTAAGCAGCGCTTGATCAAAGGTAATGGTGCCAGGTTCACTGCTTTCTTTCATGGCTTCTTTAATACCGGAAATATTGCCTTTGGCGATCAGTTCCGAAATATAGGGGCTGCTTAACATCACCTCTACCGCAGGCATCAAGAGATCATCATTCCCCAGTATTAAACGCTGCGAAATAATTGCCCGCAAATTTAATGACAAATCAGTGAGTAGCTGCCGATGCATGACTTCCGGGAAAAAGTTCAGAATTCGATCCAGTGCCTGATTTGCATTATTCGCATGTAATGTTGCCAAGCATAAATGGCCTGTCTCTGCGTAATTTATTGCGTGCTTCATGGTTTCCATGTCACGCACCTCACCAATCAAAATGACATCAGGCGCTTCACGTAAGGCATTTTTCAAGGCATTTTCGTAAGATAAGGTATCAATGCCAACTTCGCGCTGTTGAACGATGGATTTTTGATGATTGTGAACAAACTCTAACGGATCTTCAATCGTCAGAATATGACTATTACTATGCTGATTTCGATAGCCAATCATCGCAGCAAGCGACGTCGACTTACCACTACCCGTTGAGCCGACAACTAAAATCAGGCCACGCTTTTCCATCACGACTTTACCTAAAACCGGCGGCAGGTTCATTTCAGCAAAGTCAGGAATATGTGTCCGGATATAACGAATCACCATTGAGGTTTCGCCACGCTGTTTGAAGACATTTACCCGAAACCTCCCAACACCGGAGAGTGGCACGGCAAAATTCATTTCGAGCGTGGTTTCAAATTCCGTAATTTGTGGCTCATTCATGAGCGAATAAGCCATCTCTTTTACATCGCCGGGAGCGAGATTTTTGCTGCCCACAGGACGAATGACGCCCTGAATTTTGATTTGGGGTGTGGTGCCGGTACAAAAAAACAAGTCTGATGCCTGTTTATCTGCCATCAGCCTCAAGTAAGGAGTCATATCCACGTTGTTCATTCCATCGTCAGCCATCACTTTTTCCGGCATTCAAGCTTAGCAGAAGCCCCGCCCATTACGCCATGTAAACCGTCTTTAATAACGTACCAGAACTTGCGCGCAATCAGCCAAATCGCCAAGCGATTTAAGTAAGGTATCCGTGGGCGTGATTTGCCAATCATCTCCTAGGCGCAACATCACTTCCGCCTCCTGATTTCGATATTGCAATTCCAACGGCATTACTCCACCCGCAAATGGCGCAATTAAGCCCTGTAATTGACTAATCCATTGCGGATCAGCCGGCGGCGAAATGTGCAATTGCAACGCCTTACCATACAGTTCCCGCGCTTTTTGCATGTCATAGACTGCCTCTGCAGTCGCCGCCAATCCACCTGTAAAGTTGTCTTGGCCAATCTTACCCTTAATAACCACCAGTTTGTCCGGTTGAATGACTTGCTGATATTGTTCATACACATCGGCAAAAACACGTACTTCAAGTCGTGCTGTCTGATCATCAAGGGTGATAAACGCCATCCGGCTTCCGCTTTTGGATTTCATTGTGCGAATCGCTACGATAAGGCCTGCCGTCAGCACGGGCTTTTCGTTACGTTGATAGCCTTTAGACTCAGGTGCATCTAGATCAGCGATTTGTTTGGGAATGAACAGAGCCAATTCATTTTTAAAACGATTAATAGGATGCCCACTCAAGTACAAGCCAAGGGTTTCTTTTTCGGCCTGAAGCAGGTGTTCTTCTGACCAAGCAGGAACCGTATCCAGCGTCTCGGTTTGTGTGCCATGATGCGACTCGGCTGCCGACAGCCCAAATAGATCATTTTGACCGCTATCCTGATCACGCCGATGCTGTTCTGCAATTTGCAGTGCCCTGGTCAAACTGGCTTCCAGACTAGCCCGATCACCACCCAGAGAGTCAAAAGCCCCTGCTTTCACGAGAGACTCCATAACGCGTCGATTGATTTTTTTCAGCTCGACTCGCCGGCAAAAATCAAACAAAGATTCAAAAGCCTTTCCTTGAGCGCGTTCCGCCACAATCCCTGCCAGCGCCGACTCTCCTACCCCTTTAATCGCACCCAGTCCATAGCGAATGGTCTGCGTATCTTCAACGGTAAACTGGATCTGACTGAAATTCACATCTGGTGGCAGTACATTGAGTCCCATATCGCGACACTCATCAATCAACCCCACGACTTTATCGGTATTATCCATATCCGCCGATAAAACCGCTGCCATAAATGCCGATGGATAGTGTGCTTTTAACCAGGCGGTCTGATAGGCCACCAGCGCATAGGCTGCAGAGTGAGATTTATTAAAGCCATATTCAGCAAACTTTTCCATCAAGTCAAAGATGGGTTCTGCCTGCTCTTTACCAATATCACGCTGCTCTGCCCCGGCGAGAAATATTTGCCGTTGCTTGGCCATTTCTTCCGGCTTTTTCTTACCCATAGCACGGCGCAGCATATCCGCACCGCCCAGACTATAGCCCGCCAACACCTGGGCAATCTGCATTACCTGTTCTTGATAGACAATGACGCCATAGGTCGGTTTAAGGACAGGCTCAAGGTCTGGATGCGGATAATCGACCTTGGCACGACCATGTTTGCGGTTAACGAAATCATCGACCATCCCCGATTGAAGCGGCCCTGGCCGAAACAAGGCAACTAACGCAATAATATCCTCAAAGTTATCCGGTTGCAGTCGTTTAACCAGCTCTTTCATACCTCGAGATTCAAGCTGAAAGACAGCGGTAGTCTCGCAGCGTTTTAATAAGGCATATGTCGCTTTATCATCCAGCGGTAAACGGGCAATATCAATCGTGTCTTGTTCGGCTGGCAACAGTTTTTTGGCATTCTCTACCGCCCAATCAATCACGGTGAGTGTTTTCAAGCCAAGAAAGTCAAACTTCACCAACCCGACACTTTCCACATCATCTTTATCGTACTGCGAGACCAATCCCGCCCCGTTATGCTCACAATAAAGTGGTGTGTAGTCAGTCAGAGTTTTAGGCGCAATCACGACCCCACCGGCATGCTTGCCGACATTGCGTGTCAGCCCTTCCAGTTGCAGGGCCAGATCAATCAAGGTTCGGACTTCTTCTTCCTGATCGTAACGCGCTTTTAACTGTGGCTCTTGTGCCAAGGCTTTGGTCAGAGTCATTTTGAGCTCAAATGGCACGAGTTTGGCCAGTTGATCCACAAATCCATAGGGATGTCCCAGTACCCTGCCCACATCACGTAGAACAGCTTTGGCGGCCATGGTGCCATAAGTAATGATCTGTGAGACGTGGTCTCTACCATAACGTTGTGAAACGTATTCAATTACCCGATCCCGACCATCCATGCAGAAATCCACATCGAAATCGGGTAACGACACCCGTTCGGGGTTCAAGAATCGTTCAAAAAGTAAGTCATAAGCGAGTGGATCAAGATCTGTAATATCCAGTGCGTAAGCAACCAGTGACCCTGCCCCTGACCCCCGACCCGGTCCAACGGGGACCCCGTTGTTTTTTGCCCATTGAATGAAATCGGCAACGATCAGGAAGTAGCCGGGAAAGCCCATCTCATTGATAACATCCAGCTCTGTTTGCAAACGTTCGGCATATCTTGAGTACGCGGCCTGACGTGCGTTCTCATCCGGAAACAATACAGCCAGACGCCGATCCAGGCCACGGTAAGATTCTTCCGAGAAAAACTGTTCTATGGTTAATCCCTCTGGTACCGGGAAATCTGGCAGATAATGCTCACCCAAGGTCAGCTCCACACTGCATCGCTTCGCAATTTCAACAGTGTTGGTCAAGGCTTCTGGTATATCAGAAAACAAGGTTGCCATTTCTTCCGGACTACGCAGATATTGCTGATCTGAATACAAACGCGGACGCCGAGGATCATCAAGCAAACGACCTTCATGGATACAGACTTTCGCCTCATGTGCTTCAAACTGGTCTGGCGTTAAAAAACGAACATCGTTACTGGCAACAACAGGCAAATCCAGATGGCGAGCGAGCGCCAATGCGCCCTGATTAAATCGCTCCTCATCGTCACGACCAGTGCGGGTCAACTCCAGGTAAAATCGTTCTGGAAACAATGACGTCCATATTTCTGCCTGACTAACTACATCAGCTTCACGTTGACTTAAAATGGCGCGACCGAGGAGCCCGTCCCGTCCGCCGCTCAGGCAAATCAGTCCGTCGGTTTGTCCGTCAAGCCAAGACATTTGCAACATAGGCACACCGAGCTGTTGGCCCTCAATATAGGCTTGGGAGAGTAATCTGGACAGATTGTGATAGCCGGTCATGTTCATGCATAACAAAACAAAACGCAGGCTTTTCTTACTGTCACTCGGATCCGCAAGACGCAAATCCGCGCCAAGAATGGGCTTAATTCCCGCTTGCAGGGCCGCAGAATACAGTTTGACTGCGGCAAACAAATTATGTTGATCGGTGATGGCCACGGCCGGCATGCCAGCGGCTGCGGTAGCTGACACAAGTGGTTTGACCCGAACCAGTCCATCGATCAAGGAATAATCAGTGTGTAAATGCAGGTGAACAAACTCTGACATGGTCTCGGAAATCAATTAAAACAAAAGTGAAATCATAGCACTCCAGCGTCATTATCACGCTGGACAAATTCCCAAAAAAACTTAAACCAGTGTTCGTTGGGGCTCGGCAGGCGGATGTAGATCCGTCATGAGATTGACCGCCTGTTGCCACTCAGTACTGGCTTGCAATGACTGCCAGGACTGAGGATGACGACCATGCAGGCGAAGTAACCTCATCTGTCTCAACGGATCTGGTGCACACTGTAATCCATCAAGCACCTGAGCGGCTGCAGTCGGATCATTACACACCAATGCCATATCGCAGCCCGCAGCCAAAGCTGCTTCAGCTCGAGCCAGCACATCACCCGCAATCGCAGCGCCATTCATGCTTAAATCATCGCTGAAGACTGCGCCCTGAAAGCCAATTTTTTTGCGTAATACATCCTGAATCCAATAACGCGAAAAACCGGCAGGTTGTGTATCACAGTCTCGATAAACAATATGCGCAGGCATGACGCCCGCCAGAACTGGACTTAACCGCCGAAACGGCACCATATCCTGCTGCCATAAGGTATCGAATGGACGTTCATCAATGGGCAACCCTTGATGCGAATCCACCGTCACGGCACCATGACCAGGAAAGTGTTTGCCGACCGCTGACATCCATGCCGCTTTCAAACCTTGAACAAAAGCGCCGGCAAGCTTACTGGCAGCATCGGGATCCGGATGAAAGCTGCGATCACCGATAACCTCACTGACGCCGTAATCGAGATCCAGAACTGGGGCAAAACTGAAATCAACACCGACTGCTCGTAATTCTGCCGCCATTAACCAACCAGCCGTTTGCGCCAGTTTTAACGCATGCTGTGGATGCGCCAACAAATGTTTACCAATCGCGGCCATCGGTGGTAGCCGGGTAAACCCATCACGAAACCGTTGTACCCGTCCGCCTTCATGATCTACCGCAATCAACAAATGTGGTTGTCGCAATGCATGGATTTGGTCGGTCAAGGCCGCTATCTGTTCCGGAGACTGGTAATTCCGCGTAAACAAAATGACACCGCCGACCAAAGGATGTTGTAGCCTTTCTTTTTCCTCAGCGGTCAACGCCGTCCCGGCAATATCCAACATCAGCGGCCCAAGTGACATCATATTTTTCTACTCTTCAATTAATACCGGTAACCCGGTAAAGACCTGATCAAACAAGGTCAGTAATGATTGATTATGCATACGAATACAACCATGGGAGTGAGGGCTACCCATAGGCTCGGTATCGGGCGTGCCGTGGATGTAGATATAACGCCGCATCGTATCCACGTCTCCCAAACGATTTTTCCCCGGCTCAGTACCACTTAGCCATAGGATTCGAGTTAATATCCAGTCACGCTCAGGCGCAAGCTGTCCCAATTCTGGAGAATAAATTTCCCCCGTTGGCCGTCTACCCCGAAAAACAGAATTTTTAGGTAAACCAGCCCCTATCTTGGCGCGGATGATATGCCAGCCGCGAGGTGTGCAACCTGAACCATTTTTTTCACCCGGACCTTTTGCCGCCGTGGATACAGCTGCAGAAAATACCAATTTATCTTGCAGCCACAATTGACAGTGTTGTTGGCTTAAATCGATATACAGATAATCTGGTTGTTCAGACATGAAACGAATACGGCGGCAAAGAAACAATTGCCGATACGATACCAAAGCCAAGCGCGTATCGCGATACTCTCGTCGACGCTTTACCTAATCAAGGATATTTCGTGAAGCGATGAAACCTCGATACCATTTGGAGAAAACCCAATTAATTTTTACGATTTCCCAACCATTGATAGGGCAGAAAAATAAGCGCAACCAACAAAAAAGCGATGCCAGACAACCATGCATACAAATCATAATCAATGGTTATAGAGCGCGTTTTAGCATGAGAACGCATCGTTTTGTACAAGCGCTCGGGACTCTGAGGTGAAGAGGTAAAACCAAATCCGACACGAGAGGCCAGTGTTTCCAGATGACTCGTTTTTTGAGAAGATAAATGCTCAGTTCGCGGTTTTCGGGCGTTGGCATCAGCCATATCACCACGACTGGAAGCATAAACATCAACATGCATCACATCATTAACGTCCCAAACGCCATCAATGACACCTTGTTCATTGGTTTTGGGTATCGGCAATAAATCTTTTCCTCCAACACCAACTATTACACCGGGTATCTCACCTGGCGTCCCCTGGAATTTAGGAAATAAACTTTCATGAACTGGTGGTGACTCATGCCCATCCGTCATAAAAATAATGGTCGGCTTTGGTGTAATCTCGTTTGCCTGACGAATAGCCGTGTATATGGCTTTTGAAACTTCGCTTGAACGCACCCAAGCCATTGAAGGTTCAATCGTATTTAACATCTGCATCAAATCGTTGTAATTACGGCAGACCTCTACCGGGTTCATTAAGATTAACGCTCGCGCCTCACTAAAAATCGCCAAGCCTGCATGTGCGCCACAAGGCATTTCCAGAAAGACTCGCCGCGTAAACTCTTTCGCCCAAACCAGACGACTCACTTTTTCACCGTCTAAAACAGCATCCTCAACGTTCATACTATCGGTTACATCAAGTACGAATAACCCATCCATTATATCGACATCACTTGGTACAGAAGGTAGCCACAGTGCTGCAGCAACAAGGCCTAGAGCAACCAACATGAATAAGGCTGTTAATCCAATTCTTAAACGATAGCTAATTGTCATGGTAAATCTATCTTAAAAGCTTTACTTTCGATCGAGCGTTGGCTGCTAATTTCATTTTTTTCAAAATCACTTTCCAAGTCAGGATCTTCAGGTACTATTCTTAATGCTACTTCGAGGTTATACCGCGCCTCCCAAAGGTCCGCATTTAGTTGCAAAGCTGACCGGTAATCTTGTTTCGCCAATTCAATCAAAGGAAGCAAGCGGCCATCCGCCGAACTCATTGAAAGTGCCTTGCGCAAATTAATATTTCCACGGTTGTAATAAACTTCAGGCAAAGCCTGATAGTTTGAAAAACCTAATGCCAGTGTCAGATTCTCCAACGCTTTTTCCGTTTCCATGTCTTTAACTAATTGAGCCGCTTTGGCGGAATAGGCTCTCGGGTTATCCGGTGTCGCCTCATGGAGACTGGGGTCCGCGATATAACGGTTAAGTTGCTCCTGTTGCCAACCTAACGCTGCCGTACTGATTAACCAAACCACGCTAGCGATAATGACAAAAATTAACATCCAATGTACGAAACTCAGTACTTTACTCATGCGCTTTCTGGACCCCCCAATAACTATATGTGTGCGATGCCGCCAAAATTAATAACGCAAACAGTGCTAACCATAAAAAAACGTCACTTTTTGGCTCATGTGGCAAGGTTTCTTGAACCAGCAAAGGCTGATACTGTTGGCGATCAATTTCATCCAGCGCGTCAGCAAAGCTCTTTAATGAGCCTGCCTCAAAGGCTCGATAAGGCACGTCTATAGATTGAAAAAAATCGTGTAGTTTTCTCTCTGGTATATCACTCCAAAGCGCACTTTCTCCTGGCTTTGGCTCTAAAGACATTTCAACGCGTGATTTGAGGTATATCCAATAAATGCTTAGGTTTTCCTGCTGATATAGTGCCGCAATTTCTGTTTTGGCTTGCTCACTGAGCTGTTGCCCACCATCAGAAACTAATAAAACAATTCGTGAACCACGATACGTTTGGTTCTCAAACATTTTGGCTGAACTTAATAAAGCATCAGCCATGTTTGTGTCTGATAATCCTTTCCCAAGAGCATTAGCGGCTATTGTGGCAAGCGTAGCGTCTTTACTGTAGGTGAGAGGTAGTAAATTAACGGATTTAGTGCTGAAGAAAACGAAACCAAAACGGTCATCTGGTCGCTTGCGAACAAACTCGGTCAGGTAATCTTTCGCTATCCGACGCTTTGAGTTATCCCCTCCCACGCTTACCGCAGCCGCTTGCGTTTTCACGGCAAAAGGATCATCCATGCTTCGACTTCGATCCAGTAACAGGACAATCTCAGCGCCTTCACCTAACCGTTCTACTTTTTTTTCTGGCACTTCTGGCGCGGCTAAAGCCAGCAGTAAGCTAGCCATCGCTAGTGTTGTCATACTTTTTAAGAAAATACTGATAAACCGTGAAACAGGATCATTGGGAACCAAAGATACCCAGGCAACCGTTTTATCAAGATTATGATTAAACCAAGGGAGAAGCGCTAACGGTAAAAGTAATAACCAATACGCAGCATCCCACTGTAATCCGAACAGCATCATGCCAATTTCTCCCGACGACGGCAGTCCTTAGCTAATTGGTGCAATGCATTAAAATTCTGTTGTTCGGCTTGCTTATCACTAAAAAAATGCGCCGAGGAATCAGTAAAAAACTGGCTTATTTCTGCATGAAGAGGGCGTAACCAAGGACATTTCTGCCATAGCGTCTCCAGATTACTTACCACAAGGACACGATCTGCACTTTGATTAAAAGCAGCATGCAGTATTCGACTGGCCTCTTCCGTATCTGACTGACCAAACCACCGTAGTTTATTCAACGCAAAAACAGCATGCGCAAAAGGTAAGCGGCGTCTTGGCCTTAAGCCTATGTGCCAAGCGACATAAATCAACAAACTCGCTAATAGGACCCCAGCAGCCAACCAGCTATTACGAACCCAAGACTGCTCGTTAATCATGGTGGTCGCTATATCCGGTTGTGAAACAAAAACGCCATCACTGTTAAGCGCATTTTCTGGTAAAAAGGAACCGATTTGGACAGTAGCGCCGGTTACCGCTATCAACTCACCGCTCAAGGTTCTCAACTCGAAACTTGGCGTCAGCACCTCACGGTGATTAGCTGGAACGTTCACGACCTGAAGTGCCATGATCAATTGACTTTCTTTCAAGTCACTTTCTTTCAAGTAAAACCAGTCACCATGCCGCTTTTGTCGTTGCGGTAAACTCCTTTCGTCAACCGTAACATTTTCTGGAAGCGCAATCTTTAACGTCAAATTATCGCCGATCAAGAGACCAATTTGACGTTCGGCCGTCGTTGTTGCTGTTAATTCGTATTGAATCTGACCAGCGTCATTTGCTGACAACGTTGTTGTGAGTATGAAACCAATAAAGACTATGGCAAAACGCATTTTTTTGGATTCCTAAGACTTTTTCATAGCAAAAAAATATGCCGTAAGCTGTTGTGGCGACACGGTATCTCGAACATAAAGTGGTTTGAATTGATACCGCCTAAAGCAGGCATCCAACTTGGCAAAATGTGACATGCGTTGATTTAGCCAACGCTTGCGCAAACTTGGTCTCATCCACACACTATGTCGCTGACCCGTTTCCGCATCCCGTGTTTCTGTCCACCCGGCATGAGAAGGAAACAGATCTACGTCATCGTGCTGCCATACAATTGGGATAACCGTAAAATGTGCCAATTTACGTAAAGTCCGTTCTACCAACGACACATCACAGCAAAAATCCGATACTAAAAATACCAGGGCGCGCTTGCTATTAATGACCCCAGCAGCATTCAACATGCCCTCTGCACCAGGCTTCAACGCTTGATTCGACCTAAGAATTTTGTCTGCTGCAAATGCTGGCATACTGCGTTGTCTGGTGGGCATAATTGAGACATCCTGTCTCCACACATGGTCAAACCCGGTCATAGCGAACTGATCGCCCAAACCAATAGCACTGTAAGCAATCATTTGCGCCAACTCTGCCAGACGTTTTTTATTTGCTGTGGCTAAAACCATTGATTGACTCATGTCCGCTAACAACCACAAGGTAATTGAGGATCGTTGCTGATAACGGCGAACCAACCAACGATGCTGGTCATGTTGCGTTGAGTCTATGGCTTGACTACGAATACTCGCCCGTAAATCCAGTCGTCGCGGATCTGGATAATCAAACAAGTCGGCAAAACCCGCGAACCGATCTCCGCTTCCCATCGCTGAACCGCTATGTGCGCCAGGAATATGACCAAACACTTTATCCGGAAACCGATAGAAAAATTCCTGCATCGGCAGGTTTGATGGCTTTGTCACCATGATTTAAGGTGTCGCAATTTTATCGCGCAAAGCTGTTACGAATTCCGGCATGATTTGTTCGCGCCGACTTTCATATACTGGCGTTAAAAATACGCGATGGGTCATGGTAGGAAGCAAGACGGCATGAATATCATCAGGTAAAACATGCTCACGACCGGCCAACCAAGCGCATACTTTAGCGGCTCTTACCATAGCGGACATACCTCGTACGCTTGCACCTGCGACAACCAAATCTTCAATAAATATATCGGCCATTTCAATGCCATACTGATGCGGCTGCCAACTTGCATCCCAAAGTTTCACCACATAGTTTTCAATTTCAGTTGAAACATAAATAGATTTTTGAATGAGTCGATCAACCTCATTGAGCGCCTTGTAATCTACTAACGCCGGCTCTATGTTTTCTAGTAATTGATTTACGTCATGGAAAGCAGGATCAAAAATCAGCTTGCGACGTTGCGCATCATCTCGTGGCCGACTAATGCTAATTTCAAACAAAAAACGATCCCGCGCCGCGGCGCTGAGTTCAAACGTCTCTTCTTTTTCTACTGCATTCCGATCAGCAAAAACGACCATATGCGGGAAAAGATATTCTTTACCAAACGCCTCAACACTCCGTTCTGCCATTGCACGAAGCAATAATGATTGGACCTGAGGGCGAGCACGATTAATTTCATTAAAGAAAAACACGGCCGTTTCTTCGCCATGCGCAATCAGTGGTCCCGGATCGATGACAGGTTTGCCATCTGCATCTACCCACGCACTATAGAGTAAATCATTAGGCATTAAGTCAACACTGCCTTCGATGCGACCAAAGGCACCGCCTAATGCGCGTGAAAATGCACGTAAAATGGTTGTTTTACCAACACCGACTCCCCCTTCAAGCAATACATGTCCTCGCGCATGCAGGGCCACCATGATTAATCGAACCGCTTCCTCCTGCCCAATCACCACTTGATTTATGGCCTGCTCAAGCGATAACGCTTGCTGCCTTGCTGATTCAAGTTGTTGCAAACCGATCATGAATACTCCCTACCCTTTCATTTTGATAATTCCAGTCAATTAATTTATTGACCAAGCGTATTTCAAAAAACTGATACCAACCCAAGTAAAGCCAATGGTCGTAATGACAAAGCTGATTGCCGAAAAAATCTTCCAACGCACTTTATTCCAAAACTCTGGATCGAATGCTGCTATGACAAAAATGGTGGGATTCGTAAAACCACCTACGGCAACACACCAACATGCAACACTAGCCAACTCAATCCCCGCCCCTTTTGCCGCACCATAAAAACCCAGGCTGAATAATGCCATTAAGGCATAATCAACATGCGCTCTAATCATGGTTTTATAGTCAACTAAAAAATCCCCATCAATACCCTGTATGGGAAACCATCTCGCAAAGGTCATCAGCCACGCTGATAAAATCAATGCGGCCATCATCGCAACAGCACCTATCAATAACACTGACATCACGCTCTCCTTGTTTATGTTGAGTGCGTTATTGAATAGGACATTGTGTGTAATAACACCTGATATCTGCCTGCCAGTCTCGGGCAAATTTCCCGCAATGTAAATATATACTTTCCTAGATCACCGCAACCTTTTAGACTGAACGAATGTTTCACTCGCATTTTTAGACGGCAATGAATCTACAACGTCAGCTGTTGATTCGCATGGTATTTATCGCATTACTCTGCGTATTTGGTAGCGGTTATTTCGTGCTCTACCAAACGAATCAGCAAGCTTTATTTGAAGCAAAAGAAACCGCTAAAAGAGTTGAACATCAATTCAAAAATCAGTTGCTGGAAATGTTTCAACGTTATGACTTCAATCGTTCATTTCCAGATCAAGCCTTATGGCAACAGATCAAAAGTGTGCCGGGATCCTGCATACAATTTTTATCGCGTACACAAAGCCGGGAAAGGAATCTCTGTAACGCCGCACTAAGCGAAATAAAGTTTCCATACTGGTTTGGCAAGCTGTACCAACACTTTTTTCGACCGGTTGATGAAGTCAGACAACCGGTCAGCTTTAATGCCATACAATACGGTATCGTTTTGGTTACTTTAAATTCACAGCTAGAAACCACCCGGGCATGGAAAAATTTACGTGCTGTCACTGGCGTGATGACCGTGACTTTATTGATCCTGTGTTTGTTTATTTTTTTAGTTTTTCAACGTCTGCTTCGTCCGGCCAAACAAATTGTCAACGGCCTCGAAAAAATGCGCGAAGGTCAACTCCATTATCAGTTACCAGATTTTGAGATCAATGAGTGGAAACAAACCAGTTCAGCCATTAATGCTCTCGCCAAAAGCCAGCTCGATATTCTGCGTGAAAATAGGCGCTTAACATTAAAGCTGATGAATACTCAGGAGGATGAACGCCGCTATATCGCTCGTGAGCTTCATGATGAATTTGCCCAATGTTTAGCTGGCATTAATGCAACCACAGCAAGTATGCGAATGAGTGTCAAAGATAGTTCGTCATCAATTCGCGCCGAGTTAGATAGTATCAACCAAATCACTGAACACATGATGACAGCGCTCAGAAGTTTATTAATACGACTTAGGCCTGTCGAAGTGGATGAAATCGGTTTACGGGCAAGCCTGCAAAAACTAATTAAAAGCTGGCAACAACGTAGCGTTGATCAAATTGAGATAAAGTTACTTCTCTCTGCAAATCTTGAAGAACTCCCAGATCCCTTACCCATAAACATCTACCGAATCATTCAGGAAGCATTAACCAACATTGCCAAGCACGCCAATGCAACACAAGTCGATATTGTCATCGACCAAACCTTGGATCAACAGCTATCAATGGTCATCAAAGACAATGGACAAAATGTTCAAGCAGACATACAGCCAGGAATGGGCTTACTTGGTATAAATGAACGTGTTGATGCATTAGGTGGCACAAGTAAAGTTTTTTGTGACACTGACGGCGGATTTATAATGCATATAACACTCCCGCTACATCAATTGCAGGAGACGCCATGAGCCCCATTCGCATCCTTTTAATAGATGATCATGCCATCGTGCGAGAAGGTTACCGAGCTTTATTAGAAAAACAGCCACAATTTCATGTTGTTGCTGAAGCCGACAATGCGCAAAAAGCGTATCAGCTTTTTCAATCCATTCATCCCGATATTGTCATTCTGGATATTTCGCTTCCAGGCCAAAGTGGTTTAGAAGCAATAAAACGTATCCGGCAGTTTGATAATAACGCGCGTGTCATTGTTTTCAGTATGCATCAAAATCCAAGCTTTGCTATCCAAGCAACAAGGGCTGGTGCATTAGGTTACATAACGAAAAGTAGCGATCCAACCCTACTCATTCGAAGTATTTTTGACGTCCTAGAAAATAAGGTCAGTCTTAGTCCTGATATTGCACAAGCACTCGCAATAGAAAAGTTGGGACATAACCAGATGAGGCTTGACGACCTGACAGTGAGAGAGTTTGAGATTTTACGTTTGCTTTTAGAGGCGCGGCCTCATCATCAAATTGGCGAAATGCTGAATATCAGCACTAAAACTGTTTCAAATGCCCATTACATCATTAAGCGAAAACTTGATGTAAATAGCGATATTGAACTTACCCGCCTCGCCATTCGCATGAGGCTATTAGACCTTCGCGAATTAATTAACGAGGCAGATGAGTCCAACTAGTTGTTTATGCGGCTTTGTCTTTGTCGTCAAAGTCGGTGCGAATCAGATAATCAAAAGCCCCTAATGCTGCTCGTGCACCTTCGCCCATTGCCATAATAATCTGCTTGTATGGAATGGTAGTGACATCCCCTGCAGCAAATACACCCGGCATTGAGGTGGCACCATGCGCATCAATTTCGATTTCGCCATATTTGCTCAATGACAACGTGTCTTTCAAAAAGTCGGTATTTGGCAATAAACCAATCTGGACGAACACGCCGGCGACTTCCAGATGATGGCTTTCACCGGTTGCCCGATCTTCATAGTTCAAGCCATTGACTTTGTTGTCCGCACCCGTAATTTCACGAGTTTGAGCCCCAATCAGCACCGTGACATTATCCAGACTGTGCAGTTTTTTCTGCAAGACTGCGTCTGCCTTCAATTGATCGTTGTACTCGAGCAAAGTGACATGACCCACAATACCTGCCAGATCAATGGCTGCTTCTACGCCAGAATTACCACCACCAATAACCGACACGTGCTTGCCCTTAAATAACGGACCATCACAGTGCGGGCAGTAGGCAACGCCGTGACCACGATATTCCGCCTCACCTGGTACACCGAGCTCCCGCCAGCGCGCACCTGTGGCCACAATCACCGATTTACTGGTCAATGTCGCACCGCTTTCCAGTTCCACGGTGATCATTTTATCTTTCTGACGCAGCTTACTAGCACGCTGCAGATTCATCACATCCACATCATAATCTTTCACATGCTCTTCCAGCGCCGCAACTAATTGCGGCCCTTCAGTGGCCTTGACCGAAATAAAGTTTTCGATAGCGAGCGTGTCCATCACCTGACCACCGAAGCGCTCAGCAACAATACCGGTTCGAATGCCTTTACGCGAAGCATAAATGGACGCGGAAGCACCTGCCGGACCGCCGCCGATGATTAACACATCAAACGGATCTTTCTGACTGATTTTTTCTGCTTCCCGCTTAACTGCACCCGTATCCAGTTTGCCGATAATTTCCGCCAGACTCGTGCGACCCTGAGCAAACTGTTTGTTATTCAGGTAAACCGTCGGCACCGCCATGATTTGCTTTTCGGTCACGTCTTCTTGGAACAGCGCACCATCAATCATGGTGTGGCTGATCTTGGGATTAATCGCCGCCATTAAATTCAGCGCCTGAACAACTTCAGGGCAATTCTGGCAAGACAGCGAAATATAAGTCTCGAAGTGCAAATCGCCTTCGAGATGACGTATTTGTTCGATAACTTCAGGCTCGGTCTTCATCGGATGGCCACCGACATGCAGTAAAGCCAAAACCAATGACGTAAACTCGTGTCCCATCGGAATACCAGCAAAGCGGATTTGCTCGTGCCCCTCTGGTTGTTTAACCCGGAAAGATGGCTGACGTGCGTTATTATCACTGTCATCCAGTGTAATAAAATCGGACATATCTGCAATTTCTACCAGTAATTCACGCATTTCCTGCGCTTTTTGAGTGGCATTGAGAGACGCCAGCAAATGGACTGGACGCTTCAAATTTTGCAAATAGGTTTTTAATTGTTCCGCAATTTTTGCATCTAACATAAGGCACCTGCCTAAATAAATTTTGTTGATTTTAAGTGGTACCCGGGCCGAAGCCCGGACACCAGAGCCAGCAATGAATTAGATTTTGCCGACCAGATCCAGTGAAGGAGAAAGCGTCTCTTCACCTGGCTGCCAAGAAGCTGGGCAAACTTCACCATCATGTGATGCCACATACTGAGCGGCTTGAATTTTACGAACCAGCTCTTTTGCACTGCGGCCAATGCCCAGATCATGGACTTCACATACTTTGATAGATCCTTCTGGATCCATCACAAACGTACCGCGAAGTGCCAGACCATCTTCTTCAATCATGACTTCAAAGTTACGACTAATTACACCGGTTGGGTCGCCGATCATAGGGAATTTGATCTTCTTAATCGTTTCAGAAGCATCATGCCAAGCTTTATGTGTGAAGTGAGTATCCGTTGAAACCGAGTACACTTCTACGCCCATTTCCTGAAGCTGGTCATAATAATCTGCCAGATCACCCAATTCGGTTGGACAAACAAAGGTGAAGTCAGCTGGGTAGAAGAATACCACTGACCATTTGCCCTTCAGATCAGCATCACTGACCGGAATGAATTCACCATTATGGTAAGCCGTGGCTTTAAATGGCTTAATCGCTGTATTAATTAACGTTGACATGCTTTTAGCTCCTTTTGATTGTCAGAAACGACTATTGCATTTTATTGTCGCCCTATTAAATGGTCAAACAACTTAATTCTATTAAACTAATCGCTTAAAACGATTAAGTGGTGACCAAGAAAAATCCCCAAATTTAAATCATAGAGATTTCATACTTTGCAACTCTGAAAACGTTGCATTATCAACCTCGTCTACCGAAGTCTTTTTCTACATAATCCCGCTCATCAGGAAAACAACCAGTCAGTCGTTTTCTGGTAAGCAGAAATATCAGGTTGATGATTCTTTCTCAGAAACCGCAGCAACAATTTGCGCGATCGCATGGGTCAGTACCCGCAATTGCTGCGTGTTGATAATATAAGGCGGCATAATGTAGATAAGATGACGAAAAGGACGGATCCAGACCCCCTGATCCACAATAAATGCTGGTAACCAATCCATATGTGGGTCTAATGGCACAGTCAATTCAACGACGCCGATAGCGCCTTTAACACGAACATCTTTAACCAAATCTTGCTTGGCCAAAGGCGCTAAATCAGATTGCAACTGGGCTGAAATCGACTGAACCGATTGTTGCCAGTCGGATGCCAAAAGCAGATCGATACTTTCACAAGCCACCCGACACGCTAAAGGATTGCCCATAAACGTCGGCCCATGCATCAAAACGCCTTGACCATCTGCCGAGATACCTGTTGCCACTTGCTGGCTGCATAAAGTTGCCGCCAGCGTCATATAGCCGCCTGTTAACGCCTTACCAAGACAGAGAATATCCGGCACAACGTCAGCCGCTTGATAGGCAAAAAGATGACCGGTTCGGCCAAAACCGGTGGCAATTTCATCAAATATCAATAGCAAGCCATACTCGTCACAGAGTTGACGTAGCGCTTTCAAATAGTGAGCAGAGTAAAACCGCATACCACCAGCGCCTTGTACCAAAGGCTCAATAATCACTGCTGCCATGGTGTCGTGATGCTGTGCAATTAATGCACGAACCGGTTCAATATCACGCTCATGCCAATCCTCGTCGCTGCCGCACTGCGGCGGTGGTGCAAAAATCTGTTTCGCTAACACACCAGAAAAGTGGCTGTGCATACCATTGACAGGATCACAAACTGACATAGCACCAAAAGTATCGCCATGATAACCACCACGGACGGTCAATAAGGTATGGCGTTGTGATTTACCCTGCGCAATCCAGTATTGCAAGGCCATTTTTATTGCAACTTCAACAGAAACCGATCCGGTATCAGCGAGGAAAACATAGTCTAATGCGGGATCCGTCAGATCGATCAAACGACGTGCGAGACTGACCGCAGGATCATGGGTTAAACCACCAAACATGACGTGCGCCATTTTATCGATTTGGTCTTTGGCGGCTTGATTCAAACGGGGATGGTTGTACCCATGAATGGCAGACCACCAGGATGACATGCCATCAATCACTCGCCGACCATCAGCGAGGTTGAGGTAAACACCGGATGCAGAAACAACTTCGTGAAGTAACGGCGGCTGGGTGACACTGCTGTATGGATGCCATAAATGCGCGGCATCAAACGCAAGGTTATCAGACTGAGTCATGTTGCCTGTTGACTGGAATATAGAATTAAACGTTGTTGCCCGAAAAAGTTATGGGCGAGGGTTACTTGGTGACGCTAAAACTTTCACCGCAACCGCACTCTGAGGTGACGTTCGGATTACGAAATTTAAAGCTCTGGTTAAGCCCTTCTCGAACAAAGTCCAGTTCCATTCCCTCGAGCATCGGCAGACTTGCTTTATCTATCACTACTTTCACATCACCTTGAGCAATGACTTCATCATCGCTGGTGACTTCTTCTGCGTAATCCAACGCGTAGCTAAAGCCAGAGCAACCGCTTTTAACCACGCCTATGCGCAGCCCGACACCACTGCCCCGCTTCATGACCATGTCTCTAACCCGTTTAACCGCTGCTTCTGTCAGTTTAATAGTCATCATAATTACCTGTTCAACAAATGGTTAAAACGCTCAGATTCTCGGCTAAGTATCGCCAGTAATTCCGATATTTGTGCTGCTGTATTTTCCAAGCCCAGACTGACCCGAACGGCGCCAAGTGCCTTGTTTGCCTCCACCCCCATCGCGGTCAACACATGACTGGGCGTTTGCCTACCAGTACCGCAGGCACTGCCACTTGCTACTGAAAAACCATATTTATCCAAGGCCATTAGTAACGTATCCGCATCAAATCCTGCTAGCGAAAAAAACACGGTATTTGGCAACCGTTCACTCTCTTCAGCAAAGATGGTGGCACCAGCCAATGATTTCAATCCCTGTTCGAGTTGATGACGTAACGCCAGACAGTGCCGCTGGTAACTCTCAAGCTGATTACGCACATAGTCCGCCGCAACCCCAAAGCCAGCGATAGCTGCGACATTCTCAGTGCCACTTCGTTTATCATTTTCCTGCCCGCCACCCAGCACATATCCGGGCCAATCGAGCTGGTTATCAACAATTAACGCACCAATCCCTTTTGGCCCACCGAACTTGTGTGCCGATAAACTCATTAAATGCACCCCACTGGCAGGAAAATCCAGTGCTAATTTACCCGCCGCCTGCACTGCATCGGTATGAAAAATAATGCCCTTTTGCCGGGTCAATTGGCTTAATGCGCTAATGTCTTGAATGACACCCGTTTCATTATTTGCCCACATCACCGAAACCATACGGCTATCAGCGCCCAACATTTCACTCAATGCTGCCGGTGTAATGTAACCACTCCCATCGACTGGAATTTCAGCCATCTGAAAACCATATCGCTGTAAGTCATAAGCTGGTTGCAACACGGCTGGATGCTCAATACTGCTCACCAGAATATGTCCATCCGAGTGAAAGTGTCGAATACCGTTTAGCGCCTGATTGTTGGACTCTGTCCCACCACTGGTAAACCAGACCTGTTCTGGCTGTACATTCACCAACCTCGCCACTTGAGCACGCGCTGTATCGATAGCCGCTCTGGCAAAGCGGCCAAAGCGGTGGCTGCTGGAAGGGTTACCCTGTTGCTGACGCAGGTAAGGCAACATCGCTTCTAAAACATTCGGGGCCAGCGCTGTACCGGCATTGTGATCCAAATAATTAAAAGCCATGCTCAGGTGAAGTCAAACTTGATAATTTTTTGACCGCTCCGATTGAGGAGATAATCAGACACCACCTGATGTAAGGTGATACCAGCAAGATAATGCCGAATTTGATCGCTCAAACTTTCCCACAGTTCGTGGCTGACGCATTGCTCTTCGGCATGGCAGTTATGCTTGCCTTGGCATTGCGTACTATCAACTTTTTCATCCACCGCCGAGATCACATCCAGCACCGTTATTTCAATTGCAGCACGACTCAGGCGATAGCCACCACCAGGCCCACGAGAGCTACTGACTAACCCCTGCTTGCGCAGCCGGGAAAAAAGTTGTTCCAAATAGGAAAGTGAGATGCCCTGACGCTCAGAAATATCTGCCAGCGTAATCGCACCGGCACCATAATTCAGGCTAAGGTCAAGCATGGCGGTAACAGCGTAGCGACCTTTTGTCGTTAAACGCATGGCACGATCCGGTTAACTTAAATCAAATTTGAGTGTTCCATACCCGACTATTTTAGTCAACTTTTGTCTGGTCGCGTTCCTTGTCCAGTTCGCAGCCATCAAGTTCGGGCATTTCACCTTCAGGAACCTGTCCACCCAATTGTCTTATAGTTTGGCATAACTGCTCAACGCGCTTATCCGTAATATGGATATGCTCAATCAATCCATGGATGGCAGAAGCCACCGGATCAGGTGTCTGGTTTGAGGTACCATACGCATCAAAACCAACCGACTGGGCCAATTTCTCTTTGGCTTTTTCATCCTGAGATTTTTGTGCACGCACCACTCGGCCAGGAATACCGACAACTGTTGCTTTCTCTTCAACATCTTTAACCACGACGGCATTCGACCCCACACGTGCGCCAGCATGTACCGTAATTGGCCCCAGTACTTTTGCACCGGCGCCAACGACAACATCATTTTCCAGTGTCGGGTGCCGTTTTCCCCCTTTCCAGGAAGTGCCGCCAAGTGTCACACCATGATACAACGTACAATCATCGCCAATCTCCGCGGTTTCGCCGATGACAACGCCCATACCGTGATCGATAAAAAATCGACGACCGATTTTAGCTCCAGGATGTATCTCGATACCAGTCAACCATCGTGCAATGGTCGATAAAAATCGCGCAAACCATTTCCAGTTTTTCTGCCAAAACCAGTGACTAATGCGGTGTGCTGTCAACGCGTGAACACCGGGATAGGTCGTGACAATTTCAAATACATTGCGCGCAGCAGGATCACGCTCAAAAACGCAGTAAATATCTTCTTTAAAACGTTGCCATACCGATAACTTTCGCATTTCACTCATTCTGGTTTCCTTGCTTTGGTCTCAGCCGCGCGTAACATGCCATGAAGAATTTGTACTTCATTGCGATCCAAATCAGCCCGATTGAACAAGCGACGAATACGCCGCATTAACTGACGCGGATTGTCAGGGTCTAAAAAACCAATTGTGGTTAGACTTTGTTCAAAATGGCTGTACAAATGCGCCATATCTTCAGCGTTAATTGTCTCTCGTTTTTCTCCAACGCGTCCCGGATCCACGACCGGATTCACGCTCATGCGAATCTCATACGCCATTACCTGAACAGCCGCAGCTAAATTCAACGAACTATAATCGGGGTTTGCCGGAATATTAATCAGCGTCTGGCATTGGTCGATTTCTTCATTCGACAAACCTGAATGCTCTCGACCAAACACCACAGCAATTTGCTCGTCCGGCGCAATTTTGTCCAGACTTTGTGCCGCCTCACGTGGCGTCATATACGGCATCGATAAATGACGTAATCGTGCGCTCATCGCATAGACATGTCGACAACCGACCAAAGCATCGGCAAGAGAGTGATGTACCTGTGTATTCGCCAAAACATCGTCCGCTCCTGACGCCCGTGCTGTCGCTTCAGCACAAGGATAGGTCTTTGGCGCAACCAGATGTAACTGTCGCAATCCCATCGTCTTCATTGCCCGCGCTGATGCGCCAATATTACCGGGATGCGTCGTGCCAACTAAAATAAAACGAATATTATCCAGCGGTGTCATGTGTCTTTCCGTCTAATAAACATGGCATCGCCATAACTGAAAAATCGATATCGTTGCGCGATCGCGTGCTGGTAGGCCGCCATAATATTATCGCGGCCCGCAAAAGCCGACACCAACATCAACAGTGTTGACTCTGATAAGTGAAAATTGGTGATCATCGCATCGACCGATCGAAAGCGATAACCGGGATAAATAAAAATATCTGTATCTCCGCGAAATGGTTCAATCTGTCCTTGTTTTGAGGCGCTTTCAAGCGCACGGACACTTGTTGTCCCCACAGCAATAACACGCCCTCCTCGTTTGCGCGCAGCATTGACTGCCTCACAAACCGGCTGTTCAACCTCAATATATTCAGAATGCATTTGATGATCACGAATGTCGTCAGCCCGAACGGGTTGAAATGTCCCGGCACCGACATGCAAGGTCACCTCTGCCGTCTGAACACCGAACGCTTTCACCGCCTGCAATAATGCATCATCAAAATGCAGTCCCGCCGTTGGGGCAGCGACGGCACCAGCATGCTTTGCATACACAGTCTGATAGCGTGCTAAATCAGCCTTATCCACCTCCCGCTCAATATAGGGCGGTAACGGCAAACGTCCATAACTTTCCAGTAAGCCGATCAAAGACGTTTCACTTAGAAAACGTAATTCGAATAAATTCTCACGGCGTCCTATGACTTCCGCTTCCACAGCACCTTCTAATCGGAGTCGCCTACCGACTCCCGGCGATTTACTACTACGTACATGCGCGAGTACACGTTGATCATCCATCAACCGCTCTACCAGCACCTCGACTTTTCCGCCCGTTTCTTTTTCCCCCAACAAGCGTGCCGGTATCACTTTGGTATTGTTAAAAACCAGCAAATCATCCGCTGTTAATAAGGATGTCAGATCAGAAAAAACATGATCCCGAAACGCACCAGTATTGCCATCCAACTCAAGCAGACGGCTGGCGGTTCGGTCTTCGGAAGGGTACTGCGCAATCAGTTCTTCAGGCAGATCAAATTGAAAGTCATTTCTTTGCATGCCGCGATCATAGCAGAGCCTCAGCCCAAAACGGTAAGCATTATCCGGACAAAATTCTTAAAAGATGACCACTTTATGACAAATCGGGCTTTCCAACAGACGATCAGGTCGTTATAATGCGCGTCTTGTGCCGGGGTGGCGGAACTGGTAGACGCGCCGGATTCAAAATCCGGTTTCTTCGGAAGTGTGGGTTCGATTCCCACCCTCGGTACCAACTTTCACATCAACCATATTTTTCCTTCTAAATAAGTAGGTTAAAAATCTCCAGGTAGAGCTTGTGTCCAACACATGTGGACTACAGATCACTTAACAGCTTGGATTTAGATTTGATGGTCTATGGCTCAAGGTTCTGGGCCAATCTCATTGTCCTTTGATTCAGCCATATCCTTGAGAAGCTCCTCAGCTAGAGCTCTTTCATCTTTTTCACCTAGTTTGGCCGTTCTGCTGAGACGATGACCAGTTACAGTCAGCATTCCATCATCAACACTGTACTCTGCTGCAAAACGTTTTCCATCAAGCTCAATCTCAACAATTTCTGCCATGTTCTATCCTTGTTCAATATTAGCGTTTTGAAGACAAAAGTTTTGTCTTAATTGGTACACCCTTTATTTATACTTGGAGTCGGATCTCTTGTCTGAGCGGTATTGGTGACAAAGTCTGATATTCCTGCCTAATTGCATTGTATACCTCAGGGGTATTCTTGACTTGAACAGTTACTACTAGTGCATAAGGCAAAGCATCACCATCAGAGTATGGCGAGTGGCCCATTTCGCGAGCTTGATAGACCACATCGAAGCAAGGTTTATCCAAAGAAGTGTTTCTAAATGCTTGCTCTTTATGCAAAGTAGTTTCCCACTTGTGCCCATCTGTTCTAAATTCTTGTTCAGTCGGGTACAGACTTTTCAGATTAAAAAATGACTTTGTCGAATCTGCGTTGTGCTTTGGCCTAAAAGTCACTACTAAACCACTTCTCGTGTAATTTATCGGGTGCTCAGGATCTATATCTGAAGCAAAACAGAACGTTGCTTTGATGGTCACATTTCCCTTTAACTCTATACTCGGGAATGGCAAAGGAATTCTCACATACTGCGATGTTGTTAACTCACCTCTGTAGACAACAGTTACCTCATTATCATCACAATAAACAACGTTATTTAGATCACTATTAAAACGCCCCCACCCCACTTCCTTCTTATCATGCTGGGATTTTTCAACATTGTGAATCATCAAAGCCTTTACAGCTAAAGCGCTCATGTCATGTTCTAGCGACGACTTAATCGCAATAGCATTCCTCAGAACCAATGGAGCCGCAAAACTAGTTCCCGCTGTATGAACCAGCGAGTTGTTGTACGGAGAAAATAACGTAAAGGGTTTGATACTATCCCCACCGAATGCAACACCATCGGGCTTTACTATTCCAGGGGCTCTACCTGGTCCGATACAACTGTAGCTTGCCCGCTTCCATCCAGCATGGCACGTATCCGCTGCACCCACCGAGAGTCCATTTACTAGGTCGGCTGGTGGTTGAATACGGTTTTGTCCTTCTATTTCACCATCATTTCCGATAGCGATCGTTGCTAATGATTTTCCCGTAGCTAAATACTTGTCGAGTTTTGATGTCCAGACATGAACTTCGTCATCCTCAATCGGAACTCTGGGTCCGAGGCTTAAGTTGAAAAAATCATATTGCTTTTCTTCCAGAGCTGTTGTGATTCGTCTTAACACATCGAATAAATCAGGATCTCTCCCAGTAACAGTATCCAGAACCCTATAGTGATCAACATTGCAATATGGAACCGGAAGAGACACTGTGTTCTCATCACATACGCCAAACAACACTGTTGATGTTACATCGGCACCGTGCTTGAGCAGTTCAGGTGAAGTTCTATGTCCAGTGTCGTAGATAACCTCGTCACACCAGCGATCAATGGTGTTAGTTCCCACGCCACCGTCAAAAACAGCTACCCGAATGTCTGGATTTATTGCATCTTTATCAGGGAGAGCAGGTTGAGTTTTTGAGGATAGAATATTTCTCAAAATTTGAGGCTCATTTACTCGCAATGTAGGTAGATCTCGTAGCACTCGCAAGAAAGTAAACTTTGCAAGTTCTATTGCTCCAGCAAAGTCCGCTATCACAGGTAGGAATGTAAGCCCACCGACATTCACGCTACGGTCGATATCAACACTACTGTTGCATGTCTTCGCAAACTCATAAAAACAGTCCAAAATTTCACTACTGTGGCCATCTGGCGTGTGCAAAACAACCTCCAGAAGCCTGTCATTGATCTCAGTGTCCAGTTTGCGAATTTTGTCTTCCGGCTGAAAGTCGTCTAGCTCTTCTATCTTAATGACATCGTTCATCGTGCCTCTTGCCATCTCCTCTGTCTCAAGGGCACTCAGAAAACACGAAAAATCACCCTCAGTCCCTGCCAAATACAGGCACGATGTTTCGAGATTCTCTTTTTTAATTTTTGTGGTCTGTTTCCTTGGGGTAACTCTGACTGATTTACTACCAATGTCACTCAGATGAAATGCCCTTAGGAGGTTCTCTGGATAATAGGACTTTGCTAGATATGCTGGGTGAAGAGTGACTCTTGCAACACTCCTCCCACCGGGTTTGGCTAGCTCTGGTAGATCATGTGAGCGTCCGATAAATTGAGACGTCTGCTCAGTCAAGATGCCTTTTACATCACTGAAACTATATGGATGAGACTTTGGGCCTCCACTTGATGGTCTATCAATGTTGTAAGTTAGAGTTTCACCAAACCCAAGTAATAAGTTTTTCTGGCTCATAAGCTGCTTCCTTGCTCAACTTTAGTAATTAAAGTTTTAATAAATCCTCTTGAGACTCCTAAAGCCTCAGATATCTTCCTCTGAGATACTCCCTGTCCTGTAAGGTTAATAACTTGAAAATCTCTCGTTAAATGTTCGTCATGACTGACGTGAGTTTCACGCACCTTGAACTCTTTGAGAAGTTCAACACTGTATGGTGTTTGGTTCAGTATCGAGCTTTTTCTAGCATATGCAAGTCGCTTTTCAATATTCGCGAAAGAGCTTCCAACAACAGCCAGTGATAGAATACTCGCCAGCGACTCATGAACACCTTTCATCCTTATGAATTCTCTGATGTTCCTTGCATCCGGGATATCAAAGCGTATGACCTTATCAAACCTTCTCCAAACAGCAGGGTCGAGCAACTCACCATGATTAGTCGCTGCTATGAGAATTGATGTTGAGGGCCAATCATCAATGGATTGTAAAAGTACTGTTACGAGACGCTTTAACTCACCAACATCAGTATCGTCGTCACGCTTTTTAGCGATGGAATCAAACTCGTCTAATAGTAAGACGCAAGGGAAAGACATAGCGTAGTTTAAAACTGCTCTGATGTTGTTACCTGTTTTACCAAGAAAGCTACTCATAACAGTAGCAAGGTCTAATGTGAGAAGAGGTAAATCAAGGGATTGTGCCAGCCACTTTGCTGCGAGAGTTTTACCTACTCCAGGTGGCCCCTCTAGCAACATGGATCGAGAAGGAAGAAGCCCTTGCTCCATTAGTTTTTCAGCACCTTCACGCTCCCTGATAAATAAGTCCAAGTCATAAGACACATGCTCATCCCAGAATGGATTTATTGTGAGAATTACTGGATAAATTTCACTCACTAAGTGCTGTCGTGTATCACTATCAACTGGCACCGGCCCCTTCTCTCTAGTAACTCCTCTCAAAGCAGTATCACTTCCAATTAACTGATTTAAATGGCTGACAAAGTCTGGGTCCTTTGAGCGTAAGCTACTTGCAATCCGTCTAACCCTCATGCCAAGACTATCGATATTTCCAGACAAACCATCCTTGATTAAGTCGATCAACAACTCACTTTTGATGGAAACACTTTTTGACATTATGGCACCCTCCATGACCAATATTGGTACTTATATTAATGCAAAAACACCATTTTTTAATCGCACCAACTATTTTTGGTACATTATGAGCGACACAATGGAACAGGTAAAGAATAATTTTTAAATATTACTAGGAAGGCGGATCGTCCTCAGGTACTCCCCAAAGTTAATCACCAAATGAAATAAAGAAAGAGAATAATATGGTTTCATCAAGCATGGTATTCATGAACTAGGCCACCTTCATTGGTATTGATTTTATCCACTATCGGACAAGCCTCCTGCTGCTCTCGCCGACAAGCAACACAGCAAGAAGTTAAGTTAATAGCGAATACGTCAGCATGAGAGAGCGAATAAAGATTCTAGTCTTCACAGCAAGGCTGCCATCCCCCCCCTTCCCTATGAGTTCTATAAAGAACCATGCGGGGGTAGAGGGGGAAAGCTACAAACTGTAGTGGTCTGGTAAGGCCTGACTTATCTAGACACTTTTCATATTCTGAAAATACCGTCGCTCATACTCATTAGGTGATGTTCTACCATTGCTTGTATGTCGACGAGTTGGATTGTAAAACATTTCGATGTAATGAAATATTGCTTGTCTGGCTTCCTCCCTGTTTTTGTAGATACTACGCCTGATTTTTTCTTTCTTCAGATTGCTGAAAAAACTTTCAGCCACCGCATTATCCCAACAGTTTCCACGTCGAGTCATGCTCGCTTCAATATTCAAAGTATCGAGTAACTTTCTGAATCTTCGACTGGTGTATTGTGAACCCTGGTCAGAGTGCAACCTGACTCTCTGGCCCGGCTTTCTCCGCCAATAGGCCATGGTCAGTGCATCCAAGGTTAGGTCATCGGTGATCCGATGCCCCATCGCCCACCCAACGATGTTTCGAGCATACAAATCCATCACGACTGCCAGAAACAAGAATCCTTAGTGGGTGTGGATATAGGTAATATCGCTCACCCACCACTGATTCGGCTTTTCCACATCAAATTCGCGTTGTAGCTGATTCGCTGTTTTTATATCTGGAACGCCACTGTAATACCCTTTAGGTGTTTTATAGCCACGCTGTGCTTTTAAACCCGCTTCTCGCATCAGACGTAATACTCGGTCTCGCCCACAATTAATTCTGGCCTCTTTCAAATCCAGATATATATTGCGATAGCCATAATGGCCTCCACTTTCCAGCCAGAACTGCTTGATACTGGGGATGAGACGCTTATCCTGTTGTTGCCGATAACTGATGGGCTGCTTTAGCCAAGCATAGTAGCCACTCGGGTGAATACCTAAAGCACCACACAATAAGCGTACCGGATAATAACGACTACGAGCTTTTACGAACGGGTAGCGTTCTTTGACCCGCTGGCAAAGAACACGGCGGCTTCCTTTAGGATGTCTCGCTCTTGTTGGGCACGTTTAAGTTCACGTTTCAGACGGGCAACCTCGACCTGTAAATCCTGCTCTGACTGCCGCTGCTTGCTTGGTTTTGAATAGAGCTTCATCCATTTGTATAGGCTTTTTGTACTGACGCCTAGACGGTTGGCGACGTCAGCAACTTCATAGCCATGAATGGTGATTTGATTGACTGCTTCTTGCTTAAATTCGTCCGTGTATCGGATCCCTGTTCCCATGTTTGACCTCTTATGGTTTTAGTTACATTTTTTACCATAAAAAGTGTCTACTGTTCTCAGGCCTTACCAGTTTATTCTCCAAGAAAAATTTCTTACGCTGAGTAGTGATATATGCATTCTCTCGCTCGCTACCGTTTTGATACCAGTGCCCATCTGCAAAAGTTACCTGTCCATACCAATCTTTGAGCTCGATGACCAGGATATTGTGATGAGTAATAATGACGAGGTCATACTCACCCTCGTAGTCTTTACCCTTTTTATTCTTCCCTGCGAATCGAAAGCCAGCATAGCCTTTCCAAGGAAACATATTCGAAACACCAGCTGCTTGTAATGCAGTTGCTAAACTGTTCCCACTATAGCGGATGTTTTGTTGCTCAGCATTACCACTGCCTGTTTGAACAAAAGCACGTGAGATCCGGTCAAGAGCTCTTTCCTCGTGCAACTCCAGACCGCCAGGATAGCGTTTGATTTCCATTTTCTCTTCCATATTTAGTCCATTGAGCCGCTAACCGATGATCGGGTGCTTGAATATCAGTAGCTTGATTAATTCTGTTTTATGGTGTCATCCAAAAGACGATAGCTCAAAAACTCTATCTCAACTATAAGAACGACTCAACACTGAAGATTCTGAAGTTATCGAGATATGGTGACTTTAATCTTTGCTTAAAAGAAAACAACAAAGTCTGCCCTGTAAACGTAAATTTAGAATCTCCAAATTTTATACGTTTTTAAAACTAATCAGTGCTGTGCTAGCAAGTAATTTCAGAACTCTAGATACAAAAATGATACCCAAACTGGTACATAGCTTGGTACACAAAACTAGCATTTTGGAAAATAAACCGTTAATATATAACTAAAATAACGCCGATAAGCGACTGTTTTTATTGGTAGTAAGTTTATTTGTCAAGGTTTTAACAAGTGGTTCAGTGTGGGGTCGATTCCCACCCTCGGTACCACTTTAACGTATCAATATCACCATTTTTTTGGGTTTAACGGGTTTTGTGTGGCGGTTAAAAACGCCAGACAACCAGCCCTTGGACAGCACGTTCATCGCTATCATCACCCAGCTTGTTTTGCCACCATTGGTATTCGATACCGGCAAACAGAACGTCTTGCCGGTTAAATAAGGCATACCCCATATCCCAACGAAACTGGGGTTGAGCAAGGATCCAATGCCTGACCGGTGAACCAAATTCATCATGCCGGCTACCGATGTATTCGATATGCCCTTCAAATGAGAATCGCTGCTGGCCTAACGTAAAAGGCACCCCCCAGTTAACATCAATCATATAACTGTCAGATTCTTTTGGCGCGCCTCCATTACGCAGGCCTTTGCTGTCATCAATATAGGCCGTAATGTCAGTATTAAAAAAATGAAACCCCGGCAAACGCCATGAAAAACGAAGGCCTGGCAAATACTTCAACACCTTTGCTTCTCGGGCGTAGTTAATACCACCAATGATGCTGACATCTTTTAACCATCCGAGCGTCAAATCACGACCCGACATTTTGCTCAGACTCAAGGCACCGTAGTATTCAAGATACAGATCGTTATCATTGAAACCGTCATCCCGGTCATCATTGAGGTAATCAGCAAAGAAAAAATGTTCGCCATATTGCCAGCCACTTGCGTGCTGTAAAGTCAGAATATCGGTCTGACTTTTTACGCCACCAGCAAACCCCGGGCTTTTCAGCGCACCACGTTGCCACTGCAACTCCGTCACTGACCAATCCAGCGCCATCACCCTGCCGGGCGACATTAATATCATGAGTAAGAGTAGCGCGGTGTATTTCATAAAACCGTTATCTCGGCCTCTTTCTATGACAGACAAAAACCAATCACACAAATATCATCTCGTTGAGCGTAAGCATCGGCCTTCCAACTATCAAGAAAATGTCGAATCGCCTCACCTTGCTCGGCCAGCGGATAGCTATTAGCAGAACGAATTGCCGCTTCAAAATCTTTAAAGCGTAGCCCGTAGCCATTATCACCACCCGGCTGATCCAGATAGCCATCCGTTGTCAGATAAAAATTCAGCCCCTGACAATCTGTTAGCACGGTATCAGTAAAAATATGTGGCTTTCGGCCCACTAATTGACGACGTGCCCCTTTGTATTCTGTCAACGCCTGCCCATTCCAAGCGTAAAGCGATAATTTAGCACCCGAAAACGTCACTTTCTGGTCTTGGCTATCCATGACCACCAATCCGGCATCCATATTGGTAGCGAGCCCCCTTGGCAGTTCAAGATCCAACAGCATACCTCTAAGCACCTCATCCATTTTCTGTAACAAGGCCGCCGGTGATTGTAAGCCATGTTCACGAATCGCATGATCCAGGGCTGCTCTTGCCAGCATGGTCATTAAAGCACCAGGCACACCATGTCCAGCACAATCTACTAATCCTAGCAGCTGTTGTTTGCCAGCTTGATGATACACATAGAAGTCGCCCCCGACGGTGTCGCGCGGCAGCCAGACAATGCAACACTGGCCAGACAGATTTCGCTGCATGGTCATGTCCGGCAGAATGGCTTGTTGTATCAACCGGGCATAATCAATCGAGTCATTAACCATTTTATTGATTAAGGCAATCTCGCGACTGCTCTCTTGCAAGTCGCGTGTGCGTTCCTGCACCTTTGATTCAAGCTCATGGGTGTGCGATTGAATAGTTTGTATCATTTGCGAAAAGGCACGAGACAAGTCACCAATCTCATCACTGGTTTGCGCAGGAAGATTGACGTCATACTGTCCTTGAGCCAGCGCATTAGCAGAGCTTTGCAACTTGCTGAGTGGCTGAATCAAGATACGCTGCACCGAAACGGCTAAGGCAAGGATAATCAGTAAAATAACAGCGCCCACCCCCAGTAAGATGGTATACCACCATTTGCCACTCACCACTTCAGCAACATCCAGATTGATTAATGACGCAACATACCAGTCCAGTTCGGCAATAAAGGTCATCACCAACAAATGGGGCGTACCGTCAACATCGACATCGACCAGTTGAACCGTTTCTGTGTTTCGCTGGTTAAGTAACTCTGACACCGTCGCCTGATCGGCTAACGAGACCAGATCGGACAGTTGCTTACCCTGGTTATCCAGTCCCGCCCCGCTACCATAAGCAATTAACGATGCATCAGGATGGGCCTGAATAAACCCCTCCGTATCTACCGCCATCGTCGTCACCCCGGCCTCACTTTGCAGCAATTGGCTTATGAAGCGGGTTAGGTCAAGCCCGGTCCCGACCAGGCCAAGTTTTTGTCCTTCAGCAAAAACCGGTACATTAAACCAAACTCGGGTGGTGCCCAGTTGTTGATCTGGGTTGACATTAATACTGTATTTTTCATCACTGGCCATGATGTTAAAAAACCAGCCATCATCAAGCTTGTCTGAGGACAGCTGATAGCTTGGCGTTTGGGCAGTCATTTCACCACTATCATCAAAATAATAGTTTTTGCTCTGTGCATGAATCGCAAAATACGCTTGCTCATCAAAACTCTGCCGATAGGAATTAGCTTCCATAAAAAAGGCGGCGGCCTTATTTTGGTTAGTTTCTTCGGCAAACCAGTCTCGAGTAACGCTGGCACGCGCAAACTGCTGACTTAACAGCAGCTCCCGACTGACTGGTGCCCGAATTTTATAACGATTCAGTTCCGCCAGATTTTCAGCATAATTAATGGCCAGATCTTTGTGCACTTGCTGAAAAACCTGCCAGGTAATCAGACTTGCTGGCAAAAGAATAATCAATAGCACCAGAATGAGTGCCGTCAGCGCCTTATTGCGCAGCCCCATTTTCAACAATGCCATGTTTTCGGTGTCTCCCGCGCCTGCATGCTTCAGGCAATTCGAATACAGTTACGACCAGCCTGCTTGGCCTGATATAAGGCATCATCAGCACGTTTGATGGTTTCATCAAAGCTTTCATTGGTCTGGAAAACCGTCATCCCGGCACTGAAAGTAATCTCGTTTATGACTGTGAAATCAAGGTTATTCCCCGGTAAGTGTGTTTGCCATGGAATAGCGCGAACCTCATGTAAAATACGCTCTACCATTTGCTCAGCCGATTCCAGTGCCAGATCTGGCACAATCAGTAGAAACTCCTCACCGCCCCAGCGACTGCAAACATCTGTTTTTCTGGCGCCTTTTTTGAGAACTTTCGCAACGACTTTCAGTACCATGTCGCCGAGCTCATGACCGAACTTGTCATTAATCGCTTTAAAATGATCAATATCAATCAGTGCCAAGCAAAAAGGCGTCTGTTTACGTTGGTAAATCGCTTCCAGTTCTTTTAAACGATTGATGGCAAAACGCCGGTTAGGCAGATCCGTGAGCAAATCATGTTGCGCGTGGTATTCAAGTTGCTCATTCATATCAACCATATTTTTCTGATACATATCAGAGATACGAGCAATTTTTTGCAGGCGGCGGAGTTGCTTGCCAAACTGCTCACGCAACTCACTATTTTCTTGAAATGTCAGGCCGTCAAACGCATCGGAAATACGCATAAGTTTTTGCAACTGTCGCTTGTGTTCCTGCGTTTCGTCGTATAACCGTTTCACCACCGGCATCAGCGGATTATCATTGAGTTTCGGATCTTGAAGAATCCGCTCAATTTCCGGATCTTGAGGCATTAATTTTGCAGAAGATTGTTTTGTCAAAACTGACCTGCCAATTTGGTTGTTACGCGCTATTATCTGGCTTGTATTCTGAAAGGAAAGCTGCAGTCTTCCATAAATTCTTCAACCATTTCGACCACGCGCTCATTCAACGGATCGTAAAACCAAACCACTTCCATTTGTTTACCTTCCGTATAAGCCTCTTCCATCATATCAAACAGATCCATCATCGCTTTAACACTACTGGTGTTCATATAAGCGATCTGTAGTTGCATCATCAGGACGCGATCCGACTCATTCAGAAACTGCTCTACCCAATCAAACACCGGCGTAAAAAACTCGTACGAGTTTTCAGGGTAAGAGTCGCCTTCAATAACAAATTTGCCCGTATCCGGTTCAGCCAGGACATGGGGTGTATTTTTAGTTTGTTCTAAACTTAATGTTTGCAAATTCATAACTGTTCTTAGCGTCAGATTGTTGCCAGTATACTTAAAAAAGCCTTGCCCTGACCGGCATCATTTAAGGAGCATGACAAGGGCGCTGAAGATTTTCGGCTAATGTCGATAAGGCCAAGTCCTGCTCCTGATCGGGTCGTTTTATCACGCGGCATTCGCAGCTGCTTTTTGAAAGCCGCTTTCAGTTCGACTTTATCTAGAGTTGATAAGGATTCGATTTGTCGCACCATTGTTTGTCCGTCTTCTGGCTCGATAATATTGCCCGCCATCACTTGATAACCAGTACCATTATGCGCAACGACAACCGTGGCAGAGCTTAACAATTCGGAGTAGCCCTGCTCCTGCGCGTAATGACGAATATTTTGGGTCAGTTCGATATAGACGCCAAATACATCCATGGCCAGAGTTGGCTCCGTCGCTTCCGTATGCAAATGGTTTTTTAACGCGTCGCCAAGCTCTTGAATCAGGCCGCTGGATATGGGGCCGTTAAAACACAGCAGGATATTTTTTTCGTTTAACTCCTGCCGTAATGTCAACAGATTAATCGATTGCATTATGCATCCTGATTGGGTGGGTAAACTCCGAACTACTATACAACATTCAAATCTTAGCAACCTACTCGCTTGGTATTTTCTGAGATGATAGACAAAAAAAATCCCGAACCAGAGTTCGGGATTCAAATGGCCTAGGTTTGTAAACTTTTTGTTATTCTGCTTCTTTGACGATTTGTGCCTGATGAAAGTTTTCAATACCCATTTTGTCAATTAATCCTAACTGCGTTTCTAACCAATCGACATGTTCTTCTTCGGACTCCAGAATATGTTTCATCAGATCACGACTGACATAATCACCCGTCTGTTCACAATACTGGATCCCTGCTTTCAAATCAGGGATCGCATCCAGCTCTAAGGAAAGATCGGCTTCAAGCATCTCCCGTGTGTTTTCCCCAATGCGCAACGCGCCGAGATCTTGCAGATTGGGCAGCCCCTCAAGAAATAAAATACGCTCGGTCAGCATATCCGCATGCTTCATTTCATCGATGGATTCATGATATTCATGCTCATAAAGGTTTTTCAGCCCCCAATCCTTGTATATTTTGGCATGCAGAAAATACTGATTTATCGCGATCAGTTCGTTTCCTAACACCTTGTTTAAAATCTCAATAACTTTTGTGTCACCTTTCATGACGGTTTCCCTCTAACATCTGACACGACAATTATCGCTATTTTGCTGCAAATGTCAAAGCTAAGTTATTGATATTTAAAGGCAATGATAATAATTCTCATATCGAATAGGCCTTAAAAAACGGACTGATTTTCGATATCAAGTTTAACTGGCTGCTTGCCAGCTCAGGAGGGTAAGACTAAAAGAAGTTTATTAAAGAGAAAGTCCGCTTTAAACAGCGGTAAATCAAGTAGATAAGAGTAAAATCAGGAGCGTATTGCGGTTTTTACTGCGCATTGCTGCTCAGTAAAAGTGCTATTTTCTGCAGGCGCATGTTGTTGCAACACTCGATTCACTTTGAAAAGACATTTACCGCAACAAGTTGAAGCAAGGGTTTCTTCACGGATACGATCAACGGTATCTGCGCCACAATCAATGGCAGATTTTATCTTGCTGACGTTTACGTTGTGGCAAACACAAATGATCATAGAAAAAGCCTAAGTAACTTAAACTAAATGATAATGATTGTTATTATTTTAGTCAATTTATTACCAGCTTATCTTTAACGAATGCAATCACTTGAAAGTCACCATTAATCATCGTAATTTGACAAACAACCTCTTCAGGATACAGACACTATGCAAGTCCCCTCAGCGACGATATTAATTGTTGAAGATCATCGAGATTTAGCTGCAAATATCGGTGATTATCTCGAATCTGGTGGTTTTGTGGTTGATTTTGCCACGGATGGCATCAGTGCTTTACAGCTCTGTGCGGATAACCATTACGATGCCATTGTGCTGGATATTATGTTACCTGGACTGGACGGCTTTGAGGTATGTCGCCGTTTGCGACAAGAAGCCCATAAAAACATGCCAATTATCATGCTGACCGCGCGCGATACGCTTAATGACAAGGTCGATGGCTTTGATGCCGGCGCCGATGACTATCTGATCAAGCCATTTGAGTTACGCGAGCTGGAAGTACGGCTGATTGCAATGATTCGTCGACAACGGGGAGAACTTGAAGGGGGACAATTGCAAGTCGATGATTTATGCTTTGATTTGCAAACCATGCGTGTCACACGTGGTGACGCCCCCATAAAACTGTCTCGTATTACGTTACAGATTTTGCGAATATTGATGCGGGAATCCCCAAAATTAGTAACCCGGGAACAGCTGGAAACCGAAGTATGGGGAGAAGATACACCCGATAGCGATACTTTACGCAGTCATTTATATAATCTGCGCAAAAGTATCGACAAACCGTTCGCATCACCACTAATGCATACCATTCCGGGCGTTGGCTACAAAATCTGTAGCGCATCGGATCTGTAATTCAGTTTATTTTACGTTGTGCTTTCGGGAATTCGATCCCAACTTCGGTACCTTCGCCGATTTTGCTCGATAACCGTAAGCGCCAGTCATATCGGTTGCATAACCGTTTGACGATAGTCATGCCGACGCCATGACCAGCCACCTGATTGTCTGGTCCACGAAAAAACGGAGTGAAAACCTGATTTAACTGGGCTTTATCCATGCCGATGCCACTATCGGAAATCACGAAGCCTTCTGCACTAATTCGTATTGTAATGCTGCCCTTCAAAGTGTAGTTAAAGGCATTACGCAGCAAATTACCAATCAAAATCGGCAAAACCCTTTCAGGCGCTCGAACCTGAAGCAAACCGGACTCTTCAACATGAATACTCACCGGCTTATCTTTATGCACGATCTGCAGATTATCCAGTTCTCTGGCAATCAGATCGTTAACGTTAATCTGTTCAATATGTAAGGCATACTCTTGATCACGTGCTAACAGCAACAGCGTTTCAATCAAAGACTCCATGTCATACAAGGTGCGGTACATCCGATGAATCTCAGCACTGCCGGCGTCACCGTATTTACGCTCAACCAGCTCCAACGCACCGCGAATCACGGCGATTGGTGTCCGCAGCTCATGACTGACATCCCGGGTAAAATTGCGTTCTCGTTCGACAAATGACTCTAATCGACTGGTGAAATGATCCAGTGCTCTAACCAGACTGCTGACCTCTTCATCAGGAATACGTCGAATCTCACTTAATTCCAACTTAGGCAGCTGGCCATCATGAAAATCCATCTGCTCAACCGCACGAGACAATTGCACAATTGGCGATATGGCCTTGTGACTTTGTCGATAGGCAATCCAGGCCAATAAATACAGCACGACCAAAACCAGTGCCAGCGGCAAAATGCCAAATACTAGTGCAAGCCTGGAGACCTTGACTTCATCAAAGACCAGATACAGTCGTTGTCCATTTTGTTCATCAACATAGATAATCGGCTGCTCACTCTGAAAATCCACCCGATGCAAACCTGAAGACAAAGTTTTTAATGGTGCAGGCAAGTTATCCAGCGCATCAATCTCGGCTAGATATGCCGTCAAATTCATGGTGTCGGGTAAAGGGAAATCGGCATCACGATTGTACTTTTGCCAAAAGTGCGCGGCTTCCCCCTCCAGTGCAGCTCTGACCAACACATCCTGCAGCGTCGCTTTAGCGGCAAAAATACCAGCCAGCGTGACCAGACTGATCAAGACAATCTGAATCAAAAAAACTTTGATTAACTTGGCTTTAAGGGTGGTTTGTGATGCAGCCATTGTTAGGCAGTCGGCTTTGAAAACAAGTAATGACTGACCAGCCATTCCTGACCATTACGGTAACCAAATAACTCGGCGCAGGCCATAAAAAAAAGCCGCCAGCGTTGTAACCACACTTCGCCTTGTTGTGGCCCATAAATCTCATCAAAGAGTTGGCTTATCTGCGAAGCATGTTTATCGGTATTGGAAAGCCATGCGTTGGCTGTTTTTTCATAATGGCTACCACTGACCAGCCATTGCTTTTCAATATTTAATTTATTCTGGAAATGCAGCAGGGTATCTGCCGATGGCATTAAACCTCCGGTAAAGAAATATCGCCCCATCCAGTTATCCTCACCTTCCGTCTCAAACGGATAAACAACACTCCGGTGACAGAAAATATGAATAAATAATTTGCCATCCTCGCGCAGCCAGCCGGCAATATTGTCAAATAATTTTTGATAATTACGCATGTGCTCAAACATTTCGATAGACACAATGCGATCAAACTGGGCCCCCAGAGTCAATTGATTAACGTCTTCCGTTATGACGCGAATATTGGTCAGTCCTCTGTCTTTGGCCTGCTCCTCAATGAAGCGACGCTGTGATGCCGAGTTAGAAACAGCAGTGATTTTGGAACGGGAAAAGCGTTGTGCCAGATACAGTGTTAATGATCCCCAGCCACAGCCCAGCTCAAGAATATCTTGACCGTTATGAAACTGCCCCCGCTCCACATATTTTTCCAGCATAGCCTGCTCAGCATCCGCCAGTGATAACGCACTGCTTTGCCACCAGCAACCGCTGTATTTCAAATGGCTGCCTAATACCAGCGAGTAAAATGCTGCCGGTATTTCATAATGTTGTTCATTCGCGGCGGCGGTTTCGATTGCAATCGGGCTTGACCTTAACTCATCAATGAATGCCGCTTTACGCTCACTGCTTAGTTGAACATCATTGGCGCTCTCCGTTGCAAGCCGTTGACGTAATAAATAGCGAATTCCCATGCGAATAAGACGATCTGGTAATACGCCTTTTTCAGCCAGCTTAATCAGCGACATGTTTTTTTCTCCACGGAATAAATGGACTGGTTGTTTTTTGATAGCTTCGGTAGGCCTCACCTCGGCTCCGCAATGCCTGTTTTTCGGTGTAGGGGATACCCGTAATGAAATACAAAAACAGCCACATAACCACCGGTGCCAACCAAAGCCATTGCCCCGCTGCCAAGCCAATGGCCAGCAACGGATAGGTGAACCAGTGCAGCCATTCAAAAAAGTAATTGGGGTGTCGAGAGTAATACCACAGACCGTCTTCGCAAACCTGACCACGATTCGTCGGATCATTCACAAAACGTTTTAACTGATAATCCGCGGCAGTGACCCCGATAAAGGCGCTGATAAACACCATGACGGCGAGGCCATGAAACCAGCCGAAATCAGCCGTTTGGCTATTTGTAATAATGTAAATGGGCAAGGTGAATGCCCAGACGAGTAAAGCCTGAAACTGAAAAAACCAGAAATAGTACGTATCTGCACGTGTTCCCCAATATTGCCGGAGATATCGATAACGCCCTTCCTCTTCACTTCCAAAGACGCGCTTGGCCAAATGCATGCCAAGCCGAACATACCACATCGACATCATTAGGCCAGCAAGCCACTTCAGCCATAGCGTGCCCTCTCCTGTCACGGCATAAAACAGTGCCAATATCGATAAGCCAAATGCCCATAACACATCTACCACACCCGCATTCTGACGCTTTTTTTGCCACAACCACCCTAAGCTCATGATAATTACGGCAAACGCGAAACTAAGCCACAACATTCGCTGCCTCCACTTCTTTTTGTTGCCAGTCCCGTGCCAATTTAAATAATAGCGGTAACACCACGGCCCAGCTAAACGCTGCTGCCAGTGCCATCGGAATAGGCATTAACCACGTTACGGCACCAAGTTTTTGACCAGCCAGATAAGACAGTGGACTTGCAACAAAGGCACATATCGCCGCCAGCCAGGCTCGTTCACGTAACCAAGACAACGAGTGATTCAGGGTCAGAACAAAAACGCACCATAAACACAACACCCAAATCGGCGCTAAAGGCGGCCACTGCTGTGACGCGTAGGCCATTAAACCGGTAGCGGACCACAGTGAATCGAGTATTAGTCCAGTCAGTACACCAACAATCACCAGTTTGCTGTCACTTTTAGGACAATGGCTAAAACGAAAGTGAATTGCGACAAATAAGATTGTGACCAACAATGCCAGCCAATTAAGCTGATAGGCGCCAGCCAGTACACAGCCCAGCCAGCCAATCTGAAACAGCACAAAGTTGATCACTTGCCGATGCGCCATATCAGGCTACCCACTGCGATCGACGATTATCGGGCTTGGCAAATAACAACTGCACATCACCAATGGTGCGCTCCGCAAAGCCCCCCTCGCAGTAGCACAGATAAAACTCCCACATACGAATAAATTCGTCTGGATAACCCTGACGTCTTATCGTATCCAGTTGTGACATAAATCGGTGGCGCCATTCAGCCAGTGTTAAGGCATAACTTGGACCAATATCTTCAAGGTTAATTAATCGCAACCGCGATGCGGCGGCGGATTCGGTCAACACGCAGACACTAGGAATAAAGCTACCGGGAAAAATATAACGCTTGATAAAATCGACTGATTTAACCGCCTGGTCATAACGATGATCGGCAATCGTAATAGCCTGAATGATCGCCAAGCCATCCGTTGCTAATAACGCACTGCAACATTCAAAATAATCATCCAGATAGTGATGCCCCACTGCTTCGACCATCTCAATCGAGACTAATTTGTCATATTCGCCGGTTAACTCACGGTAATCCTGCATCAATACCGTCACTTGATTTTGCAGACCGGCTTGTTTTATCCGTGCATTTACGTAGTCAAACTGTGCTTGAGAAATAGTTGTAGTCGTCACCCGACAACCATAGTGCTTAGCTGCAAAAATAGCACATCCGCCCCAACCCGTGCCGATTTCCAGCAAATGATCGCTGGCTTGCAGATCTAACTTGTCACATAAGCGTTGCAGCTTCTGATGTTGGGCCTGCTCCAAGGTGTCCTCATTTCGTAGGTATAAACCTGATGAATACATCATCCAGTCTTTATCCAGAAACAGGGAAAACAAATCATTACCAAGGTCGTAATGGGCGGCAATATTTTTACGGCTGCCCCTGAGATTATTGCGGTTTCGATCATGCCAGGCACGCAGTACCCAGCCAGCAATTCGGGCTGGACCGTGTTCGACCGCATCACTTAAGTCGAGGTTACGCGCCATGATTCGAATCAGTCCGGTCAAGTCACTGCAATGCCATTCACCGGCCATATAGGACTCGGCCACGCCAATACTGCCGGCTTGTACCAGAGAGCGAAAAAATCGTGGGTGATACACCGTCAGCGTCACCTTTATATCCGCCTCACTATCACCAAATTGATAAGCGCTTTCAGTCGTGTGCAAATAAATGCAGCCATGCCGGATTCGACTAAGCTGCCGGTGCACCAGTCGTTGATAAAATCTCGTCAACCAATCGGTGTTGGTTGCTTTATCTTTGCTTGTGAGCGGACGATTCATGGGTTTCTCCATTCATAGACCTGGCACCATCCTGATGACGCCGTCCTGGATGTTCAACGAAGGGAATACGTTTGCACCAAAGCCGCAACGCTTGCCAGTAAATCCGGACGATGACACGCAATGTTTGCATCGGATACTGCAATGGCAAACGACGCATGGCTTTTGCTGTCAGTGCCTGATGTTGCATCTGTAGGGTCGCGTCAAATTGACGCTGATCGTCTTGAAACAATGCCATCGCAATGTGCAGTCGATCTGACTCAAGCAGAAAACGCCATTCATAATGCTGGTTCATGGCCATAAAAGGGGACACATGAAACTGCTTTTCAAAGCGAAAAGACAGTGTCTGTTTTTGAGATTGACTCACTTCAAGAAGGTAACAATGCCGCTCATTCCACGGTGTATTGTTTATTTCCGCGACAATATATTGCAATTGTTCTTGCTGGTAACAAAAGTAAAAGCTGACGGGATTAAAAATCACATTTAAATAACGCGGGTGACTGAGTAATTTGATTGTACCTGCAAAGGATTCACCACTTCGTTGCTTAATTAATTCACAGACAGCTGTTTTGAGATCTCTGGCCGGATGACGCAAATAGTCTCGACGATAAAAACTGATGAAATTTAGTTTTTCCAAAGACCAGAGCCGACTTTTTGCAAATTGCGCCGGCAAACTATCCAAGTCCAGTAGCAACATCGCTATCGGATAATCAAAAGCGTGAGCTTTGGGGAGATAACGCTGGTGTCGAAGCCAGCCGTTGTAGAGTCCATCAGCGAGCATTATCAGCCCACTCAACAGTCTGATTTATCGCATCGACTACACGCAAAGCACTATTAATACCATCTTCATGAAAGCCCCACCCCCAATAGGCACCACAAAAATAAGTGTGTTGTTTTCCTGCCAGCAGCGGCCATTTTTTTTGAGCAGCCAATGTTGCCTGGTTATAGACCGGATGAAAGTAGCGACGTCTCAAAAAAACGGTATCCGGGTTGACCAAATGGTCGCTGTTTAAAGACACAATAAAATCTACCGGCGCATCCAGGTTTTGCAGCGTATTCATATGGTAATTGACCGTACATTGCTGAGCCAGCTCCGGGGCAACACGGACATTCCAGCTGGCAACAGCGGCGGTAGTTTTGGGTAATACCGAAGGATCACTGTGCAACAACATCTCATTTTGCTGAAAACGGATGTTGCCAAGGACCGCGGCCTCATCGGTTGAGGGTTTCGCCAACATTCGCAGCGCTTGATCAGCATGCGTGGCAATAACCACTTTATCAAACCGTCTCTGTTCCCCATCCACCATAATCGCCACCCCGGTTTCATCACGATGGATAGCATTAACCGCAGCATTGTTATGGAAGACAGCATCACAGCGGTCAATGAGTTGAGATACGTACGAATTCGAACCACCAGAAACCACCCGCCATTGCGGTCGTTTCCACAAATTCAGCATTTGGTGATTGTGTAAAAACTCAATGAAATAACGTGCCGGAAAGTCACGAATCGACCGGCCCGGTCCAGACCACAACGCACAGGCCATGGGTAATAAATGATCCTCAATAAAAATGTCGCTGTAATGGTGCTGCTTAAGATACATAGCCAAAGTCAGTGATTCATCATCACGCGTCAGCATCTCTGGGGCGCGACGATAAAAACGCACAATGTCAGCCAACATGCGATAAAAACGCGGGTTGACCAGATTCCGACGCTGGCAAAACAACCTGTTTAAATCAGTCGCATTGTATTCCAGGCCGGTTTCCATATTGCTAACCGAGAAACTCATGGTGGTTGGTTGACTGTCAACATCCAAAGTATTGAGTAACCGACTGAAGTTAGGATAGTTTTGATTATTAAAAACAATAAAACCCGTATCGATTCGGTAAGTTTTATCAGCATAATCAATATCATGCGTATCCGTATGACCACCCAGATAATCATTAGCCTCAAACACCTCGACCTGATGCCGAGGGCTCAAGTAATAAGCGGCACTAAGACCCGCTATGCCAGCACCAACGACTGCCACTCTCATGGCATCGCTCGCTGGGATATTTTTCTTTGCTCACGCCGGCTTTCGGGTATGGTTTTGACATCCCAGATGAGTCCGGTTTTCTCCATGAGTTTGAGTAAATAAAAACTGAAATCCACTTCCCACCAGTAAAAGCCTTGCCTGGCAGAGGCAGGATAATGGTGATGGTTGTTATGCCAGCCTTCGCCTAAGGTCAGCAGGGCCAGCCAAAAATTATTTCGACTGTCGTCCCGTGTTTGGTAGCGTTTTTTACCAAACCGATGAGCCAAAGAATTAATGGCCAAGGTCGCATGCAGCATCAGCACGGTTGAAATGAAATAGCCCCAGACCAGCATTTGAGCACCGCTGGTTTGCGTTGCTGGAAAATATTTGCCCAGAACCGCTCCAAAAACAAACAATCCTGCTGCCAGTAAAACCGGCACAACGATATCGAAACGATCTAACCAGCGCAGTTCCGGGTATCGCATCAAATCAGGCACCAGCGTGGTATCTGCAGTAAAGTGTTGATCTGCTAAAAACCAACCCATATGACTCCAAAACAAACCTTCATTGGGCGAATGCGGATCTTCAGGCTGATCAGCATGACGATGATGTTGACGGTGATGCGCTGCCCACCATATCGGACCACGTTGTGTGGCGCTGGCACCAATTAGCGCAAAGATGAATTGCACAATTCGCGAAGTCTTAAATGCTTTGTGAGAAAAAAAACGATGATAAAAAGCCGTGATGGCAAACATCCGTAAAAGATAGAGCAACAAAGCAACCAGTACCGCAGACAAAGAAACACCGACCCAAAACACCGCAAAACAGGCCAAATGTAAGGCAATAAAAGGCACCACTCTGAGCCAGTCAATTTTTTTCGAATCACCTGGTAACGGCGACTCAGCTTGACTATCAAACCATTGAATAATTGCTTTCATGAAAGAATCCATAATGCGTGAAGTCAAAGTACGTTGCTTACCGTGAATTACGTGTGAAAGCATCCCTGTCTTGATTTTCACCGCAATTTCACGATTAACACGTTCAAATGAAATAACTTTTCAGGTCAGGATGTCGCTAAGATGAAATTATTTTGGTTGGTATTGGCGTTGTTTACGCTTACCGCCTGCTCCGGAGGTCATCATGCTATGTATTACACCGCTTATCAAAATGCTTTGAGTAAGACCAACAGTGCGCCAGCGCCTGACAATGCCGATCAGTTATTCCGCAATGTGTTTAACAATCTGCAGTCTGCCGACCTGCATGCGGCAATAGATGAAAGCTACGCTAAACAATTCTATTTCAACGACACCTTTAAAACCATCACAGACAGTGCCTCACTTAAGGACTACCTAAGTAAAACCGGCAGGGCAGTGACAAAGTTTGAAGTCACCCTCGAAGACGTTGTGCAAAGCGATGAAGATGTTTACGTTCGATGGACGATGACGATGCAATTTAAGGTACTGGGTAAAACTATTGATAGTCATTCTGTTGGCATGTCACACCTTCGCTTTAACGAGGCAGGACAGATTATTGTACATCAGGATTTCTGGGACGGTGCGGATGCGTTTTACCAGCATCTTCCTGTGGTTGGCTTTTGGGTTCGGGCAATCAGGAATCGGTTATGAAAAAGTGGTTACCCTTTTCGCTTATTCTGCCCCTGATGCTCCCCGTACAGGCAGTGGCCTTCCAACCAACCATCACTTTGCAACAGGATACGCTCAGCCTCTGCGCCAGTTCACCAATGAAGAAAATGCTGTTTGATTTGGGCGAGGTGGCTTTATATGCATTAGATTGCCAGTCACTGAGTGCGGAGTCGCTGACTGATCAACCGGTTTATCTCAGCTTTCGTTATGCACGTAGTTTTGATGCTGAAGACTTTATTGATTCATCAGAAACACTTATTCGACGTAACAGTGATGCTGATAAGTTTGCCCAAATTGCCGCATCACTGAGTGCTTTTAACGCCAATTATGAAGCCATTTCAGATGGGGAAAGATACGATATTGGCTGGTCCGAACAAACTGGCTTGATATTGAAAAAAAATGATCGCCTGCTAAGCCAGAGTGATTCTGCCCAACTTGCCGATGTTTATTTCCGTATCTGGTTTGGTGACAAACCATTTAGTACCCGTTTAAAAAACAACTTGCTGCCTGATTAATCTGCCGTCGCCGAATTCGGATTGATTAATTTTTGCACTCCCGGATGAGATTGAAGCGCTGCTAAGGCCTTATCGTTGGTGATTTCATCTCGATAACTTTCGCTACGCTGGATGGCTTCCGATAAATAATGTATCGCTTCTTCGTACTGCTCCATTCCCGTATGCGCACAGGCCAATTGGTAGAAAGCATGACTATTTTCCGGATCAACAAGTAGGGCTTGATGGCACAAATTTGATGCCCATTGCGGTTCTCCCAGTTCCAGCACTGCATCTGCTTTATAAGTTAGCGCCTCTACGTCATCGCGTTTAATCTTCAAAATTTGATCGTAAATACCAATTTTATGTGCAGCGCTATTTTCCTGTGCTGCCCGTAGCCATAAGGATTGCAGCCCCTGAGTTCGTTCGATTTCTTCGCGGTTTTCTTCAATATGTTGGGTTTTCTGGTTAAGCTGCTGCTCAATCGCATGCAGACGACGCTCATACTCACTAACCAGTTTAGAAATTTCTTCATCAGCGAGCGAATGCACGCGTTCACGAATCTCACGTATCGAAGTCCAACCTACTAAAACCAGAATTGACGTGGCGCCGGCAATCAGATAGAAAAAATAGGTCACCGTATTGGTGGCATAGCTGACTGCCTTATCCACGGCATTAATTTCGCGGTCAACAATCTGCTGCGTCATTTCATGACGTTGCGCCGCCATCTCTGTACGCAGCTGTTTCAATTCATCCAAAACGTAACGTTCGATAAACGGCGAGTAGACAGGTGCATCAAGCGTTTCTACTTGCTGTTCAAAGTCCGCTGGTAGCGTTTCGTCGGTCTCTGCTCCTACGCATAGCGGACAGAGTAATAACAAAACAAGGGTTAACCTGCCAAACATATTGCCCTGCCGTGATCGTGGATCTCAACAAGATGACTATGCAGGCTTTTGATAGCAGCATCATAATCATCTTCATCAATAATAAACTGCATATCCACCTGTCGCATAGACTGGTGCATCGCCAACACACTGATATTTTTTTCAGCAAGAGCCGAGACTGTTTTCGCCAAAATACCCGGAATTTTCATATCGCTACCGATCGCAGAGACGATAGACACTTTTTGCTGATTAATTTCCGCTTCGGGGAATACTTCATGCAAAGCATCACGAATCCGACGAATGGTTTTCAAGCTGGCTGATAAATAATGCGTAATGGTATTGGCATTAATGTCTTTGGAGATAATATGCGCTCTAAAGCGACGTATCATCGCCAAAATTTCGGTGTCATAGCGATGCAGGTTACCGGCCATGTCCTGATCAAATACTTCAAAGGCAAAGACCCCTTTACAGCCAGCAATAATCTCAACGCAAGGTTTACTGCTGACATAACTGCCAGTAATCAGTGTACCCGCATGCTCGGGTTCAAAAGTATTGCGAACACGCAATGGAATATCGTTTTGCCGGAGACCTTTCGCCGCTTTGGGATGAATGGCTTCCATCCCTAAATTAGCAAGTTGATCCGCGACATCATAATTGGTACGGCCAATTGGCACGGCATTTTCTTCGCCTACCAGACGCGGATCGGCACTACTCAGGTGAAATTCTTTATGAATGATTGCCTCGCTGGCCTCCGTCAAAACCGCAATTCGGCTAAACGTCATTTCGCTGTAACCCCGATCAAAAGTTGACATCAGGCCATCAGCGCTGTGCGCGTAACCGGTCACAATCGGTAATTGCGAACTGAGATCAATGTCGGCAAAGGCTTTTTCGATTCGCGTATCCAAAGCCATGTGCTTATCTGTTTGCCAACCAGTCAGGTCTACAAAAACCGCATTGATTCCGTCTTTCTTCAAAAGCTGTGCGGTATTCCAGGCGCTATGTGCTTCACCGATACTGGCGAGCATTTCTCTGACCGTAGACAAGTGTTGATCTAGTTCAAAATGGCCATGCTGGCATAACCGCTGCAGATCCGCGAGTACCCGTTCTGCATCATCCAGACGTTCACAAATAAACTCATCGGCCTCATCGGCAAGTTTGGCCTCACCAAACAGTTGCTTATTAATGCTGAGAATTTCAGTACGAAGCGATTGCATGGCCTCCTGCCAGTTATCTTCATTAACACTGTTAGCAAACTCAGCATAAACACCAGCATGGCCGTTTTTTTTGTGTTCAAGCAGCATATTGGTAATACCGCCGTAGGCGGAAACCACAAAAATGCGTTGAAACAAGTCTTCACCATGCACTGGTTTAAGAATGATATTGTCACGAACTGCGACATAATCACTCATGGATGTGCCACCAATTTTTTCAACAGTATGAAAAGTCATATGGGGTGCGTGCCCTTGCCGGGCAACAATCCTCCTGTTTATTCAGTTATGGTATCCGCGTCCAGTTCATAGGCGCCTTCTGCATTGTGTACTTCAGTGCCATTTAACGGCGGGTTGAAGACACAAACCAGTTTAAGCTCCTTGAATGCCCGCAAAATATGTTTGTCATGCAGGTTGAGGTTATAAAGCGTGCCTGGCGTAATTGCATATTTTTTACCATCATCCAGTGTTTCCACTTCGCCTTCGCCACTTACGCAATAGACCGACTCTAAATGGTTTTGGTAATGCATCCGAAAGTCAGCACCGGCATAAATCGTCGTGACATGAAACGAATAACCCATGCCGTCCTCTTTAAGCAGCATGCGCGTGCTTTCCCAGTTACCATCTGGCGAGACAATGCGCCGATTTGATTTTTCTGCTTCCTGTAATTGTCTGACAATCATAATGACTCCTGAAATACTGAGAGACAAACTGGTGGCAAACGCTGCCACCAGTAGAAAATTTGCTGATTAATGGGTTTTGCCGGCTTCTTCGCTGACCGAATATTCCCCTTCAAAAAAGTCTTTTTCTTCCGGAATTTCGTCGGCTTTGGCACAAACTTCCTTAATTGCCTGCTCCAGAATATCGATACCTTTGTTTAAATTTTCATCAGAAATCGTCAGTGGGCATAAAAACTTCACCACATGGTCATCGGCGCCACTGGTCTCAATGATCAATCCTTTCTGGAAGCATTTACGGGTAATTTGTCCAGCCAGTTCACCACTGACACAGTTAATGCCCCGGAACATGCCGCGGCCATGAGAATTGAAATTACCTTCACCGTATTTGGCAACAATCTCATCCACACGCTCAGCAATTAACCAGCCTTTACGCTGCACATCTTTGGCAAATGTGTCATCTTTCCAGAAATGATCAATCGCAGCTTTGGCTGTTACGAAAGCATGGTTATTGCCTCGGAATGTTCCGTTATGTTCACCCGGCGACCATTGGTCGACTTCTGGCTTCATTAACACCACGGCAAATGGCAAACCATAGCCACTTAATGATTTCGATAAGGTAACAATATCAGGATAGATGCCCGCCTCTTCGAAGCTGAAGAAAGCTCCTGTTCGACCACAACCCGCCTGAATATCATCAACGATCAATAACACATCATGGCGTTTACAAATGTCCGACAGGTTTCTTAACCACGTCATTGAGGCCGCATTAATACCACCCTCACCTTGAACTGTTTCAACGATCACAGCGGCCGGTTTATCTACACCACTACTGGAGTCAGATAGCATCTTGTCCAGTAAATTCGTGGTATCGACATCATCACCAAGGTAACCATCATAGGGAATACGGGTCGAACCATGCAGCGCAATGCCGGCACCACCACGATGCGTAGAGTTGCCCGTCACCGAGAGTGATCCGAGACTCTGACCATGCCAGCCATTAGTGAAGGAAATGATATTTTCTCTACCCGTTTTTTTACGGGCGATTTTCAGTGCTGCTTCTACTGCATTAGTCCCAGTTGGGCCAGTAAACATCACGATATAATCCAAATCACGCGGCTTGAGAATGTACTCATTAAAGCTTTCCAGAAACTCGCCCTTGGCACGACTATGCAAGTCAAGCCCTTGCGTAATACCATCGTTTTGGATGTATTCCAATAATTTTTCTTTGAATACTGGATGATTATGGCCGTAATTCAGAGAGCCGGCCCCCGCCAGAAAATCGATATATTGGTTGCCATCCAAATCATAAATAATTTCCCCCTGAGCACGGTCGAATACACGGGGGAATGCACGGGCATAAGATCGGACTTCGGATTCGATTTCTTCAAAGATTTTCATTGATATCTCCTAATATAAATTCTGCTTGAGCAAGTCTTTTATGCATTAGCTGCTTTAAAGGGACCCACTTTCACCAACATTTCCGTTTTGTGCTGACCGGCAAAGTGTTGTTGCTCGTCAAAAAACACACTGTGACTAATCTGGGTATCCAATTTTCTGGTCAAACTTTCAAATAATGCCCATGATGCTTTGTTGTCAGGTGTGATGGTGGTATGAATAAACTTAATGTCTTTGTTATCTGGGCGATTCAGGATGCTCAGTAACATGCGCTTAGCTAAGCCCTTACCCCGTGCCGACTCACCGACAGCTACCTGCCATACGAATAATGTGTCGGGCTGATCTGGAATTCGATAGCCCGAGATAAACCCCACTACATTGCCATCCATCGTGGCAGCAACCGAAGTCGAAGCAAAGTGACTGGCTTGCAACAGATTGCAATACATGGAATTCGTATCGAGTGGCGGACAAGCCGCAATTAATTTATGAACTTCGGCCCCCAACTCAGCGTGAGGGGCGATAAGCGATATGTCATCTGAAGCGTTGTTTGATTTAGGCATAATTACATCTTATTCAATTATTTATACATCAATATAGTTTTAACCATTTAACACGTATTATTAAACTTAAATTTCGTTAAATTATTGATTAACATATTGATATTTTGAAAACGCAAATGTATAGTACACTAAGTATTTTTCATTATCAAGCCAGCAAACTTAGTGAAACATCATTTGATGTCACATTAATTAAATGAATCCGTTGGTGAAAAAGACAAAGCGAGGGGTCGATTGTACCTATGCTGAATCAGATACCAATTAATACCGAAGTACTGGATGAATTAGCGCTCAGTCCATCTGAGAAGGAAAATCTTTTGAACTATATTGAAGAAGTATTAGTTGCCTTGCGTCGAGTTATCCGGGCTACTGACTTGCACTCCAAATATTTAGCAAAAACGACTGGGTTAACTGCTCCACAAATTTTATTGCTGCAGACTTTACGTGATAAAGGTCAACTGACCATCGGTGAGTTA